>NZ_JBXARS010000004.1:0-390881 GCF_058808515.1 Bacillus sp. GW821-FHT11D08
CCTTGATTAAAGAATTCGGCGAGCTGTACGCAGGCCGTTCGCTTGCGCCGATGCGCCTTCAATATAAAGACTATGCCGTCTGGCAGCGGTCATTTCAGGAGAAAGAAGGGTACCAGAAGCAGGAAGCCTATTGGCTGAAGCGGCTTGAAGGAGAGCTTCCGGTGCTTGAGCTTCCGGCTGACAAGCCCCGTCCGGCTGTCAGAAGCTTTGCGGGCGGCAGCGTATCGTGCACGCTTGACGCTGAAACGGCATCCGGCCTTCACCGCATCGCCCGGGATCACGGCTCCACTTTGTATATGGTGCTTCTCGCCGCGTACAATACGTTACTCGCGAGATTGAGCGGGCAGGAAGACATCATCGTCGGCTCGCCGATTGCCGGGCGTCCGCACAAAGACCTTGAACCGATTCTCGGCATGTTCGTCAACACGCTGGCCATCAGAACGGAGCCGAAAGGAGACAAACGGTTTACCGATTACTTGGCGGAAGTCCGCCAGGCGGCGCTTGAAGCGTATGAGCATCAGGACTACCCGTTTGAAGAGCTGGTGGAACGGCTCGGGGTGCAGCGGGACACAAGCCGCAATCCGCTGTTTGACGCCATGCTTGTCGTCCAGAATATAGAGCATGAGGAACTGCTGTTGGACGGTTTGCATATTCAGAATGCGGACGTGTCCCGTCCGGTTTCCAAATTTGATGTCACTCTGCAGGCTTCTGAAGGCGGGGGACAGATTCATTTTCTGTTTGAATATGCGGCGTCTTTATTCCGGAAAGAAACGATGCAGCGCTGGGCTTCCCACTTTATGACGATGCTTGAACACATTGTCCGTGAACCGGAAACTTCTTTACAAGCGATCAGCATGCTGACTGCTCCGGAACGGAACCGGATTCTTTCGGACTTTAACGGCATGACGGATCAACAGCTGCCTGAAAAAACAGTTCATGAACTGTTCATCACCCAGGCGCGAAAAACACCTGATGCCGCGGCCCTTATCAGCGGGGAAACATTGATCACATACAAAGAATTAGATGACTGGTCGAATAAAATCGCCAGAGCCCTGCAAAAACGGCAGATCGGACCTGATGCAGCCGTCGGCATTGTGATACCAAGATCGCCGGAACAAGTAGCGGCAGTCTTCGGGGTTTGGAAAGCCGGAGGAGCCTACGTCCCGATAGATCCTGAATATCCGGAGGAACGCAAGCAATATATCATCTCAGACAGCGGCACAGCGCTTCTCCTTACCGCACACGGTGCGATAGAACAAGTGCCTGATCGTTTTAACGGTGAAGTGCTCGCACTGGAGGATATCCAAGAACAGGATGCTTCGCCGGTCCAGTCATTATCAGCACCGGAAGATTTGGCTTACATCATTTATACATCGGGAACGACAGGCAGGCCGAAAGGGGTTATGGTCGAACATCGATCCGTCAGCCAAACCCTTCAATGGCGAAGCGGATTTTATGATCTGAATGAGAAAGATACGATTCTTCAGCTCTTTTCATTTTCATTTGACGGGTTTGTAACAAGCATGTTCACACCGCTGATTTCCGGTGCGAAAGCGGCCGTTTTAGCCGAAGATGAAGCAAGAGATATTCTTGCTATTAAACACTATCTTGCATCTTACCGCATCACTCACATGATCATTGTTCCCGTACTGTACCGTACACTGCTTGACGTACTGGAGCCGGGGGATGCAGAGTCTCTCAGAATTGTCACATTAGCCGGAGAAGCCGTCGACCAAAACATTATCAGCCGCAGTTTATCAGTTTGTCCACACACGGAGCTTGCCAATGAGTACGGCCCGACGGAAAACAGCGTCGCCACTACAGCGGCAAGACATATAGAACAAAGTGAGAACATCACGATCGGCCGTCCGATTGAGCATTCACACGTTTATATTTTAAACGGAGATCATCCGCAGCCGATCGGTGTAACGGGAGAACTTTGCATTTCGGGTTCCGGCCTTGCAAGAGGGTACCGCAATCTTCCTAAGCAAACGGCCCGAGCCTTTGTCCAAGACCCGTTCCAGAAGAACCGGCGCATGTACCGCACGGGCGACCTGGCAAAATGGCTGCCGGACGGCACGCTGCAATATATCGGCCGAATGGACGAGCAAGTCAAAATCAGAGGCTACCGGGTGGAACTGAAAGAAATTGAATCCGCCTTAACAGGCATAAAAGGTGTCAAAGAAGCAGCCGTCACCGCTCTGCCCGCATCAGCAGGCCAAACGGAACTATGCGCTTATATCGTGACAGAAGAAGGAACAGAAAGTGAAACCGTGCAGCAGGCGCTCAGAAATGAAATGCCCGCTTATATGGTGCCGGCGTTCTTTGAAACACTTGAAGCCCTGCCTGTCACACCGAACGGGAAGCTTGACCGCCGTGCGCTTCCTGAGCCGCGGAAAAAAGCGCACACCGGACGGGCATTTACCGAGCCTGAAAGCGACATGGAAAAAGAGCTTTCCGCGATTTGGAGCGAAGTGCTCGGAACTGAAAACATTGCCGCGGATCAATCATTTTTTGAACTGGGCGGCGATTCCATCAAAGCCCTGCAAGTATCAGCCCGATTACATCAGGCAGGAAAACAGATCGCCGTAAAAGATATTTTCAGCCGGCCGACAATTAGGGAGCTGGCGCCTTATGTCCGTACAGAGCGGCAGCCGGTCAGCCAAGCTCCTGCAGAAGGAGAAGTGAAGTGGTCGCCGATTCACAAATGGTTCTTCACACAAGACATGAAGGAAGCAAATCATTTTAACCAGTCCGTCATGCTGACGAGAGCAAATTCAATAGATGAAGGGGCTCTGAGGAAAACGTTAAAAGCCATTACCGTACATCATGATGCCTTGCGCCTTGTCTGCATAAAAGACGAAGAGAAAGGTCTTCTCCTCTTCAACAGACCGGCTGACCTCGCAGATGAGCAGCTTTACAGCCTGACCATATTAGAAATGGAAGGCGATGAGCATGAGAAGGAACGTTTTGTAAAACGCCGCGTCGCAGAGCTTCAGAGAAACATGGATTTAGAGAACGGGCCGCTGGTACAGGCGGGGCTGTTCCGCTCTGAAGCAGAAGATTACTTGTTTCTGACGGTCCATCATCTCGCTGTCGACGGGATATCATGGCGGATTTTATTGGAAGACTTGGCTTCTGCTTATGAACAGGCCATCTCTGGACAGGAAATCAAACTCCCTCAGAAAACCATGTCATTCAAAACATATACGGAGCAGCTGGCCGATTATGCCGAAAGTAAACAGCTTCTTCAGCAGGCGGAGTATTGGCGGGAGATTGAACACTATGAAACAGAAAGTCTTCCTTACGAACAGGCAGATTTATCTCAAACTCCTGCAAAAAAACGGAACACGGTATCCTTCACTCTGACAGAAAGTGAAACGGACGCCCTGTTGAAAGATGTACACAGCGCCTACAATACGGATACGCAAGATGTGCTTTTGGCTTCCGCCGTGCTTGCCATTCAAAAGTGGTCGCCGCGGCACGCTTTGAAAATCGCCCTTGAAGGACACGGACGCCAATCGGAGCAGGCAGGTGCGGACATCAGCAGGACAGTGGGGTGGTTCACTTCCATTTACCCGGTGCTTTTCCGGAGCGGAGCTTATGAACCTCTTGAAGAATATGAAATTCGCACATTGAAAACCGTCAAAGACACATTGCGGCGCATTCCGGATAAAGGGAACGGATACGGCGTCCTCAAATATTTAACACCGCCGAAGCTTGCCGGGATGACTTTCGGGAAAGCACCGGAGATCAGCTTTAATTATCTCGGACAATTCGATGCGCCCGGCGGGAACCCGGCAGAAACGGAACAGCCTGACGCGTTTCAGTTTTCTCCTTTGGGAGGCGGAGATGATGTGACAGATACATGGAAACGGGAGCAGTCACTTGAAATCAGCGCGATTGCGGCAAAAGGCCGGATGACCGTCAGTATTTCCTATGAAACGGAGCGCTTCCGGCAAGATACGATCGAACGGCTGTCCGAAAGCTGCCGGTATTATCTCCTGAAACTGTCGGAACACTGCCTCAGCAAAACCGATACGGAGAAGACCGTCAGTGACTTTGATGATCGGGAGCTGACTGAGGAAGCATTGCAGGATATTGCCGACTTACTCAGCTTCCACTAAACCGAGCGGGAGGAACACATGGACAAAACAAAAAATATCCAAAATATTTATCCCCTCAGCCGAATGCAGGAAGGAATGCTTTTTCATTCCTTTCTGCAAAAGGAGGGGGCTGCATATATCGAGCAATCCGTCTTCACCATAAAAGGCCGGCTTCGTCCGGAATTGTTTGAGCAAAGCGTACAGTCTGTCATCAGCCGCCACGATATTTTCAGAACGGTTTTTTTACCTCATGTCGCTCAGCTGAACGGCCCCCGCCAAGTTGTGCTGCGTGAGCGGGAATTCCGGCTGTACCGCGAAGATCTTACACATTTGGACGAAGCGGAACAGAGCATCTATTTACAGCGATTTAAGGAACGTGACCGCTTAAAAGGCTTTGACTTGCAAAAGGATATGCTGATGCGTGTTTCTTTGTTTAAAACGGCTGACGAAAAATATGTATGCGTCTGGAGCCACCATCACATCCTTATGGACGGCTGGTGCCTCGGCATCGTCCTTCAGGAATTCATGCATATGTACCGGGCGATTGAATCAGGCTCACCCGTCACACTGGCACCCGCAAAGCCTTACAGCACTTATATTACATGGCTGACTGATCAGGACAAAGACGCGGCTTCTGAGTATTGGAAAGGATATTTAGCAGGCTGCGAGACACCCTCAGGACTCCCGAAAATATCGGCCCGTCCCCAGGAAAAAGGCTACCGCAAGGAAGAGCTGCTGTTTTCTATAGATCAAAACCTGACGGACAAGCTGAAAACCATCGCCAAAGAAGAGGGCGCTACGCTCGCGGTTCTTATGCAGACTGTATGGGGCCTGATGCTGCAGCGCTACAACCGGACGGACGATGCCGTATTCGGCGCCGTCGTATCAGGGCGGCCTTCCGTCATTGACGGCGTGGAAAGCATGATCGGGTTGTTTATCAATACCGTTCCGGTACGCATTAAAACGGGTGACGAAAGCTTTAGAGAACTGCTGGGCCGCTTGCAGAAAGAAATGCTTGATTCAGAGGCGTTCAGCTATCATCCGCTTGCTGACATCCAATCGCAGACTGAGCTGAAACAGGATTTAATCGACCATATTATCGTGTTTGAAAATTATCCGATTCAGCAGCAGATGAAAGACGCGGAAAAGGAATCGGATGCACCGTTCCGGATCGGGAATGTCAACGTTTCGGAACAATCGGGCTACGATTTTAACCTCATCATAGCGCCTGGCGATGAGCTGCTCATCAAATTCAGCTACAATGCGAACGTTTATGATGAAGTATGGATAGAGAGCGTAAAAGGACACTTGGAAGAAGCTCTGCGCGGCGCCGCCTTCAATCCCGATGTTCCCGCTGATCGGCTTCCGATGCTCGGACAAAAGGAAAAATCAAGAATAATCGGCGAATTTAATGACACGAAAACAACTTATGAAAGAAATGAAAGCATCATCAGCCTGTTCAGCCGACAGGTGAAGAAAACCCCGGACCATCAGGCGCTTCACGCCGGCGGGCTGACGATGACGTACCGGGAGCTCGATGAACGGTCAACTGCATTCGCCCGCACCCTGCTGGAAAACGGTCTGGCGCCAAAGGGAATTGCCGGGATTCTGGCCGAACGCTCACCGGAATTTGTCATCGCTGTTCTCGCTGTATTGAAAGCGGGAGGGACGTACCTTCCTCTTGATGCAGAACTGCCAACCGACAGGATCGCCGATATGCTCACTGAGAGCGGAGCACAGCTGTTAACGGTACAAAAAGGAATTGAGACTGACATTGACTTTTCTCACATCATCTCTATCCCGGCTGCAGCTGAAAAACAAACACCTGATGCGGGAAAACTGAATACCGATACAGCACCTGATGACCTTGCCTATATTATGTATACATCCGGTTCAACAGGAAAACCGAAGGGCGTGATGATTTCCAACCGAAACGTCGTATCGCTCGTGTCAAACAGCAATTACACGTCGGCTGGCATGTCGGACCGTCTCATTCTGACAGGGTCCATCGGTTTTGATGCAGTGACGTTTGAAATCTTCGGAGCGCTTTTGAACGGAGCATGTCTTCATGTGGTTGACCGCTCGACAATGCTTGCCCCTGAGAGGTTCGGCAATTATCTTTCTTCCAACCGTATTACGATTCTGTTTTTGACGACGGCGCTCTTTAACCAGTTCGCCCAGGCAGATCCGGAGATGTTTTCTGGGTTGCACACCTTATATGTCGGCGGAGAAGCATTGTCCCCGGCGCTCATCAATAAGGTCAGACACCGCTGTCCGAATCTCAGCCTTTATAACATATACGGACCGACGGAAAATACGACGTTTTCCACCTTTTACGAAATCAGGCACGATTTTTCTCAGCCGATCCCGATCGGAAAACCGATCAGCAATTCAACCGCGTATATCATTGATAAAAATGGCGGACTTGCGCCGATCGGCGTGCCCGGTGAGCTTTGTGTCGGCGGTGACGGGGTTGCCAAAGGCTATTTAAACAGGCCTGACTTAACAAGTGAAGCATTTGTCAGCCACCCGGTTCATCCTGAAGAAAAGATCTACAAAACAGGCGACTTGGCACACTGGCTGCCTGATGGAAGCATCGGATACATCAGCCGTATCGACCGTCAATTCAAGATTCGCGGGAAGCGGATCGAGCCGGCCGAAATCGAAGCACGCTTGACTGAAATCGATGGAATCAGGGAATCGGCAGTCATCGTAGCAAAAGAAGGACAAGAAGCAATCCTTTGTGCGTATTATACAGGCGCACATGTTGAAGAAAGAGCCATTCGATCCCTGTTGGCCAGGTCGCTTCCCGACTATATGATTCCTCAGTATGTGATGAAGCTTGACCGTATGCCGCTTACCGCAAACGGCAAAGTGGACCGTCGCGGGCTGCCTGCGCCAGAACGGAAAAAAACGTCATCAAAAGCCGTTCCGCCACGAAACTGGGTAGAGCGTGAGCTGATCGACATTTGGACGCCGATCCTCGGCTACAGGGAGCTGGGCATACAGGATGACTTCTTTGAGCTGGGCGGCCATTCTTTGAAAGCATTGCAAGTGATTCATCAGCTGAAGACCAGGCAGCAGATGGATGTGCCGATTGAAATGATATTTGAATATCCGACAATTGAACAATTGGCTGAAAAGCTGTATTCAAACACACTGACAGAAGCTGCAGAGCAGCATATCAGCAGACTGAACCAGTCGAAAGGCCGCAATCTTTTCTGTTTTCCGCCTATCTCAGGTTTCGGCATTTTCTTTAAAGATCTTGCGGCGGCATTAAATGGACGGGCTGCTGTGTACGGTTTTAACTTTATTGAAGAAGACAGCAGAATGGAACAATACATTGATAAAATGCTGGAAATCCAGCCGGAAGGCCCTTATATACTCTTCGGATATTCGGCAGGCGGCAATACGGCATTCGAGGCGGCAAAAGCGATGGAAAAGCGCGGCTTAGAAATCAGCGACGTCATTATCGCAGACGCGTACAGAAAGCTTGACACATTGCCGCCGCAGCCAACAAACGCAACAGCCGAAAATGTCCCGGAAGCCGTCAGGGAAGCGGTCATCCGAAAAACAGAGCGCTATCAAACGTACTGGGCGGAACTGATAAATGACGGCCAAATCGCGGCAAACCTCCATTTTATCGAGGCCGGCATAAAGGAAGAGCACAGTGATAAGACCGAGCCGATGAAATGGGAAGGCGCCACAACGGGACTCTATCAGGAATATCAAGGCGGGGGCGCCCATAAAGATATGTTTGAACCCGCCTTTGCACAGCAGAATGCTGAGGTCATACTGGACATCATTGCAAACAGCGGAAGACGCTTGGCGCGGAATCTGTAACATCCGGCAGAATGGTTCAGTATGACAGAGGGCAAGATAGGGGAATCAAACCAGTTTTTTTGGAGGCTTTGACATGACGAACCTATCTTGGCTTACGTATGTAATGATCATTCTTGCCAGCTACCGGCTGACCCATTTGATCGTATTTGATAAGATTACGGAATTCATAAGAAAACCCTTTATAAAGCAAGAAAAAACCGTCGATCAAAACGGGCGCGCCGTCCAAAAAAAAGTCCCTTCCTCCGCATTCGGTTATATGCTGCAATGTTATTGGTGTGCGGGCGTCTGGTGCGCCATATTGATCGGCATCTGCTACTTGGTCTGGCCCCGCTATGCACATCCGGTTATTTTCATTTTGTCCATCGCCGGAGCACAGGCCATTCTTGAAACGTGTGTCGGCGTCGGAACGAAGGTCATTGACGTGCTCGCCGCTATGAAACATAAAAAGTCCTGAAGCGTTTTGATTCGCTTTAGGACTTTTTTCTTTCCTTTTTAGGCTGAGAGGAGCAAAGCAGGCTTTCTGATTCACCGCCCGGAATGCTTCGGAATACCGTAAAGCAGAGAGGGGGAAAAACATGAAAAGCTGCCGTTTTAGCATGATATGGTTTTTGGCCGTTGTACTGACAGCCGGCATCTTTACATTCTCAGCATCCGCACAAGCAAGCGGCACTCAGCCGGAGAGAGAAATGAGAGCCGTATGGATCGCGTCTGTCACCAATATCGACTGGCCCTCTAAAAAAGGGCTGTCACCGGAAGAGCAAAAAAGAGAATACAGCAAGCTGCTGGATGACGTTCAGGAGATGGGAATGAACGCCGTTATCGTCCAAATTAAGCCTGCGGCTGATGCTTTTTATCCATCAGATTACGGGCCTTGGTCAGAGTATCTGACAGGAACACAAGGCAAAAATCCCGGCTACGATCCGCTTGCTTTTTTAGTTGAAGAGACACATAAACGGAATCTTGAATTTCACGCTTGGTTCAATCCTTACCGGATCACGATGAATCACACAAATTTGAATGCGCTTTCAGATGATCATCCCGCGCGTTCGCATCCGGACTGGGTCGCTGCATACGGAAAACAGCTGTACTATAATCCGGGCATTCCGGAAGTAAGACAATTTATAACGGATGGAATCAAAGAGGTGGTCAGCCGTTATGACATTGATGCGGTTCATATGGATGATTATTTTTATCCTTATAAAATTGCCGGACAGGAATTCCCCGATCAGGCGGAATACGAACGGTACGGAAAAGCTCACTTTGCATCAGTTGATGACTGGCGCAGGGATAACGTCAACCGGCTTGTAAAAGAAATCAACCAAACCATCAAACGAGAAAAACCTTATGTCAAATTCGGAATCAGCCCGTTCGGCGTATGGAGAAATGCCGCAGATGACCCGACAGGCTCCGAAACGGCCGCAGGGGTGCGGAACTATGATGATTTATATGCTGATACGAGAGAATGGATCCAAAAAGGATACATTGATTACATCGCACCGCAAATTTACTGGAGCATCGGATTTAAAGCGGCGGCATATGACGTCTTAGCGGATTGGTGGGGAAAAGAAGTGAACAATCGGCCGGTGCATTTATATATCGGGCAGGCAGCTTATAAAATCAACAACAACGCTGATCCGGCCTGGGCCGACCCGGGGGAATACGGAAGGCAGATTACTCTAAACAGGGGATCAGCATGGATAAAAGGCAGCATGCATTTCAGTTTAAAGGATTTAAACCGTAATCCGCTCGATGTAAAAAACCGTTTGATCAAAGACATGTACAGCCGGCCCGCATTAATTCCCGAGATGCCTTGGCTCGGACATTCCGCTTTAAAAAAACCGGCTGTCAAACGGGCGGAGAAGAATGCTTCCGGCCATACACTCTATATCGAAGATGCGAAATCCAACGGTAAAAAAACGGCTTATTACGCCATTTACCGCGCAGAAAAGGGAAAGCAGCCTTATTTAGTGGATACAGTCAGAAAAACATCGTCACGGACGCAGACATTTTCAGATACTGATATTCGGGCGAAAGAAGCCTGCACCTATTTCGTTACTTCCGTTGACAGGCTTCACCATGAGAGCCGTCCCTCCGCAAAACGGACAATTAAATAGCCATTATTAAAAAAACTGACAGTTGCGGCGCTGTCAGTTTTTTTGCAGCGGATGAGTCCGAATGTTCAGACTTTATTTGGATGGAATGAATAAAGACCCCCATTAATAAAATGTAGAAAGCAGCAGAAGGAGGAAGGTTAATGAATTTTCAACTGACAAAAGAACAGCAGATGGTGCGCGAAATGGTCAGAGATTTCGCCAAAAATGAAATTGCCCCGAAAGCCCATGAGGTTGATCAATCGGCCGTCTTCCCGATAGACACATTTAAAAAAATAGGCGAACTCGGGCTGCTCGGAATTCCGTTTCCGGAAGAATACGGCGGGGCGGGCGGTGACACCATTTCATATGCAGCAGCGGTCGAAGAAATCGGAAAAGCCTGCGGCAGCACGGGGCTGAGCTACGCGGCGGCCGTGTCACTCGGCGCAAGCCCATTATACTATTTCGGTACTGACCAACAAAAGCAAGAACATCTTATTCCGCTTGCTTCGGGAAAAGCGCTCGGATCATTCGGGCTGACAGAGCCGAATGCCGGTTCCGATGCCGGCGGAACCCAGACAAAAGCCGAGAAAAAGGGCGATGACTATGTGATAAACGGAGAGAAATGCTGGATCACAAACGCAAATTACGCCCGCACGGTCATTGTCACCGCCGTTACGGGAAAGAACTCCGCCGGAAAACCGATCATTTCAGCTCTCATCGTCCCGACAGACACACCGGGATTTACGATCACAAATCCGTACGACAAGATGGGTGTGAGAGGGTCGGATACGGCCGAACTTGTGCTGGAGGATGTCAGGGTGCCTGCCGATAACCTGCTCGGTGATCCTGAAAAAGGTTTTAAACAATTTTTATATACATTAGACGGCGGGCGGATCTCGATTGCGGCACTGGCTGTCGGTATCGCTCAAGGCGCACTGGAGGCATCGCTGTCATATGCGAAGGAACGCAAGCAGTTCGGCAGTCCGATATCGTCATTTCAAGCCATTCAATTTAAGCTGGCCGATATGGCGATGGAAATTGACCTTGCCAGACAGATGGTGCTTAAAGCGGCATGGCTGAAGGATCAAAACCTGCCATTTACGAAAGAAGCTGCATTCGCCAAGCTTTATGCTTCAGAAATGGCCGTCAGAACATGCCTTCAGGCCATCCAAATTCATGGCGGTTCCGGTTATATGAAGGAATGCGGTGTCGAACGTATGCTTCGTGACGCAAAGCTGATGGAGATTGGCGAAGGAACGTCAGAAATTCAAAGAATGGTCATCGCAAGACAGCTTTTGAAGTGAAATGAAAACGTTTACTAAGACAGGGATGGAAGGGGGGCAGGTCATATGGCTGAACTTATCCATTTAACAGCCGGAAAGCTGCTTGAGCGGACCGCGGAGCTTTTTCCGGATCGTGAAGCGGTTGTTTACCCTGAGCGCGGCCTTCGTTATACGTATGCCGAGTTTGACCGGTTATGCCGGCAAACCGCAAAAGGGCTGATGAAGCTGGGAGTTGAAAAAGGAGATCATGTTGCCATATGGGCATCCAACATTCCGGAATGGCTCGCGGCGCAATTTGCAACGGCGAAAATCGGCGCCGTTCTGGTCACCATTAATACCAATTTTCAAATCGCAGAGCTCGATTATCTGCTGGCACATTCAGACGTCTCGGCCCTGATAATCATGGATTCCTACCGGCAGACATCTTATGTTGAGATGGTGAATAAGCTGATTCCGGAGCTGAAAACTTGTGAGCGCGGCAGGCTGCGTTCGAAACGTTACCCCTTTTTACGGACGGTGTTATATATCGGTGATAAAAGCCCGCCCGGGATGCACCGTTGGGATTCTTTGCTGAAGGATGCCGAAGCTGTAACGGATGCGGCGCTTGACGGAAGGATGGACAGCCTGAAAAAGGATGATTGCATCCATATGCAATATACATCAGGTACGACCGGATTTCCGAAAGGCGTCATGCTCTCACATTTTAATATCGTAAATAACGCGGCCAATATCGCAGAATGCATGAAGCTTACTTCATGTGACCGTTTATGTATTCCCGTGCCGTTTTTCCACTGCTTTGGGTGCGTGCTCGGCGTGCTGGCATGTGTTTCCGCGGGTGCGGCGATGATTCCGATCGAACAGTTTTCTCCGCCGGCCGTTCTGAAAACGGTGGAGCAAGAAGCCTGCACGGCTCTGCACGGTGTACCGACGATGTTTATCGCCCTCCTAAATGACAGCCGTTTTTCTGAATATGATCTTTCCCACGTCCGAACCGGGATTATGGCAGGCTCGCCATGCCCGGCGGAAGTCATGAGAGAAGTGATCGGCAAAATGGGGATGACCGACATTACAATTGCCTACGGACAGACCGAAGCATCACCTGTCATTACGCAGACAAGAACAGATGATCCGTTTGAAAGAAGAGTGGAAACAGCGGGGCGCGCGCTTCCCCATATCGAAGTCAGAATCGTTCGGCCCGGAACATCCGGAGAAGCCGCCAGGGGCGAACAAGGAGAGCTCTGCACCCGCGGATATCATGTTATGAAAGGCTATTATAAAAATCAAGAAGCGACCGAAGAAGCGATAGACAAAGACGGCTGGCTGCATACCGGTGATTTGGCGGTCATGGACGAGGACGGGTACTGCAAAATCACGGGCCGTCTGAAAGACATGCTGATTAGGGGCGGCGAAAATATCTATCCGCGCGAGATTGAGGAAATGTTATATCGGCATCCCGCGGTAGCAGACGTTCAGGTCGTCGGCGTTCCTGATCCGAAATACGGAGAAGAGGCCGCGGCGTGGATCAGGCTCAAAGACGGACAAACCGGTTCCGCAGAAGACATCAGAACCTTTTGCAAAGAACATATCGCCCGCTATAAAGTCCCCAGGTACGTTTTGTTTACAGATGAATATCCAATGACAGCCTCAGGAAAAATTCAGAAATTCAAGCTGCGGGAAAAAACGATTGAAGAGCTCAAGTTAACTTAATGAAAAAGGAGTGCTTCACATTTGTTTAAAAAAGTCCTGATTGCCAACAGAGGAGAAATCGCCTTACGAATTATCCGCACCTGCAAACGTCTCGGCATCCCCTCGGCAGCTGTGTATTCAGAAGCCGACCGGGACGCGCTGCATGTAAAAGCGGCTGATGAGGCCTATCCGATCGGTAAATCGAGAGTAAATGAAAGCTATTTACATATCGACAGAATCATAGAAGCCGCCAAATCCGCCGGAGCGGACGCCATTCATCCGGGCTACGGGCTTCTGTCAGAAAACAGCCTGTTCGCCGAACGCTGCCGGAAGGAACAAATCACATTTATCGGTCCGCCCGGTGATATCATCGCCAAGATGGGCAGCAAGATTGAAGCCCGAAAAACGATGCAAAAAGCAAAGGTCCCGATCGTTCCCGGTGTTTCAGAGCCATTGCCCGATGTTCACTCCGCCTTAGCCGAAGCCCGTGCCATCGGTTTTCCGGTCATGCTGAAAGCGTCCGCAGGAGGAGGCGGAATCGGCATGCAGATCGTACATTCAGAAGAAGAGCTGGCCAAAGCGTTCGAAGGAAATCAAAAGCGGGCCGCGTCCTTTTTTGGAGACGGCGCAATGTACATGGAAAAGGTCATTGAAAATGCCCGTCATATTGAAATTCAGATACTCGCAGATTCTTTCGGCAACACCGTTCATCTGTTTGAACGTGACTGTTCAGTCCAAAGGCGCCACCAAAAAGTGATAGAAGAAGCGCCGTCGCCGTTTGTTGACGATGAATTAAGACAAAGACTCGGTGAAACCGCCGTTAAAGCCGCAAAATCGATCGGCTACCAAAATGCAGGCACAATAGAATTTCTCGTCGACCAAAAGAAACAAATCTATTTTTTAGAGATGAACACAAGACTGCAGGTGGAGCATCCGGTGACAGAAGAAATTACAGGACTGGATCTTGTGGAAGAACAGCTGAAAATTGCCGCTGGGCAGGCGCTGCCTTTCTCGCAGAAAGATATCAACCACCGCGGTCATGCGATAGAAGTGCGGATTTATGCGGAAGATCCGGTCACCTTTTACCCGTCACCCGGTACCATCTCGTCTTTTTCCGTTTTAAGACACCCGTCAGTGCGACACGAATGCGCCGTCGAAAAGGGAAGCGTCATTTCTCCGTTTTACGATCCGATGATTGCCAAAATGGTCGTCACGGCGAATACGAGAAAACAAGCCATTGAACAACTGAAAACCGCCCTTGGCGAATATCATGTAGAAGGGATTAAAACCAACATTCCGCTGCTGACAAAAATTGCCTATTCAGAAGTGTTTGAAAAGGGCGAGGCAACAACCGGTTTTTTACAAACAATGAACGAGGGGGCGTCCAAATGAGCGTCATAAAAATTCAAATGGCGGGAAACCTGTGGAAAATTCATGTGAAACCGGGTGATGTCATTGAAGAAGGACAGGAAGTGGCCATCTTGGAATCTATGAAAATGGAAATTCCGATTATCGCTGATGCAGCGGGTACGGTGAAAGAAGTAAAAAAATCAGAAGGTGATTTCACTGATGAAGGAGAGGTCCTGATTGAACTTCAATAAAACGGGAGGTGCAGCATGAACTGTCCGAAACATGTCCGCATCAATGAAGTAGGACCGCGTGACGGCTTGCAGAATGAATCGGCGTGGGTGGATACAGAAGATAAGATTGAGTGGATCAATATGCTGTCAAAAACAGGCCTTCCCTATATCGAAGTGACATCATTCGTGCTTCCGAGATGGATTCCGGCTCTTCGTGACAGCCTGGACGTCGCAAAAGGCATTGCCAGATCTGAACATACGGTCTACGCGGCTCTCGTTCCGAACCTCATCGGACTGGAGCATGCGGCAGAGGGCGGAATCGATCAGGCATGTGTATTTTTATCTGCAAGCGAAACCCATAACCAAAAAAACGTAAACAAACCGATTGACCGGACCGTTCAAGAGCTCAGGCGGGTTATTACTGAAGCAAAAGCTGAAAAAATGGCGACGAGAGCTTATCTGTCCACTGTGTTCGGCTGTCCGTACGAACAGAACGTGCCGGTCGAACAAGTCATCCGCCTGTCAGACACCCTGCTCGAAATGGGTGTTGATGAAATATCGCTCGGCGACACGATCGGCGCGGCAAACCCCTTGCAGGTCATAGCCGTGCTTGAAGCCCTTTTGCCGAGAATTCCCGCCTCAAAAATCGCACTCCATTTCCATGATACAAGAGGAACGGCTCTAGCGAATATCATTCCCGCTCTTGATATGGGCATCACATCCTTTGATACTTCCTCAGGCGGGCTTGGCGGCTGCCCGTACGCCCCTGGATCAGCAGGAAACGCTGCCACAGAAGACGTCATTTATATGCTCGAACAAATGGGGATTGATACCGGGACGGACATGAATAAACTTCTTTATGCCGCCGGCTGGATCGCGGATAAAATAGGCAAAGACCTGCCAAGCAGAAACCTGCAGGCATTCAGAACGAAATGAGAAAGGAGAAGCCATGGGAGATTGCGTCTTGTATTCCGTCTGTCAAGAAACGATCGGTCTGGTCACGCTGAACCGCCCGCATGCGGCCAACTCGCTGTCTTCAGAAATGATTGATCATTTACAGCGTGTGATTGAAGACATCAAAAACTCGCCATCCATTCGTTGTGTCATTCTCACCGGCACCGGGAACACATTTTGCGCCGGTGCTGATTTAAAAGAAAGAGCGGGGATGAATCATGAACAAGTTAAGCAAAGCGTCAGGCGTATCGGTGAAACGGCCGCATCCATTGAAGCTCTCCCGCAGCCGGTCATTGCAGCGCTGAACGGAACCGCTGTCGGAGGAGGCCTTGAACTCGCCCTCGCCTGCGATATCAGAATCGCCGTCAGCCGGGCGGGCCTCGGCCTTCCTGAAACAGGGCTTGCGATCATTCCCGGAGCGGGCGGAACGCAGAGACTGCCCCGGCTTATCGGCCCCGGCGCGGCAAAAGAATTGATCTATACCGGCCGAAGGCTTTCTGCCGAAGAGGGAAAAGACATGAAGCTGATCGAGCATGTTTGTGAAGCCGATGAACTTATGGAAAAAGCAAAAGCACTGGCCGGCCGCATCGCCGCTAATGGACCGATCGCCGTCAGACAAGCAAAATCCGCGATAAACAAGGGTCTGGAGACAGATCTCAATACAGGGCTCGAAATCGAACGAAAAGCATATGAACAAGTCATCCCCACACTTGACAGAGAAGAGGGCCTGCGCGCTTTTAAAGAAAAAAGACCCCCTGAATACAAAGGAAAATAAAACATGGAGGGACTCGGATGGATTACGAAAAAGAACGGCAGACACGCAGCAAAACGATTGAAAAGGGAGGAGCC
The DNA here is from genome assembly GCF_058808515.1 of Bacillus sp. GW821-FHT11D08. Lineage (NCBI taxonomy): Bacteria > Bacillati > Bacillota > Bacilli > Caryophanales > Bacillaceae > Bacillus > Bacillus sp. GW821-FHT11D08. The sequence continues at coordinate 16,395 of NZ_JBXARS010000004.1, forward strand.
GCGAAATATCACGCAAGCAACGAAAAGAAGGGAAAACTTTTTGTAAGAGACAGGCTGAAGCTTTTATTCGATGACGGCATATCCGTTGAAGACGCTTTTTTCGCCGAGTGCATGTCAGACGGACTTCCGGCAGACGGGGTCGTTACCGGGATCGGCACCATCGGCGGCAGAACCGTTTGTGTGATGGCAAACGACTCAACCGTAAAGGCGGGCTCGTGGGGCGCGAAAACGGTGGAAAAAATCATCCGCATTCAGGAGACGGCGGAAAAGCTTCAGTGTCCGCTCTTGTACTTAGTCGATTCCGCAGGTGCGAGAATTACGGATCAGGTCGACATGTTCCCGGGCAGAAGGGGAGCCGGCCGCATCTTTTATAACCAAGTAAAGCTGTCGGGCCGCATTCCGCAAATCTGTTTATTGTTCGGCCCTTCCGCTGCGGGCGGCGCTTACATTCCGGCCTTTTGCGACATTGTCATTATGGTTGAGGGCAATGCATCCATGTACTTAGGTTCCCCGCGTATGGCAGAAATGGTGATTGGCGAGAAAGTATCGCTTGAAGAAATGGGCGGCGCCCGTATGCATTGTTCCGTATCAGGCTGCGGTGATCTCCTCGCCCGGACGGAACAGGAAGCAATCATGATGGCGCAGACATATCTCAGCTACTTTCCGGCAAATTATACTGAAAAAGCGCCCGTCAACAAATCTAAGAACCCGAAAGCTTTTGAAAAACCGCTCTCAGATGTCATCCCGGCACATCAAAACGCACCGTTCAACATGATGGATTTAATTGAACGTGTCATTGATGAAGACTCATTTTTTGAGATTAAACCGTTATTTGCGCAGGAATTAATAACGGGGCTTGCGCGGATTCACGGACAGCCGGTCGGCATTATCGCCAATCAGCCGCGTGTCAAAGGCGGGGTTTTATTTCTCGATTCGGCGGATAAAGCCGCAAAATTTATCGCTTTGTGCGACGCATTCCATATTCCGCTTCTGTTTTTAGCAGACATTCCCGGATTCATGATCGGAACGAAGGTTGAGCAGGCGGGCATCATCAGGCATGGCGCAAAAATGATCTCCGCAATGGCGGAAGCGACTGTTCCGAAGCTTTCCGTTATCGTCAGAAAAGCCTACGGTGCCGGATTATACGCGATGGCGGGGCCTGCTTTTGAACCGGACTGCTGTTTAGCGCTTCCGACTGCGCAAATTGCCGTAATGGGTCCTGAAGCAGCGGTGAATGCGGTCTACGCAAACAAAATCAGTGAGCTAGCCCCTGAAGAAAGGCCGGCTTTTATTCAAGAAAAGCGTGATGAATATAAGGAAGACATTAACCTTTACCGACTTGCCTCTGAAATGGTGATTGACGGCATTGTTCCTGCTGATTCCTTGCGGGAAGAACTCAATAAACGCCTCACTGCTTACATGTCCAAACAACTGACATTCACACACCGGAAACACCCCGTATACCCGGTATAAATAAAAAAAAGACTGCATAGATCCGGCTCGCAGCCGCTCTTATGCAGTCTTTTTTCATAGTCTTGATCTCATTTTCTTCACAACAAAATAAACAACAATAAATACGAGAGCCAATATAATGATCGGAGTTGTATACATTCCGGCATAGCTGTCTACGTCTTTCCACTGTCCCCCGAGCTGATACCCGAGATAAACGAAAATGACAGACCACGGAATAATGGCAAGCGTCGTCAATATGACAAACTTGGAAAGAGGCATTTTCGCAAGGCCGGCCGGGATGGAGATCGCATGTCTGACGACCGGGATAAACCGCGCCGAGAACACAACGCCGGCGCCGTAACGGCGAAACCAGTTTTCCGCAACATCAACATGATGCTTTTTCAGAAGTAAGTACTTGCCGTACTTGTCCAAAAACGGCCGTCCCCCATAACGGGCGATCCAGTAAATAAAGCACTGCGCGATCGTTCCCCCGATCACACCGGCGACAATGGCGCCGATAAAGCTGATCGTGCCTTCTGACACCATATAGCCTCCGTAAGCCAGAACGATTTCACTCGGAATGATTTCGATCATTAATCCGAGCGCAATCCCTAAATAGCCCATACTTGTCAGCCAGGATAATATTTCACTAATAAAATTGCCCACACTGTTCACAACCTCTTTATCTTTTTACCCAATTATATGACTGATTGACAAGCAAAATGGTTACAAATTATTTTTTAACGCACGATTTCTTCAGATTCTCTTTTTAACACCTCTTCTAAATAAGCTAAAAGTTTCGGTCTCATTTCTTCCCGAAGAAGCCCGATCTCCGTGCCGGCCTTAAAACAGCCGATTTTATCTCCTATATCAAACCGGCTTCCTTCAAGCTCCCGCGCGTAAATGCTTCGGGTGCGGCACACTTCGCGCAGCGCGTCTGTCAATTGGATTTCGTTGCCCGCGCCTCTTCCGATCGTCTTCAGCGTTTTAAAAATAGCAGGGGTTAATATGTAGCGGCCCATCACGGCAATATGAGAGGGCGCCTTTTCAACAGCAGGCTTCTCAATCAGATCCTCAACCTGGTACACATGACCGCTCTGCCGCCCCGTCTGTATAATACCATATTTGCTGACATCAGCAGGATCGACGGGCTGTACGCCGACCGTTTCTGTGCCGTGTTGGTTATAGACGTCTATGAGCTGTGAAAGAGCGGGAGTGTCAGATACCATAATATCATCACCTAATAGAACGGCAAAAGGCTCATCTCCGATAAAATGCTCCGCACACAGCACCGCATGTCCTAATCCGAGCGGTTCTTTCTGACGGATGTAATGAATATTGGCCAAATCGGCAATCCGCTGCATTTCCTTCAGCGTCTCCGTTTTGCCTTTTTCCTGCAGATTGAATTCCAATTCCGCCGACCGGTCAAAATGATCTTCAATCGAGCGTTTGTTTCTCCCTGTAATAATCAGTATATCTTCAATTCCTGACGCTGCGGCCTCTTCGACAATATATTGGATGGCCGGTTTGTCGACAATCGGCATCATTTCTTTCGGCTGCGCCTTTGTCGCCGGCAGAAATCTCGTTCCTAAACCGGCTGCGGGAATGACCGCTTTTCTCACTTTTTTTCTCATTCATCTTCACTCCTGATCCTGTATGTTTTTCAGCGAATCTCCAAATACCCAGATTCGGTTTCCGATAAAATTCATCATCATCCCGCCGATAGTGGCGGCGAACTTACTCACCAATAGCGAACAGCCGCCTTTTTGAAACGCGTAAAGCAGCAAAAAGGTGATTCCCGACGCGGCAAGATTAATCATGAGAAATCGCATGATCTCTTTCCCGTCAGCCTTGCGTTTTACACGAAACGTCCACTTCCGGTTCCATACATAGCTGTTGATGATCCCTGCCGAATAGGAGCAGATCTGCGCCGGAAGATAGGGGACATGACAAGCGGCGAGAAGAAAGAAGACACCAAAATCGATCAGCGTATTGCCGACGCCTACAGTGCAAAAACGGCCTGCTGTCTTTACTTTTTCTTTCAGCATAACGGTGACCTCCCCTCATAATAAGATGCGGTTCGCTGTCCTATTTGTTGATATGGATTACTTTAGCGGACAGTGTTGAATAAACAATTACTAAAATATGAACAAAACATGAAAACGTAATGAGACTTTGCAAAACTTATTAAGTTAACAGTTTGATAGTTTAGGTTGACATATTCCGCGAAGGGCACTAATATTCTGTATAAGTGTTAACCTTAAATTTATTTTGGTTAACATTAATTTTCAAAGTAAGAGAAAGGAGGGGAATATATGCGGGAAGAAACCTATTACAGCGTCAGAATGAGAGCTTCCCGAAACGCCCCCCATGAGCAGGGCGGAAAACACATTTCCGGCGGAGAACGGCTCATCACTTACAGCGGTTTACAGGAAGCGGTAGATGGCTTATTACATAAAGGCTTCTCGCACTCAAGAGGGATACCTGATTTTATGCAGATTCAGCTTGAAAGTATTAATGAACCGATCGAAACGATCCGCCCTTTGCCGGTTGCTTTCCATCAAACAGACACGCCGGAAAAAGGACAAGCAATCGCCCGCAAGCTTCTGCAAAAGGCGGGGATTCCCCCGCACATGATAGAGAAAGCGTACGAAAACATTGCGGAATATGCAGAAGCAAGAGGAGCGGTCCTGTTTGATATCCGGGCAGGAAAACGCATTGACGGCAGAGGAAATAGAGGTGTGCGGGTATCCCGAGTGGATTGGCCGTCACATGATTTTCAAAAATGGGCTTTTACTCACAATATGCCGGAACATTCACGAATAAAAGAAGCACATGCCATCGCGGCAAAAGTTTGCGCACATCCGGGGATTATTGCTGAATTGTGCTGGTCGGATGACCCTGATTACATAACAGGCTACGTTGCCGCAAAGAAGCTGGGATATCAGCGGATTGCCAAGATGAAGAATGCCGGAGATGAAAGCGGCTGCCGGATTTTCTTTACAGATGGCTCCATAGATACAGAGAGCTGTATCCATTTTTTAGAGAAGCAGCCTGTATTCATTCAGCGGGAGGAGAACATATGAAACAATCAATGATTGAAAAAAGCAAACAGCATCTTTGGCTGCCCTTCACACAAATGAAAGATTACGATGAAGATCCGTTAATCATTGAAAGCGGAAACGGGATCATGCTGAAAGACATCAGCGGCAAAGAATATTATGACGGCTTTTCTTCAGTATGGCTCAATGTACACGGCCACCGCAAAAAAGAAATGGATGAAGCGATTCAAAAACAGCTTGAAAAAATCGCTCATTCGACCTTGCTGGGTATGACGAACGTTCCCGCAACAGAACTTGCCGAGATGCTGACAGGCATCACACCGGAAAAGCTGACACGCGTTTTTTACTCCGACAGCGGAGCGGAAGCAATGGAAATCGCTCTGAAAATGGCCTTTCAATACTGGAAAAACATAGGGAAACCCGAGAAACAGACGTTTATTTCTATGCAGAACGGCTATCACGGCGATACGATCGGAGCCGTCAGCGTCGGCTCCATAGAACTTTTCCACCATGTGTACGGCCCGCTGATGTTTGAAAGCTACAAAGCCCCGATTCCGTATGTATACAGATCTGAAAGCGGCGACCCTGTACAGTGCCGGGATGAATGCCTTCACGCGCTCGAACAGCTGCTTGCAAAGCATCACGAAGAGATTGCCGCACTTACGATTGAATCGATGGTGCAAGGCGCATCCGGCATGATCGTCATGCCTGAAGGCTTTCTGGCAGGCGTACGAAAGCTGTGTACGGCATATGATGTGTTAATGATCGTTGACGAAGTGGCGACGGGGTTCGGCCGCACCGGAAAAATGTTTGCCTGTGAGCATGAAAATATCCAGCCGGACTTGATGGCGGCAGGGAAAGGCATTACGGGAGGCTATTTGCCGATCGCTGTGACGTTTGCCACAGAAGCCATTTATGAAGCCTTCTACGATGACTACGACAAAATGAAAACATTTTTCCACGGCCATTCCTATACAGGAAATCAGCTTGGCTGTGCCGCGGCAATTGAAAATCTGCGTTTATTCGAATCAGAGCGCATCGTTGAACAAGTCGCCGAAAAATCAAAAACGGCAGCGAAATTTCTTCATGATCTGAAGCAGCTTCCTCATGTCGGCGATGTCCGCCAGCTCGGTTTCATGTGCGGCATAGAGCTTGTGCAGGATAAGGGGACAAGACAGCCTTATCCGCCTGAAAAGCGGATGGGATACAAGGTGTCCTTAAAAATGAGAGAGCTTGGTATGCTGACACGGCCGCTCGGAGACGTCATCGCCTTTCTGCCGCCGCTTGCCAGCACAACCGATCAGTTACAAGCCATGATCTCCATTATGAAAGAAGCGATAGCCGAGGTGACCGGCCGTGGATTTTGACGGATGGCTCCTCGGAAGGCTCGATGCGGTGAAAAGAGACGGGCTGTATCGGACGCTGCGAACACAGGAAACCGCTCTCAAAACCAAGGGGCAAAAGCGGCAGACCTGGGCGTCCAATGACTATTTAGGCCTGTCAAAAGATGAGCGGCTGATCACAGCCGCGCAAACGGCGCTGATCCGGTTCGGAGCGGGAAGCGGCGGCTCACGGTTAACGACAGGAAATACTGTGTGGCACGAAAAACTTGAACACACAATCGCGGACTTTAAACAGACGGAAGCGGCTTTATTGTTTTCAAGCGGTTACTTGGCGAATATCGGCGTGCTTGCCTCACTGCCTCAAAAAGGCGATGTCATTTTAAGCGATCAACTGAACCATGCGAGCATTGTTGACGGCTGCCGTTTATCAAAAGCGGAAACCATCGTGTACCGCCATATTGATATGGCTGATCTTGAGAAAAAACTTGCCTCCGTCCAGGCTCGGAACCGCCGCTTTATCGTCACAGACGGCGTCTTCAGCATGGACGGCACCATTGCGCCTCTTGACCGCATAATGGCGCTTGCAAAGCAGTACCAGGCATTTGTGATAGCAGATGACGCGCATGCAACCGGTGTACTCGGGGAAAACGGCGGGGGAACCAGTGACTATTTCGGTGTTTGTCCTGATGTTGTCATCGGCACATTAAGCAAAGCTGTAGGAACGGAAGGCGGTTTTGCCGCGGGATCAAACATTTTCATTGATTTTTTGCTGAATCAGGCGCGGACGTTTATTTTTCAGACGGCCCTCCCGCCGTCAATTTGTGCGGCTTCGCATACGGCATTTGACATCATATCAGATATGCACGATACGCGCCGTGAGCTGCAGTCGTCTGTCAAAACGATAAAAACGCGTCTGGCCGATATGGGCTTTACCGTAAGAGGCGGAGATACACCGATTATCCCCGTTATCATCGGTGATGCAAAAACAGCGGTTTCAGCCGCTGCACTGCTGGAGAAAAAGGGAATCTGCGCCCCGGCCATCCGCCCGCCCGCCGTTCCGGAAGGCGAAAGCAGAATCAGGCTGACCGTTACGGCGGATCGCAGCTTACAGGATATAGACGAGCTGACAGAAGCATTTGATTCCATTAGAAAAGAGCTGAATATAAACAAATGAGAAGTTTTTTTGTTACAGGAACAGATACCGGCGTCGGAAAAACCATCGTTTCTTGCGGTCTTGCCGCGGCATTCCGGCAGAAACAGGCGGATATCGGAGTGTTTAAGCCGTTTTTAAGCGGTGTGCCGCGGACTCATCCGGAAAGTGACACCTCGCTCTTGAAAGACATGTCACAAACCGCACTGTCTCATGAAGAAATCACGCCATTTGAATGGAAAGAGCCGCTTGCCCCGTACACGGCCGCCATGCTTGAGGGGAAATCCGTGAGCATGGCGGATGTCATGGCCCACTGGAGTAAGATCAAAAATCGTCATGAGTGTTTCATCGTTGAGGGGGCAGGCGGCATTTCCGTCCCGCTTGGTGAAAATTACTTAGTCAGTGATCTGATAAAAGCCATGGAATTGCCGGCGGTGATTGTCACCAGGCCTGATCTCGGAACCATCAACCACACATATTTAACCGTTGAATATGCGAAAAACATGGGGATAGAGGTTCTCGGCATTATTATCAACGGCGTAAGGAGCCGGCCGGGGCTGGACGAAAAGACAAACCCGAGCATGATTGAAACATTATGCAAAGTTCCGATTTTGGGAATCACACCGAAGCTGGATCACGTTTCACCGGAAAACATTCAACACATGATTGAGAAACATATAGATGTTTCCTCTTTCATGAATCTGACACAAATGGGGAGATAAACATGAATCAATGGATGGATCTTGCAGAGAGAGTGCTGGACGGGGCGGAAGTAACGAATCAAGAAGCGCTGGCCATTTTAAATTGTCCTGATGAGGATCTTTTATTGCTGATGCATGCCGCTTTTCATATCAGAAAACGATTTTACGGAAAAAAAGTAAAGCTGAATATGATTATGAATGCCAAATCAGGCCTGTGTCCGGAAAATTGCGGGTACTGTTCACAATCTTCAATATCAAAAGCGCCGATTGAGTCTTACCGGCTGGTGGATAAGCATATATTGCTAAAGGGGGCAAAACGCGCCCACGACCTGAATATAGGGACATACTGTATCGTCGCCAGCGGGCGGGGACCGTCAAACAGAGAAGTAGATCAAGTTGTTGATGCTGTCAAAGAAATTAAAGAAACGTACGGTTTAAAAATCTGCGCATGTCTCGGTCTGCTGAAGCCGGAACAGGCAGAGCGGCTGAAACAGGCAGGAGTAGACCGGTACAATCATAACATCAATACATCACAAAGGAATCACTCAAACATTACGACCTCCCACACGTATGACGACAGGGTCAATACAGTGGAAACGGCGAAACAATCGGGGATGTCACCTTGTTCTGGTGTCATCGTCGGCATGAAAGAGACGAAACAGGACGTCATTGATATGGCGAACAGCTTAAAAGCGCTTGACGCCGACAGCATCCCGGTTAATTTTCTGCATGCGATTGACGGAACTCCGTTAGAAGGGGTAAGCGAATTACACCCGGTGTATTGCCTGAAAGTACTCGCCTTGTTCCGTTTTATCAATCCGTCAAAAGAAATCCGTATCTCAGGAGGCCGGGAAGTCAACCTTCGTTCGCTGCAGCCGCTGGGACTTTACGCCGCAAATTCGATTTTCGTCGGAGATTACTTAACGACAGCAGGGCAGCATGAAACAGAGGATCATCAAATGCTCCATGATTTAGGTTTTGAAGTCGAATCCGTTGAAGAAATGAAAGCCGGCCTGCAATCCGCCTGCAATACGGAGGTATAAGATGACGGCGGACCTATCGATTGCACATCCGTCTCTCCATGCGGATTCGGATTTTTGGAATGACCCTTACCCGTTTTATGACAAACTGCGATCCATTGATCCTGTTTATAAAGGAACCGTATTAAAATATCCGGGCTGGTATGTCACCGGGTATAAAGAAGCGGCAGCGATTTTGAAAGACATTCGGTTTAAAAACCGCATTCCTCTTCCGGAAGCTTCAACGAAATATCAAAATCTATCGCATATCCAGCACGATATGCTGTTATTTAAAAATCAATCAGACCATAAACGGATGCGGATGCTTATCGGTAAAGAATTTACCGCAAAGACGGCGGAATCACTTCGCCCCTGTATAAAAGAAACGGTTCATGACTTGTTGGATCAAGTCCAAATCAAAAAAACCGCGGACCTTGTTTCAGAGTTTGCCTTTCCATTGGCAAGCCTTATCATTGCGGAGATACTCGGAGTGCCGAAAGAGGAGAGATATCAATTCAGACAATGGACGGCAGACGTCATTCACGCCATTGATCTTACCCGATCAAGAAAGACGTTAGTCAGAGCAAGCGACACCGCAGGCAGGCTGACGTCATATTTCAAAGATTTGATTCACAAGCGGAAAGCGCACCCTCAGCAAGACTTGATCAGCAGGTTTATTATGGAGGAGCAGCTTTCAAAAGAGGAAGTGCTCGCGACATGTATCTTACTTGTCATAGCCGGACACGAGACGACGGTAAACCTCATAAGCAACGGTGTGTTTACTTTATTGAAACACCCTGAACAGCTTAGCGCACTGAGAGAAAACCCCTCGCTTATTGAAACTGCAGTTGAGGAATGTCTGCGCTACGACAGCCCCGCGCAGCTGACGGCACGCACCGCCTCAGAAGACTGCGAAATAAATGGGAAGACCATAAAAAAAGGAGAGCAGGTATATATCCTTTTAGGTGCAGCCAATCGCGATCCAAGCATATTCGATCAACCTCACAAAATGGATATCCAAAGAAAACCGAACCCGCATCTTGCATTCGGAAAGAACTCCCATTTTTGCATAGGCTCCTCATTAGCGCGCATCGAAGCACAAATTGCAATTCTCACACTGTTTGAGCGGATGCCTAAGCTTCGGCTGGCTGCACACCGCCTTGAATACCGCAAGCTCATTGGTTTTAGGTCGCTCAAAGAGCTCCCGGTTGTCATTGGCTGAATGACCATGCAGGAGGGCCGGATTTTATCGGTTCCTCTTGCAGGAAATAAATGAAAGAAAAAAGAATACATATTTATAAAGCAAAAATCCTCTCTGATCCATCTCACTATCCCTAAAAAAACTCACTGCTCAGCCAATCAATCTAATACAGCAAGAGTCTCCCTTTTTCGCCAAAACGGAACATTCACCATGATGCACATTTTTTCAGCCTCAGAAACTGTGCAAAACCGGCATGTTTTTGCTTTATTTTCTCGATTTTTTGTAAGCGCTTACTAATATTGAGCAGAAAAGAGGGGGATTTGTGGACATTGTTATTATTTTATTGGCATTAGGCATGCTGATGTTTGCGGCTTACCGGGGCTTTTCAGTCATTTTATTCGCCCCGATTTGTGCGCTGTTTGCCGTGCTCCTGACAGATCCAAGCTTCGTACTTCCTTTCTTCTCGAATATATTTATGGAGAAGATGGTAGGATTTATTAAGCTGTATTTTCCCGTATTTCTTTTAGGGGCCGTTTTTGGCAAGGTTGTTGAAATATCCGGGCTCGCCGAGTCGATTGCAAAAACAATCGTCAAGCTTGTGGGAGCAAAAAGAGCCATTCTCGCCATCGTCTTAATGGGTGCGATTTTAACGTACAGCGGCGTCAGTCTCTTCGTAGCGGTGTTTGCCATTTATCCGTTTGCTAAAAACCTATTTATGAAAGCTGATATTCCCAAGCGTCTGATACCCGGTACGATTGCATTGGGCGCCTTTACATTTACAATGGATGCGCTTCCCGGCACACCGCAAATTCAAAATGTCATTCCGACCGCTTTTTTTAAAACAAACATTTATGCCGCTCCCTGGCTCGGACTGATTGGTGCAGCATTTGTGCTTACGGCCGGAATGATTTATTTAGAATCCCGGCGCAAAAAAGCGGCCAATGCCGGAGAAGGCTATGCTGGATTTCAATCTGAAGTTTCCGCTGCAGAGGAATCGTCAGGTCTGGCTAATGAAACACATACGCCTGTTTTACCGCAACCCAGCCCCGCGCGGCAAGTGCTCGCCTTTGTTCCGCTTATCCTTGTGGGAGTCATGAACAAATGCTTCACGATGTGGCTCCCGCATTGGTACCCTGACGGATTTGATTTTGCGCCGCTCGGCTTAGAAGCGTTCGGGAAGATTGACCTTTCCTCCGTCACTGCGATCTGGTCAGTAGAACTCGCACTGTTCATCGGAATCATGACCACGATTTTGTTCGATTGGAAAAAAGTCCTCTTCAATTTGAAAGAAGGACTGAATGAGGGCATCGGGGGTGCCTTGCTGGCGTCGATGAATACAGGAGCCGAATACGGATTTGGCGGCATCATTGCGGCGCTTCCCGGCTTTAAAATGGTCAGCAGCGGCATATCGCAGACGTTTACTGATCCGCTCGTCAACGGAGCGGTGACGACCACTGCGCTTGCCGGGATTACAGGATCGGCATCAGGAGGAATGGGCATCGCTTTAAGCACGATGTCAGCAGCGTATACAGAAGCAATCAATACATTCCACATCCCGCCGGAGGTCATGCACCGGGTGATCTCGATGGCCTCCGGCGGGATGGACACTCTTCCGCATAATGGCGCCGTCATTACGCTGCTCGCGGTCACCGGGTTGACCCACCGCCAATCCTACAGGGATATCTTTGCCATTACCGTCATTAAAACAGCCGCTGTGTTTGTCATCATCGCCATTTACAGTCTGACAGGCCTTGTGTAGCCAAAACAGAAAGGGGAAACGAATATGGGAAAAGGAAAAGTGATGGACTCTTATCAAGATGCTGCTGCACTGATCAAGGACGGAGACACCCTCATCGCAGGAGGCTTCGGCCTGTGCGGCATTCCGGAACAATTAATTCTCGCGATCAGGGACAGCGGCGTAAAAAACTTGACCGTTGTCAGTAATAACTGCGGTGTTGATGATTGGGGGTTAGGCCTCTTGCTTGCAAACCGGCAGATCAAAAAAATGGTCGCATCCTATGTGGGAGAAAACAAAACCTTTGAACGGCAGTTTTTAAGCGGAGAGCTGGAAGTCGAATTGGTGCCCCAAGGAACGCTCGCAGAAAGAATTCGCGCGGGAGGGGCGGGCATTCCGGCGTTTTACACACCTGCGGGCGTCGGAACATCAGTAGCCGAGGGAAAAGAACATAAGACATTTGACGGACGCACCTATCTTCTGGAGAAAGGGATTACAGGGAACGCCGCCATCGTAAAGGCCTGGAAAGCCGATCCTCTGGGCAACCTGATGTTCAGAAAGACGGCGAGAAATTTCAATCCGCTCGCTGCAATGGCAGGCAAAGTGACGATTGCAGAGGCTGAAGAAATCGTCGATGCCGGAGAGCTTGATCCGGATCAAATTCATACGCCGGGTATTTTTGTGCAGCACGTGCTGCTCGGCGGGATTCATGAAAAACGGATTGAACGCCGCACCGTCCGGCAAGCATGATAAAGGAGGCTGACAGAATGAGAGATAGCAGAAAACGAATGATCAAACGGGCTGTAAAAGAAATTAAGGACGGAATGAATGTGAACTTGGGGATAGGGATGCCGACGCTTGTAGCCAATGAGATACCGAATGATTATAACGTCCTGCTTCAGTCTGAAAACGGCTTGCTCGGGATCGGGCCTTATCCGGCGGAAGGAACGGAGGACCCCGATCTGATCAACGCGGGAAAAGAAACCATCACCGAAGTAAAGGGAGCCTCGTATTTTGACAGTGCCGAATCCTTTGCCATGATTCGCGGCGGCCACATTGATGTAGCGATCCTCGGCGGGATGGAAGTGTCCGAACGGGGAGATTTGGCGAACTGGATGATCCCAGGAAAAATGATCAAAGGAATGGGCGGCGCCATGGACTTGGTCCACGGAGCAAAACGGATTATTGTCATTATGGAGCACGTTAATAAATATGGGGAATCTAAAGTGAGAACGGAATGTACGCTGCCTTTAACCGGCAGGCAGGTGGTCGATCGGCTGATCACAGATTTGGCTGTATTCGATTTTCATGATGGCCGTATGACGCTCACCGAACTGCAGGAAGGTGTAACAATGGAGGAGGTCTTTGAGAAAACAGAAGGTCATTTTACTGTCAGCCAGTCGTTAAAAAACGGGGTCAGACCAAAATGAGGAGGTGCCGTCATGCATTCATTGCTTATTGAAAAAACAGCCGTTGTAACAGGAGCAGCCGGAGGAATCGGGCTTGAAATCGCAAAAGAATTCGCCCGTGAAGGAGCAGCCGTCATCATATCTGATATAAACGAACAAGCGGGGAAAGAAGCGGCGGCAAGACTGAAAGATAAAGGCTGTGAAGCAGTCAGCATCACATGCGATGTAACAAATGAAAAGCAAGTGGCCGACATGCTGCAGACGGTCGAGAAACAATTCGGACGTCTCGATATCCTTGTGAATAATGCGGGCATTCAGCATGTCGCGCCCATCGAGGAATTTCCCACCGAACAGTTTGAACGGCTCATTCGTCTCATGCTGACTGCGCCATTTATCGCAATGAAGCATGCATTCCCCATTATGAAAAAACAGCAATTCGGTCGAATCATTAATATGGCGTCTGTTAACGGACTGATCGGTTTTCACGGGAAAGCGGCATATAACAGCGCCAAGCACGGCGTCATCGGTTTAACGAAAGTCGGCGCACTTGAAGGCGCGGGTGACGGCATCACCGTCAATGCGCTTTGTCCGGGATATGTGGACACTCAGCTTGTCCGCAATCAGTTAAAGGACATTTCCGCAACAAGGAATGTACCGTACGAGCGGGTGCTTGAGGACGTCATCTTTCCGCTCGTTCCCCAAAAACGGCTGCTGTCAGTGAAGGAAATCGCTGATTACGCCGTATTTTTGGCCAGCGACAAAGCAAAAGGGGTCACAGGTCAGGCCGTAGTCATGGATGGCGGGTATACCGCTCAATAGTTCTTATACTTTTTAAAAACAGCCGCTCTGAACGGCTGTTTTTTTATGCCTGAAAACCTTGTTCAGTCAAAAGGCCAATTTACTGCGTCAATCGGTATCCGGGCAGGGTCATTCGCATGTTCTGCGGCGTATTTCGTCCTTGCGGATTTTCCCCATCCAAATCCATCTCTTGCACCACATTTATAATCAAGCGCCATCAGTTTACAATCCTTCACAGATTACAAATGATTTTTTACAATAAACAGAAAATATGTAATTTCTGACACAATAATGCCAATAGCCCTAAAACATATGAAACATGAAGAGCGCGTCCGAAGTGAAGAAGAGCCGGTAACAGGCTCCACCCCGGCTTTCATCATCTCTCTTTAAGACTGATTTTCGGTGAAATCCCCATGTTTTATTTATGAATAAATATATCTAATTCGTTTGTGAAAACGAACAATAACTCCTCCGAAAGTATTCTATACACATTTGTTATAATCATGCTAGGATGTTAGATAAAGGGATATTTTGTAGGATATTGTATCCCCTGTTCAATATGATCGGAGGAATCTCATGAACAATCTTGCCTTTTTATTTCCTGGACAAGGGTCTCAATTTGTAGGAATGGGCAAACAATTTTGGAATGATTTTGTGCTCGCAAAGAGATTGTTTGAAGAAGCGAGCGATGCGATCTCCTTGGATGTAAAAAAACTGTGTTTTAACGGAGATATGAATGAATTGACAAAGACAATGAACGCGCAGCCCGCTATTTTAACGGTCAGTGTGATTGCTTTTCAAGTGTATATGCAGGAAATAGGGGTGAAGCCCCGCTTCCTGGCAGGCCATAGCTTAGGCGAATATTCAGCGCTTGTCTGTGCCGGCGCCCTTTCTTTTCAGGATGCCGTTACACTTGTAAGGGAGCGGGGAATTCTTATGCAAAATGCGGATCCCCAGCAGCAGGGGACGATGGCCGCCGTGACACAGCTCTCTCTCCAAACCTTGCAGGAAATATGTTCGAAAGTATCGACGGAAGACTTTCCGGCAGATGTAGCCTGCATGAATTCAGAACAGCAGCATGTGATTTCCGGACACCGGCAAGCTGTGGAACGTGTCATCAAGATGGCGGAGGAAAAGGGTGCGGCATACACTTATTTGAATGTCAGTGCGCCTTTTCACAGTTCGATGATACGATCAGCCTCCGAACAATTCCAGACTGTATTACACCGGTATTCCTTCCGGGATGCCGCATGGCCGATCATTTCAAATGTCACCGCGCGCCCTTACAGCAGCGGAAATTCGATCAGCGAACATCTCAAGCAGCACATGACGATGCCGGTTAGATGGACAGAATCGATGCATTACTTGCTTTTACATGGAGTCACAGAAGTCATCGAAATGGGTCCGAACAATGTCTTAGCCGGTCTGCTGAGAAAAACAACGAATCACATTGTACCTTATCCCTTAGGACAGACATCTGATGTTCCCCCGCTTTCCAATTCAACGGAAAGAAAGAAACATATTGTCCATTTACGCAAAAAACAACTGAATAAATTGATGATTCAATCCGTCATTGCGCGAAATTACAACAAGGATTCAGCGGATTATTCCAATAGGACGACGCCATTATTTACGCAAATCCAAGAGCTGAAAGAGAGAATGAAAAGGCATGAAGACGTGCTTTCAGAACAAGAACTCGAACATTCGATCCATTTATGCAAATTAATTTGTGAAGCTAAACAGCTTCCGGCTTGGGAAGAATTGCGGATTTTAAAATAAAGCGCCCAGGAGGGGACCTATGTATACCAGACAATTCCAAACCTTAGTAGATGTCATTCGGGAAAGAAGCAATATCTCTGATCGCGGGATCCGTTTTATCGAATCCGATAAAAACGAGACGGTTGTCTCTTATCGCCAATTGTTTGAAGAGGCGCAAGGGTATCTTGGCTATTTACAGCATCTCGGCATTAAGCCGAAGCAGGAAATTGTATTTCAAATCCAAGAAAACAAATCATTTGTCGTTGCTTTTTGGGCTTGTATATTAGGAGGAATGATCCCGGTTCCGGTCAGTATCGGAGAAGATGATGACCATAAGCTGAAGGTCTGGCGCATTTGGAATATATTAAATCATCCCTTTCTGATTGCCTCTGAAAAAGTATTGGACAAAATAAAGAAATACGCTGCAGAACACGATTTACAGGATTTCCATCATCAATTAAACGAAAAATCTGACGTCATTCAAGATCAAATCTACGATTACCCCGCTTCGTTTTATGAACCTGATGCGGATGAACTCGCCTTTATCCAATTTTCTTCCGGATCCACAGGAGATCCAAAAGGAGTCATGTTAACGCATCACAACTTAATACATAACACGTGTGCCATTGGCACTGCCCTACACGTTCATTCGAAAGACTCCTTCTTATCATGGATGCCTTTAACGCATGATATGGGGCTCATCGCCTGCCACCTTGTTCCCTTCATAACCGGAATCAATCAAAATCTAATGCCTACAGAATTATTTATTCGCAGACCTATTCTTTGGATGAAAAAAGCTCATGAACATAAAGCCAGTATTCTATCATCTCCTAATTTCGGGTACAACTACTTCCTTAAATTTCTGAAAAACGAACCAGACTGGGATTTATCCCACATCAAGGTCATCGCAAACGGGGCAGAACCGATATTGCCGGAGCTATGTGACGAATTTTTGAAAAGATGCGCAGCATTCAATCTGAAAAGATCCGCCATTTTGAATGTTTACGGTTTAGCGGAAGCTTCGGTTGGCGCAGCGTTCTCTAAAATAGGTAAAGAATTCGTTCCCGTTTATTTGCATCGTGACTATTTAAATCTTGGTGAAAGAGCTGTAAAAGTCAGCAAAGAGGACCAAAATTGCGCTTCATTCGTCGAGGTGGGACAACCTATTGACTATTGTCAGCTTCGGATCTCCGATGAAACAAATGAAAGAGTAGAAGACGGAATCATCGGCCATATCCAGATCAAAGGAGACAATGTGACGCAAGGGTATTATAACAACCCAGAGAGTACGGAAAAAGCGCTGACTTCTGACGGCTGGGTAAAAACGGGAGACCTCGGATTCATTAGTGAAAGTGGTAACTTAGTCGTAACCGGAAGAGAAAAGGACATTATTTTCGTGAACGGAAAAAATATCTACCCGCACGATATTGAACGGGTCGCGATTGAAATGGAAGAGGTTGACTTAGGAAGGGTTGCCGCCTGCGGTGTATATGATCAAAAGACACAAAGCGGAGAAATCGTGCTCTTTGTTGTTTACAAAAAATCACCTGAAAAATTCGCACCGCTTGTCAAAGAGATAAAAAAGCATTTGTACAAGCGGGGCGGCTGGAGCATAAAAGAAGTCCTTCCGATCCGAAAACTCCCTAAAACAACCAGCGGAAAGGTTAAACGCTACGAACTTGCCAGACAGTATGAGGCAGGGAATTTTTCAACAGAGTCTGCCGCCATCAATGAATGTTTGGAGAGCAGCCCGGAAACATCCGGACAGACACCCATTCATGAGATAGAAACGGAATTGCTGTCTATCTTTTCCGAAGTGCTCAACGGGAAAAAGGTTCACCTCGCTGACAGTTATTTTGATATGGGAGCAAATTCATTACAGTTATCGCAGATTGCCGAGCGCATAGAACAGAAATTCGGACGCGAGCTTGCCGTTTCAGATCTCTTTACGTATCCTTCTATCACTGATTTAGCGGCATATCTGTCTGAAAGCCGGGCTGAAATCAAACAGGACGCGGCAGCGAAACCAAGCCATGTGACACCGAAAGATATCGCCATTATCGGAATGTCGCTCAATGTCCCGGGAGCGTCAACGAAAAGTGATTTTTGGAATCTGCTTGAAAAAGGTGAGCACAGCATTCGAGAATACCCCGAATCCCGGCTGAAAGATGCGGCGGATTATTTAAAGTCCATCCAAAGCGAGTTCAATGAGAGTCAGTTTGTGAAGGGCGGCTATTTAGATGAAATCGACCGCTTTGATTATTCGTTCTTCGGTTTAGCTCCTAAAACGGCTCAGTTTATGGACCCTAACCAAAGACTGTTTTTGCAGTCTGCATGGCATGCGATTGAAGATGCGGGCTATGCCGGCGGCAGCATGAACGGGAGCCGTGTCGGGGTATATGCGGGGTACTCGAAGGTGGGCTACGATTATGAACGTCTCCTTTCTGCGAATTATCCGGAGGAACTTCATCAATATATCGTGGGCAATCTCCCTTCCGTGCTAGCCAGCCGAATCGCTTATTTCTTAAATTTAAAAGGGCCGGCGGTCACAGTGGATACGGCATGCTCCTCATCGCTTGCCGCCGTTCATATGGCATGCAAATCTTTAATATCCGGCGATTGTGAAATGGCTCTTGCCGGAGGTATCCGAACATCGATCTTGCCGATCTGTATCGGGCTTGATATGGAATCTTCGGACGGATACACCAAAACGTTCAGCAAAGATTCAGACGGCACGGGCACAGGTGAAGGCGCGGCCGCAGTCCTGCTAAAACCTTTGCAGGATGCTGTTCGCGACGGAGACCATATTTACGGCGTAATCAAGGGAAGCGCGATGAATCAAGACGGAACAACCGCCGGGATTACAGCACCGAATCCGGCAGCTCAGACTGAGGTCATTGAGACGGCCTGGAAAGACGCGGGCATTGCTCCTGAAACACTGTCTTTCATCGAAGCGCATGGCACCGGAACGAAGCTCGGCGATCCGGTTGAATTTAACGGGCTTTGTAAAGCGTTTGAAAAGTATACGGCAAAAAAACAATTTTGTGCGATTGGTTCTGTTAAATCGAACATCGGTCATTTGTTTGAAGCGGCAGGCATCGTCGGGCTGATCAAATCTGTCCTCATGCTGAATCACAAGAAAAATCCGCCGTTAGTGCACTTTAATGAACCTAATCCGCTCATTCATTTTCACTCATCACCATTTTATGTGAATCAGGAAGCTGCAGCGTTCACATCCGGTGATGAGCCGCTGCGAGGCGGAATCAGCTCGTTCGGTTTTAGCGGAACGAACGCTCATGTGGTATTGGAAGAATATATTTCTCAAAGTGAGTATGCACCCGAGGATGAACATGGGCCGCACCTATTTGTTTTATCCGCTCATACTGAAAAATCACTCTATGAACTCGCACAGCAGTACCGGCAATATGTATCGGATGACAGCCAAGCTTCATTAAAGTCCATTTGCTATACAGCAAGTACGGGCAGGGCTCATTTGGATCATGGCATTGCCATGATTGTATCCGGTAAACAAGAACTATCGGATAAGCTGACCCGCCTGATTCAGGGAGACAGAAACCTTCCCGGTGTATACATCGGTTACAAGAATATGAAGGAAATGCTGCCTGCTCATAAAGAAGAGCTGAATCAACAAGCAGCCGCTCTGATTAAGCAGCGTTTACGTACGCAAGATGAACGGATCACATGGCTGAATCGCGCAGCCGAATTATTTGTGCAAGGAGCCGTTATCGATTGGCGCGCGCTTTATTCCGGTGAAACTGTACAAAAGACGCCATTGCCCCTGTATCCGTTTGAACGGAGCCGATGCTGGGCTGAAGCTGACCAATTGCGCTTAAACGAGGGCGAAAAGAAAGGAGGAGCAGCATTGAATATCAATCAATCGAAAGCGCACATTGAATCCTTCCTGAAAACTGTAATCAGCAACGCTTCAGGGATCAGAGCGGAGGAACTCGATCTGAATGCTCATTTTATCGGGCTCGGAATGGATTCTATCATGCTGTCACAGGTCAAAAAAGCCATTGCGGACGAATTTGGGGTAGACATCCCGATGGATCGTTTTTTTGATACGATGAACAACCTTCAAAGTGTCATAGATTACTTGGCTGAGACCGTTCCATCGTCCTTTGCATCCGCTCCCCCTCAAGAGAATGTTCCGGCGCAGGAAATACAGGTCATTTCAGAAGCGCAGTCTGAATCGGATCGCAGAGAAGGTCATCAAGAGCATATGCTCGAAAAAATAATCGCTTCTCAGAATCAATTAATTCAGGATACCTTGCAAGCTCAATTAAATAGTTTTAATTTGTTGAGAAACAGCGGACATCATTCCGATGAGAAAGAATACGCTAAAGCGCAAAAGAAATCAATTCCTTCTGTCGAGCAGGGGCCTCCGACCGTCACTGCAGAAAAGAAAGCGGCTCAAGAAGCGAAACCCTATGTTCCTTTTCAGCCTCAGAACCTGAATGATCAGGGACACTATACCGCACGGCAAAAACAATACTTAGAAGATTTCATCAAGAAATACGCCGATAAAACGAAAGGTTCCAAACAATATACGGACAACACCCGATTTGCTCATGCAAACAACCGCAATTTGTCCAGCTTCCGTTCGTATTGGAAGGAAATCGTATACCCGATTATCGCCGAACGTTCTGACGGTTCTAAAATGTGGGATATTGACGGAAATGAATATATCGATATCACCATGGGATTCGGGGTTAACCTTTTCGGGCATCATCCTTCCTTTATTACACAGGTTATCGATGATTCAACCCGTTCATCATTGCCTCCGCTCGGCCCGATGTCAGATGTCGCCGGTGAAGTTGCCGACCGGATCCGCACATGTACCGGAGTGGAAAGGGTCGCTTTCTATAATTCAGGAACAGAGGCCGTCATGGTTGCCCTGCGTTTGGCGCGGGCGGCAACAGGAAGAAAGAAAGTCGTGGCGTTCTCCGGATCTTATCACGGCACGTTTGACGGCGTATTAGGGGTTGCCGGCACAAAAGGCGGGGCTGCGTCTGCGAATCCGCTGGCTCCGGGCATACTGCAGAGCTTTATGGATGATTTGATTATTTTACATTACAACAATCCCGATTCGCTGGACGTGATCCGCAGTCTTGGTGATGAATTGGCAGCCGTACTGGTGGAACCGGTACAAAGCCGCAGACCGGATTTGCAGCCGCAGGCATTTTTGAAAGAATTGCGGGCGATCACGCAGCAATCCGGAACAGCTCTGATTATGGATGAAATTATTACCGGATTTCGGATCGGTCTTGGCGGCGCACAGGAATGGTTCGGCATTCAGGCTGATTTAGTGACCTACGGAAAAATCATCGGCGGCGGACAGCCGTTAGGGGTAGTTGCCGGAAAAGCTGAGTTCATGAATGCGATCGACGGGGGTACCTGGCAGTATGGGGACGATTCCTACCCGCAAGACGAGGCGAAACGCACGTTTGTGGCCGGCACCTTCAATACCCACCCGCTTACCATGAGGATGTCATTAGCCGTCCTTCGCCATTTACAAACCGAAGGAGAACATCTGTATGAGCAGCTTAATCAAAAAACAGCCTACCTGGTCGATGAGCTGAATCGCTGCTTCGAACAAGCGCAAGTGCCTATCCGCATGGTTCGATTCGGTTCTTTATTCCGGTTTGTCTCATCGCTTGATAATGACTTGTTCTTTTACCATCTCAACTATAAAGGGGTCTATGTATGGGAGGGACGCAACTGCTTCTTGTCTGCGGCGCATACCGCGGATGATATCGAAAATATTATTCAAGCGGTGAAAGACACGGTGGAGGATCTTCGCCGAGGCGGATTTATTCCGGAAGGCCCGGATTCCCCTGATGGCGGAGGCCGTAAAAAGTCCGGGACGCGCGAGCTTTCACCTGAACAAAAGCAGTTGGTTATGGCATCCCATTACGGGAATGAAGCTTCCGCCGCTTTAAACCAGTCCATTATGCTGAAAGTGAAGGGCGAACTGCAGTATACATCATTAAAACAAGCCGTCCGGCATATCGTTGACCGTCATGAAGCTTTACGTACGGTGATTCATCCCGATGACGAGGTACAGCAAGTGCAGGAACGGATGAATATAGAAATACCTGTCATTGATTTTACCGGTCACCCGCATGAACATCGGGAGCCGGAAATCCAAAAATGGCTGACAGAAGATGCCAAGCGGCCGTTTCATTTCCATGAACAAAAACCTTTGTTTAGAATCCATGTGCTTACATCGGCTCACAATGAACATCTGATTGTGCTCACGTTCCATCATATCATTGCCGATGGATGGTCAATCGCCGTTTTTGTTCAAGAACTGGAGAGCAACTACGCGGCAATCGTACAAGGAAAACCGATTTCGCCGAAAGAGGCAGATGTTTCGTTTCGCCAATACTTAGACTGGCAGCAGGCACAGATTGACAGCGGCCATTATGAAGAAGGGGTCCGTTATTGGCGGCGTCATTTCTCTGAACCGATACAGCAGCCAATTCTGCCAAGCACAGATTCTGTCCGTTATCCGAACGGGTATGAGGGAGACCGGTGTACCGTCAGGCTTGGACGGCCATTGAGCGAGGCTTTAAGGTCATTAAGCATTCAGATGAAAAATAGCGTATTTGTGACGATGCTGGGTGCATTTCATCTTTTTCTGCATCAGCTTACCAAACAGTCAGGCCTTGTGATCGGGGTCCCCGCAGCAGGTCAATCGCATATGAAACAGCATGATCTGATTGGAAATTGCGTCAATATGATTCCGGTGAAGAACACGTCTTCTTCAGAAAGCACTTTATCCGGTTATCTTGGCAGTATGAAAGAAAGCGTGAATCTTGCAATGCGGCACCAAGCCGTCCCGATGACACTGGTGGCCAGAGAGCTTCCGCACGATCAAGTGCCGGATATGCGTATTATCTTTAATTTAGACAGGCCTTTTCGAAAGCTGCATTTCGGAAAGGCGGAGGCGGAGCCCGTTGCATACCCGGTAAAATGCACCCTATACGATTTATTTCTGAACATAACAGACGCGCATCAAGAATATGTTCTTGATTTCGACTTTAATACGAACGTCGTCAGTCCGGAAATCATGAAAAAGTGGGGAGCGGGTTTTACAAAATTGCTGCAAAAAATGGTTGAGGGAGATTCAATCCCTCTTGACGCCATGATGATGTTTTCCGATGAAGAACAGCATGATTTACAAGCACTTTACGCCGAACACCAGAAGCGGATCTCTTCAATAGGAAGCAATACGGCAAATTTTACTGAAGCCTATGAGGCGCCGGTAAATGAAACGGAACGGCAGCTGGCGCGGATTTGGGAGGAACTTTTCGGCCTTGAACGGGTTGGCAGATCAGATCGCTTCCTGGCTCTGGGAGGAAACTCACTCCAGGCAACGCTTATGCTTTCCAAAGTTCAGAAGACATTTCATCAAAAGGTTTCCATTGGACAATTTTTCAATCACCAGACTGTTAAGGAATTAGCACGTTTCATTCAGAACGAAACGAAAGTCGTGCACCTCCCAATGAAGGCTGCCGAGAAAAAAGCGTATTACCCGACATCGCCGGCACAGCAAAGAGTATATTTCCTGCACCAGCTGGAAACGGATCAGCTGGCGCAAAATATGTTCGGCCACATATCAATAACAGGGAAGTACGATGAGCAAGCCCTGATCTCATCTCTTCAACAAGTGATGCAGCGGCACGAAGCGTTTCGCACGTATTTCGACATTATAGATGGCGATATCGTTCAGAAACTTGAAAACGAAGTTGATTTTAACGTTCATGTCCGGACAATGAGCCGGGATGAATTTGATGCCTATTCAGACCGGTTTGTAAAACCGTTCCGCCTGGACCAAGCTCCGTTAGTTCGTGCGGAGCTGATCAAGATTGAAAACGAGCAGGCCGAACTGCTCATCGATATGCATCATATCATTTCGGACGGTTATTCCGTCAACATCCTTACAAATGAATTGCTGGCTTTATATCATCAGAAACCATTACCGGACATTGAATTTGAATATAAAGATTTCGCAGAATGGCAAAACCAACGGCTGAATGAGGATGCCATGAAGCGGCAGGAGACATATTGGCTGGAACAATTTCAAGACGAAATTCCCATTCTCGACCTGCCGACAGACGGTTCAATAGCGGCAGAACGGTCTTCTGAGGGACAGCGTGTGACATGCTCCTTACAGCCGGATGTCATCCGTTCGCTTCAAGATTTGGCGCAAAAGGCGGAAACGACTCTCTATACGGTGCTTCTGGCCGCCTATAATGTGCTGCTTCATAAATATACGGGACAAGAAGACATTGTCGTAGGCACGCCTGCTTCAGGAAGAAATCATCCGGATATCGAAAAGATCATCGGTATTTTCATACAAACCATTGGAATCCGGACGAAGCCGCACGCCAATAGAACGTTTACGGATTATCTGGAAGAAGTAAAGCGGCAGACGCTTGACGCTTTCGAAAACCAAGACTATCCATTCGACCGGCTTGTGGAGAAATTAAATGTACAGCGGGAAACAACCGGAAAGTCTCTGTTTAATACGATGTTTGTGTTTCAAAACATTGAATTTCATGAAATCCGGCACAATGAATGTACATTTAAAGTGAAAGAACGAAATCCAGGGGTCTCTTTATATGATTTGATGCTCACGATCGAAGATGCCGGTCAACAGATAGAGATGCATTTTGATTATAAACCGGGACGATTCACAAAAGACACCATTGAACAGATCACCAGACACTATACCGCCATTTTAAACAGCCTTGCTGAGCAGCCGGAGATGACATTGTCTTCTGTTCCTATGCTGTCTGAAACCGAACGGCATCAACTGCTGACGGAGTGTAATGGCACAAAGACGCCGTATCCGCATAAGGAAACGGTATATCGGTGGTTTGAAATGCAGGCGGAACAGAGTCCCGATCATGAAGCCGTTATTTTTGGCAATGAGCGGTATACGTACAGACAGCTCAATGAACGGGCGAACCGATTGGCGCGGACGTTACGGACAAAAGGCGTACAAGCGGATCAATTCGTTGCCATCATCTGCCCGCATCGGATCGAGCTGATTGTCGGAATTTTGGCTGTTCTGAAAGCCGGCGGCGCATACGTGCCCATTGATCCTGAATATCCGGAAGATCGGATCCAATATATGCTGAGAGATTCAAGAGCGGAGGTTGTGTTGACACAGCGCAGCCTGCTGGATCAATTACCGTATGATGGTGACATTGTGCTTTTGGATGAGGAAAACTCATACCATGAGGAGCACTCGAATCTTGAATCGGACAGCGATGCGCATGATTTGGCCTACATGATCTATACGTCAGGTTCGACGGGAAATCCAAAAGGTGTACTCATTGAGCATCAGGGGCTGGCTGATTATATTTGGTGGGCGAAAGAGGTTTATGTAAGAGGTGAGAAAACCAACTTTCCATTATACTCTTCCATCTCTTTCGATCTGACTGTGACCTCGATATTTACACCGCTGGTTACGGGAAATACCATCATTGTCTTTGACGGCGAAGACAAAAGCGCTGTGCTTTCTGAGATTATGCGGGACTCAAGAATAGACATGATCAAATTGACCCCGGCACATCTGCACGTCATCAAGGAGATGAATATCGCTGGCGGCACCGCCATACGGAAAATGATTGTCGGCGGAGAAAATTTAAGCACCCGTCTGGCCAAAAGTGTCAGCGAGCAGTTTAAAGGCCGGCTGGACATTTTCAATGAATACGGACCGACGGAAGCTGTCGTCGGATGTATGATTTATCACTTCGACGCAGAACGGGACAAGCGGGAATTTGTACCGATCGGCACTCCTGCTCTCAACACGGATATTTATGTGGCCGATGCAAGCAGAAACCTGGTTCCGATCGGGGTAATCGGCGAAATATATATCAGCGGACCGGGTGTTGCCAGAGGGTATTGGAACCGCCCGGATTTAACGGAAGAGAAATTTGTTGAAAACCCGTATGTCCCGGGAGCGAAAATGTACAAATCAGGGGATTTGGCTAAGCGATTGAAGGACGGAAATCTTGTATATATTGGGCGCGTTGATGAACAAGTCAAAATCAGGGGACACCGAATCGAGCTTGGTGAAATTGAAGCAGCGATGCATAACGCGGAAGCGGTGCAAAAAGCCGCGGTAACAGTGAAAGAAGAAGAAGACGGCTTAAAACAATTATGCGCGTATTACGTAAGCGACAAGCCTATAGCGGCTGCGCAGCTTAGGGAACAATTGTCATCGAAGCTTCCGGACTACATGGTTCCGTCCTATTTTGTCCGTCTGGAGCATATGCCGTTAACATCCAACGGGAAAATAAACCGTAAGGCACTGCCTGCACCAGAAGCGAGTCTGCAGCAGACAGCTGAATATGTTCCGCCGGGTAATGAGACGGAGTCCAAACTTACAGATTTATGGAAGGAAGTGCTCGGAATAAGCCATGCGGGGATCAAACATAATTTCTTTGATCTCGGAGGCAACTCCATCCGAGCGGCAGCCTTAGCCGCCAGAATTCACAAAGAGCTGGATGTGAATCTGTCTCTCAAAGACATATTCAAGTTTCCTACCATTGAACAATTGGCTGACAAGGCGTTACACATGGACAAAAATCGATATGTACCGATTCCGGCTGCAAAGGAAATGCCATATTATCCGGTTTCTTCAGCTCAGAGGCGGATGTATTTATTAAGTCACACAGAAGGCGGCGAGCTGACTTACAATATGACGGGTGCCATGAAAGTGGAAGGGACGATCGATCCCGAACGGTTAAACGCCGCTTTCCGAAAATTAATCGCGCGTCATGAAGCGTTGCGTACCAGCTTTGATTTATATGAAGGCGAGCCGGCACAGCGTATTCATCAGAACGTCGACTTTACGATAGAACGAATTCAAGCAAGCGAAGAAGAAGCGGAAAACCGTGTGCTTGATTTCATCAAAGCGTTTGACTTAGCCAAGCCGCCGCTGATGCGGGCCGGACTGATTGAAATTGAACCTGCGCGGCACGTGCTTGTGGTTGATATGCATCATATCATTTCTGACGGCGTGTCCGTCAATATTCTGATGAAAGATTTAAGCCGAATCTACGAGGGGAACGAACCGGACCCGCTCTCTATTCAATATAAAGACTTTGCAGTTTGGCAGCAATCGGACATTCAGAAACGGAACATCAAGAGCCAGAAAGCGTATTGGCTGGATCAGTTTCACGGTGATATTCCTGTACTGGATATTCCTGCGGATTATGAGCGACCTGCCATACGCGATTACGAAGGCGAATCATTTGAATTTCTTATACCCGAACACTTGAAACAGCGTTTAAGCCAAATGGAAGAAGACACAGGAGCAACACTGTATATGATTTTATTGGCAGCCTATACGATTCTTTTATCCAAATACAGCGGACAAGAAGATATTATCGTAGGAACGCCATCTGCCGGGCGGACTCATCTGGATGTAGAGCCGGTCGTGGGAATGTTCGTCAATACGTTAGTCATTCGCAATCACCCGGCGGGCCGTAAAACATTTGATGCCTATTTAAACGAAGTAAAAGAAAACATGCTGAACGCCTATAAAAATCAAGACTATCCGTTGGAAGAATTAATTCAGCATCTGCATCTTCCAAAAGATTCAAGCCGCAATCCTTTATTCGATACGATGTTTGTGCTGCAAAATCTTGATCATGCTGAATTGACTTTCGATTCCCTTCAACTCAAGCCGTATCCATTTCATCATCCGGTTGCCAAATTCGATTTGACCTTGTCGATTCAGGCGGACCGCGACAACTATCACGGACTGTTTGAATATTCGAAAAAACTGTTTAAGAAAAGCAGAATCGAGGTTTTATCAAACGACTACTTACA
Source organism: Bacillus sp. GW821-FHT11D08 (assembly GCF_058808515.1). NCBI lineage: Bacteria > Bacillati > Bacillota > Bacilli > Caryophanales > Bacillaceae > Bacillus > Bacillus sp. GW821-FHT11D08. The sequence continues at coordinate 43,900 of NZ_JBXARS010000004.1, forward strand.
CATCCTATCGGCGATTTTGGAACAGCCAAGCATTCTAATCGAACATATCGGATTGAGCGGCAGCAATGAGGAAGAAGAGAACGCGCTTGATTCTATTCAATTGAACTTTTAGGGAAAAGCATTATTTCTTTAAAATATATAAAATGAGGTGCTCCAATGTCGGTATTTAAAACTCAAGAAACGTACTGGGAAAACCTGTTTGATGAAGAAGACGGTCTAAGCGCATTCCCTTACTTTAAAGCAGCGGATAAAGCGTCGTTGGCCCGTACCGGCTACCAGGAAAAATGCATCTGCCGTTCCTTATCTCCGGAAGTATCTCAAAGAATCATGACAATGGCGAATCATTCCGATATGGCGGCCTATCTGATTTTATTGGCGGGTATTGAGTGCTTGTTATATAAATATACGGATCGAACGAGCCTGATTCTTGGCATTCCAACGGTATCGAAGCAAAAAGCCGGCCAGTCAGCCGTTAACAACATTGTCCTCTTAAAAAATACGCTTTCAAACGAGAGCACATTTAAAACCGTATTCGGGCAGCTGAAAGAAGCCGTTAATGATTCTCTGAAAAATCAAAACCTGCCGTTTAGAAAAATGGCCCGGCATCTGAGCGTGCAATACAATGACGAGCATATGCCTTTGATTCATACCGTCGTTTCGCTCAACGAAATTCATTCCTTGCAATGTAAAGAAGATACTGCAACCGATACGCTGTTTCACTTTGATTTGGAGAACAACGGGATTCATTTGAAGCTTTTTTATAACGGCAATCTGTACGATGAGCGCTATATCAATCAAATTGTATCCCATTTGGATCAGCTGCTGTCTGTGATCCTGTTTCAGCCTCAAGCCGCGATCCATACGGCAGAGATCTTACCGGAAGCGGAAAAACAGAAGCTATTGTTTGATTTTAACGACACCGTCAGAGATTTCTCCGGGAGCAGAACAGTCTATCAATTATTTGAAGAGCAGGCAGAAAGAACGCCTGAGCATGCGGCCGTCAAGTTTAAAAACGACCATTTGACGTACAGGGAACTGAATGAGAAGGCGAGCCGTTTGGCAAGAACATTGCGTAATTGCGGGGTTCAACCCGATACGTTAGTCGCCATTCTCGCTGATCGTTCATTAGAGATGATCGTATCCATTATAGCTGTTTGGAAGGCAGGGGGCGCTTATGTGCCCCTGGATCCTGAATATCCAAAAGAGCGGCTTCAATATTTGCTTCATGATGCGGACGCAGACGTTCTCCTTGTTCAGCAACATTTAAAAAACAGTCTCGCCTTTGACGGCCCGGTGATTGATTTGAATGATGAAACATCATACCATGCCGATTGCTCATTGTTATCACCAGTAGCGGAACACAGCCATTTAGCCTATGTCATTTATACGTCGGGTACAACAGGAAAGCCGAAAGGGGTCATGGTTGAACACGGCGGCATTGTGAACTCGCTTCAGTGGAAGAAGTCGTTTTTCAAGCATTCTCCGGCGGATCGCGTGCTTGTCTTGTACCCGTATGTTTTTGATGCGTTCATTTTAAATTTCTTCGGCCCGCTCATCTCAGGAGCAACTTTGCACCTTTTGCCTAATGAAGAGAATAAAGAAACTTTTGCCATTCAAAATGCCATAAAACAAGAAAGAATTACCCATTTTTCAACTTCTCCCCGTCTTCTGAAAACGATGATCGAACAGATGAAGAGAGAGGATTTCATCCATGTTCAGCATGTTGTTGTAGGCGGTGAGCAGCTGGAAACAGATACAGTTGAGAAGCTGCATTCTCTGCAGCCTCGCATTCGGATCAATAATGAATACGGACCGACAGAAAACAGCGTGGTATCTACATTTCACCCTGTTCAGTCCGCTGATGAACAGATCACAATCGGCAGCCCGGTGGCCAACCATCAAGCTTATATTTTAGGAGCGCACCATCAAATCCAGCCGATCGGCGTACCGGGAGAGCTGTATGTCGGAGGAGCAGGAGTGGCCCGCGGCTACCTCAATCGGCCTGAATTGACGGAGGAAAAATTTGTGGAGCATCTGCATGTCCCTGGTCAAAAGATGTATAAGACAGGGGATCTCGCCAGATGGCTGCCGGATGGAAGAATCGAATATTTAGGGCGGATTGATCATCAAGTGAAAATTCGCGGCTACCGGATTGAGGTCGGCGAGGTAGAGGCAGCCATGTTCAATCTGGAAAACGTTCGTGAAGCCGCAGTCGTCGCGCGGGAAGACGCAGACGGGGCCAAACAATTGTATGCCTATTATGTCGGCGAGCCTTCTTTGACCGCTGCGCAGTTCAGAGAAGAATTATCCCGGGAACTGCCGAATTATATGATTCCCTCCCGCTTTATCCCATTGGAACGCATTCCGCTCACTTCCAATGGGAAGATTGATCTGAAAGCTTTGCCTGCTGCTGACGAAAATACGCGGGCGGAAAACGAATACATAGCCCCGCGGAACACAATAGAAGAACTGCTGGCGTCTATCTGGCAAGAAGTATTAGGGGCAGAACGTATAGGAATTTTGGATAATTTCTTTGATTTTGGCGGAGATTCGATTAAATCAATTCAGGTGTCATCCAGATTGTATCAAGCCGGATACAAGGTTGATATGAAGCATTTGTTTAAACACCCCTCGATTGCTGAACTCAGTCAGTTTGTAGCACCGGTCAGCAGGGTGGCTGATCAAGGAGAAGTGAATGGCGGAACCAAGCTGACCCCGATACAGCATTGGTTTTTTGAGCAAAAAATGCCGCATGCACACCATTACAATCAGGCCGTCATGTTATATTCGGCGGAAGGCTTTAAAGAGGGCCCGCTTCGCCGGACGATGGAACGGATCGCGTCGCATCACGATGCCTTGAGGATGATTTTTGAAAAAACGCCGGACGGATACGCTCCGCGAATTACAGGAACAGATGAAAGTGAACTATTCCATCTGGAAGTGATGAATTATAAAGGGGAAACCGATCCGGCTCAAGCGATTGCCGATAAAGCGAATGAGATTCAAAGCAACATGGTATTAGACAAAGGGCCATTGATGAAGCTCGGTTTGTTCCAATGTCCGGACGGAGATCATTTGCTGATTGCAATTCATCATTTGCTGATTGACGGAGTATCCTGGCGTATTTTGCTCGAAGATTTTGCAAGCGGTTATGAGCAGGCAGAACGCGGACAAACGATCCAGCTCCCGCAAAAAACAGACTCGTTTCCATTCTGGGCCGATCAATTGTCCAAATATGCGGCGGAAACCGATATGGAAGAGGAGATTGCGTATTGGACTGAGCTTTCAAGTATAAAGCCTCAGCCATTGCCTAAGGACACTATCAGCGAAGGGTCGTTATTAAGAGACAGCGAAGAAGTGACGATTCAATGGACAAAAGAGGAAACGGAGCAATTATTAAAACAAGCGAACCGCGCCTACAACACGGATATCAACGATCTGCTGCTGACTTCGTTAGGGCTGGCTGTTCACAAGTGGACAGGCACGGAAGACATTGTCGTGAATTTGGAAGGCCACGGGAGAGAACCGATTATTCCGGATGCTGACATTTCCCGCACGATAGGATGGTTCACAAGCCAGTACCCTGTCGTCCTGAGGATGGAAGCCGGAAAAAACCTGTCGCAGCGGATCAAGATCGTAAAAGAAGGGCTGCGCCGCATCCCTGACAAAGGAATGAATTACAGCATCATCAAATATATATCCGGGCATCCGGAAGCCGACAGCCTGCAGCTGAATCCGGAGATATCGTTTAATTATTTGGGACAATTTGACCAAGACCTGAAGCATCAGGCTTTACGCATCTCGCCTTTTTCCACAGGGTTATCAATGAACGAAAACCAAGAGAGAACGGCCGTGCTTGATTTGAACGGCATGATTGCCGAAGGGACATTATCACTGACACTGAGCTACAGCAGCAAACAATACGAAAGATCTACTATGGCTCAATTTGCCCGGGGGTTGAAAGAAAGTCTGCAAGAAGTCATTGCACATTGCGTAAGCCGGCAGCAGACTTCTCTCACACCAAGTGACATCCTGTTAAAAGACATCTCAATCGACGAACTGGAACAGCTTTTGGAGCAGACGCGTGAATTAGGCGAAGCGGAAAATATTTATCCATTAACGCCGATGCAGAAGGGCATGCTGTTTCACAGCTTATTTGATCCGAATTCAGGTGCTTATTTTCAGCAAACGATGTTTGATCTGCATGGAGATCTGGAAATTGATTCATTTTCAAAAAGCTTGGACGGCTTATCGCAAAAATATGATATTTTCCGCACGAATTTTTACAGAGGCTGGAAAGATCAGCCGCTCCAAATCATATTCAAAACGAAAAAAATCGGTTTTCAATTCAATGACTTACGAGAGATGAAGGAATCACAAAAAGAAGCGATGATTCAGAAATATGCCAGAGAAGATAAGATGCGGGGGTTCGACTTAGAAAAAGGCGCGTTAATGCGGTTATTCATCCTTCGTACGGATGAAAAGACATACCGTTTTATCTGGAGTTTCCACCATATTTTGATGGACGGCTGGTGTCTGCCGCTGATTACAAAAGAAATTTTCGAGAATTACTTTGCTTTGCTTCAGCAAAAGCAGCCTGAACAATCGTCAATTACTCCGTACAGTCAATATATTGAATGGCTCGGCCGGCAAGATGCGAAAGAGGCCGCGGCTTATTGGGATCAGTACTTGGAGGGATATGAGGAGCAAACCGGCCTTCCTAAGGATCACCATGCAGCGGAGGACGGACGATACGTTCCTGAAAAAGTGACGTGTGACATAAGCTCCGATCTCACTTCGAAAATGAAGCGGACGGCAGGCAAGCATCATGTCACGCTGAACACGCTGCTGCAGACGGCATGGGCGGTTTTGCTGCAGAAATATAACCGTAGCCGGGACGTTGTGTTTGGAAGTGTTGTATCCGGAAGACCCGCTGGAATTCCAAACGTGGAAACCATGATCGGCTTATTCATTAACACCATTCCCGTCCGGTTCCGATGTGAAGCCGGGACAACGTTTGCTGAGCTTATGAAAGAGGCGCAGGAAAGGGCTGTAGCGTCCCAAAAATTTGAGACGCACCCACTGTACGATATTCAAGCGCGTACAACGCAAAAGCAAGATTTAATTACACATTTAATGATATTCGAAAATTATCCGGTTGATCAGTATATGGAAAGTATAGGCCGCCAAAACGGAACATCCATCACGATTTCCAACGTACAAATGGAAGAACAGACCAACTACGATTTTAATTTGACCGTTATACCGGGCGACGAGATGAACATCTCTTTTGAATACAATGCAAATGTGTATGAGCGGGCAAGCATAGAGCGGGTTCGGGAACATTTCATGCAAATCCTGCATCAAGTCGTGACAGATGCGGATATCCGGGTGGATCAAGCGGAATTGTTAACGGAAGGCGAAAGAAGAGCCCTTCTGCAGACGCTGAACGACACGGCTGCGCCGTTCCCGCAGACGCCGGTTCATCAATTATTTGAAGAGCAATCGCAGCGTACGCCCGATCAAGCAGCCGTCATTGATAAGGACAGGCAGCTCACGTACGGAGAGCTCAATAAGCGGGCCAACCGCCTGGCGCGAACGTTAAGAGCGAAAGGAGTGCAGACGGATCAGCCTGTAGCCATCATCACAAGAAACAGCATCGAATCGGTGGTCGGAATCCTTGCCGTTTTAAAATCAGGCGGAGCCTATGTACCTATAGATCCGGAATATCCGCAAGACCGCATCCGGTATATGCTGGATGACTCCCAAGCCGGAATCGTTTTAATGCAGCGGGACGTCAGGAAACAGCTTGCCTATGAAGGCGTCACGGTTTTACTTGATGATGAAAGTTCTTATCACCAAGATGGCTCTGACCTTGCTCCGATAAGTGATGTGAGCCATTTGGCATATGTCATTTATACGTCAGGTTCCACAGGCCGGCCAAAAGGCGTACTAATCGAGCACGGAGGCTTGACCAATTATATTTGGTGGGCGAAAGAAGTTTATGTAAAAGGCGAGAAAGCCAACTTCCCATTGTATTCGTCAATTTCTTTTGATCTGACGGTGACTTCTATTTTCACGCCGCTTGTCACAGGCAATGCAATCATCGTCTATGACGGAGAGGATAAAACAGCTCTGCTTGAATCAATTGTGCGGGACCCGAGGGTGGATATCATTAAATTGACCCCGGCCCATTTGCAGGTCTTGAAAGAAATGAACATTGCCGATCAAACGGCTGTCCGAAGAATGATTGTGGGCGGGGAAAACTTAAGCACCCGGTTAGCCCGCAGCATTCATGAACAGTTCGAAGGCCGGATTGAAATATGCAATGAGTACGGACCGACGGAAACCGTTGTCGGCTGCATGATTTACCGTTACGATGCCGCAAAGGACAGGCGGGAATCAGTACCGATCGGAACCGCTGCGGCAAATACGAGCATTTACGTTCTTGATGAGAATATGAAACCCGCGCCGATCGGTGTCCCGGGAGAGATCTATATCAGCGGCGCCGGTGTGGCAAGAGGATATTTGAACCGTCCCGAATTAACGGCAGAGAAATTTGTCGATGACCCGTTTGAACCCGGAGCGAAGATGTATAAGACCGGAGATTTGGCGAAGTGGCTGGCGGACGGAAACATTGAATATGCGGGCAGAATAGATGAACAAGTGAAAATCAGAGGCTATCGTATCGAATTAGGCGAGATCGAGGCGGCACTGCTTCAAGAAGAAGTGATTAAGGAAGCTGTCGTTACAGCCAGAGAGGACGTCCACGGGTTTAAACAATTGTGTGCATATTACGTGAGCGGCGGGCAAACAACGGCAGCCCGGCTCCGGAAACAATTGTCTCAAACCCTTGCAAGTTATATGGTTCCGGCTTATTTTATCGAGCTTGATGAAATGCCTTTAACTTCTAACGGAAAAATAAACAAAAAAGGGCTGCCGGCTCCGGATTTCGAACTGCAGGACAGAGCAGAGTATAAAGCTCCCCGAACAAAAGCTGAAGAAATATTAGTTTCTGCCTGGGAATCGGTATTAGGCGCTGAAAACGTCAGTATTCTTGATAATTTCTTCGATCTTGGCGGAGATTCCATTAAATCCATTCAAGTATCCTCCAGATTAAATCAGCAAGGATACAAAATGGAAATCAAAGACTTGTTTCAATATGCAACAATTGCAGAATTGAGTCCGCATATCAAGCAGAATCTGCGTATAGCCGATCAAGGTGAGGTCAAAGGAAAAGTCAGCCTGACTCCTATTCAGCATTGGTTTTTCGAACAAACAACAACAGATCAGCATTATTACAATCAAGCCGTCATGCTGCATGCGCCGGAAGGTTTTCAGGAAACGCAGCTTCGTCAAACCCTGCAAAAGCTTGCTGAACATCACGATGCGCTCCGCATGACGTTCCGGACTACGGAAAATGGCTGTGAGGCACAGAATGAAGAAATCGCCCAAAGCGGACTGTACCGCTTAGAAGTCATGAATCTGAAAGAAGATCCCGATCCGGGACGTACAATTGAAGCCAAAGCTGATGAGATACAAAGCAGTATGCATTTAAGTGATGGGCCGTTAATGAAAGCCGGGTTGTTTCAATGCGCAAATGGAGATCATCTGCTCATTGCCATCCATCATTTGCTGATTGACGGAGTATCCTGGCGTATTTTACTCGAAGATTTTGCAAGCGGATATGAGCAGGCAGAACGCGGACAAACGATCCAGTTCCCGCAAAAAACAGACTCTTTCCAATTATGGGCTAAGAGACTGTCAGAATATGCGCAAAGTGAAACCATAAAACAAGAACAGGAATATTGGACAAAAATCGAACAAACCGAAGTCAAACCGCTGCCTAAAGATTTTCATGAAACCCATACAACTGCAAAAGACAGCGAAACAGCAACTGTGGAATGGACGAAAGAGGAAACGGAGCTCTTATTAAAACAAGCGAATCGCGCTTATCACACGGAAATAAACGATTTGCTTTTAACTTCTCTGGGTCTTTCCATATCGCATTGGTCAGGACTGGAACAAATTCCGATTCATTTAGAGGGACACGGCCGAGAACAGATTATACAAGATATAGATATCTCCCGCACGGTCGGGTGGTTTACAAGTCTGTATCCGGTTGTGCTGCACGCGCAGCCGGGCAAAGAAATCTCTGATTATATCAAGACGACCAAAGAAGGATTGCGCCAAATTCCGTATAAAGGGATCGGATATGGAATAGCAAGGTACTTAAGCGGCGGAATGCCATCGAAACTCAATCCTGAGATCAGCTTTAACTACCTGGGACAGTTTGACCAAGATTTACAGCAGCATGGGGTTCAGTTATCTTCTTATTCTTGCGGTTCAGACTCAAGCGGAAATCAAGAAAGACCGTATGTATTGAATATAAACGGAATGATCACCGAGGGCCGGCTGAAGCTTACGATCAGCTACAGCAGCAAACAGTACGCAAAAGAAACGATCATGCGGTTATCGGAAACGATTCAAAGCCGCCTGCGGACAATCATTACGCATTGCGTTCATAAAGAACAATCGGAACTGACGCCAAGCGATATTTTGTTAAAAGGCATATCCATTGACGAATTGGATCAGCTCCTCATTCAACTGCCGCATGCAGGTGAGGTTGAAAACGTGTATCCGCTCACTCCGATGCAGAAAGGAATGCTCTTCCACAGCCTGCTGGACGAGGCCTCAAGTTCTTATTTTGAACAAGCATCGTTCGATTTGCAGGGAGAGTTAAAGATTGATTGGTTTAAAGCAAGCCTTGAACGATTATTTGAAACATACGCCGTGCTCAGAACCCGTTTTTACAGCGGCTGGAACGATACTCCTTTACAAATTGTCTATAAAACGCAAACACCGCAAATTCATTTTGCAGATTTGCGTGATATAGAGGAGCACCTGAGAGAGGATGCAATCGCAGCCTATCAAAGAGAAGACAAGGCAAAAGGATTTGACTTGGCTCGGGATCCGCTGATGCGCATAGCGATTTTCCGTATGGAAGACCGCAAATATCATTTGATTTGGAGCTTCCATCATATTGTGATGGATGGCTGGTGCCTGTCTCTTATCACGAAGGAAGTGTTTGATCATTATAGCGCCTTACAGGAAGGCAGGGAACCAGAACCGCCATCGGCAGCTCCTTACAGCGACTATATCGAGTGGCTTGACCGCCAAGATCAGGGAGCGGCAAAGCGGTACTGGAGCGGGTATCTTGAAGGATATAAAGGTGAAACCACGCTTCTTCATAAAATAGCGCAGCATGAACAAAAAGAATACGCTTATGCCAATGTGATCTGCCGATTTGATCACGAACAGACAAAACAATTACAGCAGATCGCAAATCAGCATCAGGTTACGTTAAATACGTTGATCCAAACGTTATGGGGGATTTTGTTACAGAAATACAGCGGGTCCGCAGACGTTGTCTTCGGCAGTGTCGTGTCGGGAAGGCCGGCGGAAATTCCTGATGTGGAACAGATGATCGGTCTGTTCATCAATACGATTCCGGTTCGCATCCGCTGCGATGAGGACAGCACTTTTGCTGATACGATGCAAATGGTTCAACAAAACGCGCTGGCTTCCCAATCGTACGATACCTATCCTTTATACGAAATTCAGGCCCAAACGGAACAAAAGCAAAACTTAATTGATCATATCATGATCTTTGAAAATTATCCGATAGGGCAGCAAGTTGAAGAGGGCCATGATGCTGCGGATTTAAATATCGTGAATTTCCATATAGAAGAACACACCCATTACGATTTTAATGTAGTTGTCATCCCTGGCGAACAACTCACTGTTCATTTTAGTTTTAACCGAAATGAATATGAACAATCAGAGGCAGAGCGGATTCGCGGACATTTTGAACAGCTTATGCAGCAAGTATTGCAGCTGCCGTCTGTCAAAGTAGAAGAAATGGAACTTCTGACGCAGCAAGAAAAAGAACAGCTGCACAGCCGTTTTCAGTCTAACGAAATGCATTACCCACGTGAACAAACGATTCATCAGCTGTTCGAGGAACAAGCACTCCGGACGCCGGACCATGAGGCGGTTATATTCGAGGAGCAGCGTATGACATACCTTGAGTTAAATGAACGGGCCAATCAACTAGCACGCACTTTACGAGCTGAAGGCCTACAGGCCGACCAGCTTGTTGCGATCATGGCTGAGCGTTCTCTAGAAATGATGGTCGGGATTTATGCAATCCTGAAAGCGGGAGGCGCTTATGTGCCAATCGACCCGGATTACCCGGAGGAACGCATCCGCTACATCCTTGAAGATTCAGGAGCGACCCTGCTGCTGTCACAGCGTCACGTGAAAGAACGGGTTGCTTTTGCAGGAACGGTCATCGATCTCGATGATACTTCCGTTTACGATGATGACGTTTCTAACTTGGATCCGCTGTCCGGTGCGGGCGATAGGGCATATGTAATCTACACGTCCGGATCGACCGGCAAGCCCAAGGGGGTTATGGTTGAACATCGTCCGGTTATAAACCGGCTGATGTGGATGCAAAAGGCTTATCCGATCGGCAGCGGCGATACGATTTTACAAAAGACAGCGATCACCTTCGACGTCTCGGTATGGGAGCTGTTCTGGTGGGCTTTGACCGGTGCGAAGGTGTGCCTGCTTCCGCTCGGCGGAGAGAAAGACCCTGAAGTGATTTGGAACACAATAGAAGAGCAAAGTATCACGACAATGCATTTCGTCCCGGCGATGCTGCACGCCTTCCTGAAGTTTGCGGAAACACAGACGGCGAGCGGACAGACAAGCAAGCTGCGTACGTTGCGGCAAGTGTTTGCAAGCGGTGAGGCATTAATGCCGGCACATACGGCAAGATTTCATCGCCTTATTACGCCTGTGAACGGCGCCCAACTGATCAACCTGTACGGCCCGACGGAAGCAACGGTCGATGTGTCGTACTTCAACTGCGAAGCAAACCAAGCGTATGCATCGGTACCGATCGGCAAGCCTATCTCGAATATACAGCTGTATATGATGGCACCGGGATCAATGCGTCTACAGCCAGTCGGAGTACCGGGAGAGCTTTGTATCGCGGGCGACGGACTGGCGAGGGGGTACCTGAACCGTCCTGAGCTGACTGCGGAGAAGTTCGCGGATCATCCGTTCGAGCCCGGCAAACGGATGTACCGGACGGGCGATCTGGCGAGATGGCTGCCGGACGGTAACATCGAATATTTGGGCCGGATCGATCATCAAGTGAAAATTCGAGGATACAGGATCGAACTCGGCGAGGTGGAAGCTCAGCTCTTAAAGATAGAGTCGGTACAGGAAGCAGTAGTCACCGCTCTTGAAGACGGAGACGGAGAAAAGCAGCTATGCGCATACTTTTCAGCGAACACCGAGCTGATGGTGAGCGAGCTGCGAATAGCGCTGTCGCAGGAACTGCCGGGGTATATGATCCCGTCGTACTTTATCCAACTGGAGCGTTTGCCGTTAACGGCAAACGGAAAAATCGACCGCAAAGCATTGCCAGCATCAGAAGGAGGCGTGCAAACAGGGATCGAATACGTTGCTCCCCGTACAGCGGCGGAAGCGCAGCTGGCGCATATCTGGCAAGAGGTGCTTGGACTTCCGCGTATCGGCGTGAAAGACAATTTCTTCGACATCGGCGGTCACTCGCTGCGGGCAACGACGCTGACAGCGAAGCTGCACAAAGAGATGGGGGTCAGCCTGCCGCTGCGGGAAGTGTTCCGATCGCCAACAATTGAAGAAATGGCAGAAACAATTACCGGAATGAAACACACAGCATATACATCTATCCCGACCGTTGAAGCAAAAGAATACTATGCCGTCTCCTCGGCGCAAAAACGGCTGTACATTTTGAATCAGCTGAAAGGCGGAGAGCTGAGCTACAACATGCCGAGTGTCATGAGAGCCGATGGAGCTCTGGATCGGGAACTTGTCGAGAAGGCGATCCGCAAGCTGATTCAGCGCCATGAAACGCTGCGTACCGGCTTTGAACTGATAGATGGAGAACCGGTGCAGCGGATCTATGACGACGTCCAATTTGCAGTGGAATTCACTCAAGCGAAAGAAGAACAGGCGGAAGCCCTCGTTCATGGTTTTGTGCGTGCATTTGACTTGGAGAAAGCACCGCTGCTGCGGGTAGGATTGATCGAGCTTGCAAAAGACCGCCATTTGCTGCTGTTTGACATGCATCATATCATTTCCGATGGCGTATCTATCAAGAATTTGATTGAAGAGTTCGTTTCATTATATGAAGGAAAAGAATTCCCGCCATTGCGGGTTCAGTATAAAGATTATGCGGCGTGGCAGCTGTCGGATATGCAAAGCGAACGGATGAAGAAACAGGAAGCGTACTGGCTGGATGTGTTCAGCGGAGAGGTTCCGGTGCTGGATATGCCAACCGACTACGGAAGACCGGCTGCGCGGAGCTTTGAAGGAGGACAAATCGAGTTTGTCATCGGACCGGAGTTGACGGAACAGCTGAAAGGCTTGGCGCTGAAGAGCGAAAGCACGCTGTACATGGTCCTGCTGGCTGCTTATACGACCATGCTTGCCAAATACAGCGGGCAAGAAGACATCGTAGTAGGCAGCCCGATTGCCGGAAGAACCCATTCGGATTTGGAAAGCTTAATCGGCATGTTTGTGGGCACACTCGCGATACGAACGAATCCGGTCGGGGAAAAAACATTCCGGGAATACGTGCAGGAAGTCAAAGAGCATACATTAAAAGCGTACGAAAACCAGGAGTATCCATTCGACGAACTGGTGGACAAGCTGAATGTGTCCCGGGATTTCAGCCGCCATCCGCTGTTTGACACGATGTTCATATGGCAAAACACAGAACAGGGAGAATTGAGCCTCGATGATGTGCGTTTTACCCCTTATCCGGACAACCATGCGATGGCGAAGTTCGACCTGACGTTCCAAGCGGCAGAAAATGAAGACGGAATTACAGGTATGATCAGTTACGCGGCAGCGCTGTACAAGCAGGAAACTGCGGAACGCATGGCAAAGCACTTTATCCAATTGATCGAGGCGATTGCGAATGATCCGCAGGCGCCGCTTTCATCGCTGGAGATGATCACCGCGCAGGAGAAAGAACAGATTGTGGAAAGATGGGGTCAACCGGCGATAGACTGCCCAAGGGACAAAACAATTCACCAATTGTTCGAGGAGCAGGCGGAGCGCACGCCGGAACATACGGCCGCAGTTTACGAGAAAAGCCGATTCACATACCGTGAGCTGAATGAGCGGGCCAACCGCCTGGCGCGGATTTTAAGAAGCGAAGGCGTGCATCCTGACCAGCCTGTGGGTATTCTGGCAGAACGTTCTCTGGAAATGATCGTGGGGATTATGGCGATCCTGAAAGCCGGGGGCGCGTATGTGCCGATGGATCCGGACAGTCCGCAGGAACGCCTCCGCTATATTCTGGAGGATTCAGGAGCAAAGGTTCTGCTGGCACAGCCCCATTTACAAGATCGTGTATCCTTTGCCGGAGAGATTTTACTGCTGAATGACGAACGAATGAACAGCGGGGATGGCTCGAATCTGGTGACGGCAGCCGGACCGGATCACTTGGCGTATGTGATTTACACATCAGGCACAACCGGCAAGCCAAAAGGCACGCTGATCGAGCATCGCCAGGTCCTTCATTTGATGGAGGGGCTCCGCGGACAAGTGTACGGTGCTTATGATTCGGGATTGCGTGTGTCTCTGTTGGCACCGTACTATTTCGACGCATCGGTCAAGCAAATTTTCGCGGCACTGTTAGGGGGACATGCACTGTATATCGTCCCTAAAGCATCAGTATCAGACGGTTATGCCTTGTCAAACTATTATCGCACCCACCGCATTGACGTAACAGACGGAACACCGTCACATTTGCAATTGCTTATCGCTGCAGACAGCCTTCATGGGGTAACGATCCGGCACATGCTTATTGGAGGAGAGGCGCTCCCGCAGGCGACGGTGGCGCAATTGCTTGAATTGTTTGCTTCGAACGGGTCATCAATGCCGCTCATAACCAATGTATACGGTCCGACGGAAACCTGCGTGGATGCATCGGTCTTTCACATCGTACCGGAGACATTGGCATCCGCTGACGACGGCGGTTACGTGCCGATCGGCAAACCGCTGGGCAACAACCGTGTGTATATTGTTGATTCCCATGATCGGATGCTGCCTATAGGTGTAAAGGGTGAGCTGTGCATCGCCGGAGACGGAGTAGGACGAGGGTATCTGAACTTGCCTGAATTAACGGGCGAAAAGTTTGTGGCCGATCCGTTTGTAATCGGAGAGCGGATGTATAAAACAGGCGACCTTGCCCGTTACCTGCCGGATGGAAACATTGAATATGCCGGAAGAAAGGATCACCAGGTCAAAATTCGCGGTTACCGGATCGAACTTGGCGAGGTGGAAGCCGCTCTTCTCAACATCGAGCATGTACAAGAAGCGGTGATCCTGGCCAGAGAAAATGCAGAGGGGCAAAGCGATTTGTATGCCTATTTTACAGGGGAGAAGTCACTGCCGATCAATCAGCTTAAAGAAAAACTCTCCGATCAAATACCAGGCTATATGGTTCCTTCATACTTGATGCAACTGGAGCAAATGCCGTTAACCTCCAATGGAAAAGTGAATCGCACCGCGTTACCGCTGCCTGAAGCAGGCTTGCAGACCGGAATTGACTATGTTGCTCCAAGGACAAGACCGGAAGAGCAGCTGGTTCACATCTGGAAAGAAGTATTGAAGGTAGAACAAGTCGGCGTGAAAGATAACTTTTTCGATCTAGGCGGGCATTCGTTACGGGGGATGACGCTCGTTACCAGGATCCATAAGCAATTCGACAAAAGCATTTCATTGAGAGAAGTGTTTCAATACCCGACGATTGAAGAAATGGCGAGGGTCATTGCAGGCGCGGAAACCAGCGGTCCGGATGAAATCCCTGTTGCAGAAGCCAAAGATGTTTATCCTGTATCTTCTGTGCAAAAGATGGTTTACCTGTCTACACAAATTGAAGGCGGAGAACTAAGTTACAACATGCCGGGGATTTTGACATTGGAAGGCAGGATCGACATGAATCGTTTACAATCTGCGTTCCAAAGTCTGATCCAGCGCCATGAATCGCTACAAACCGGATTTGAAATGGTCCGCGGAGAGCTGGTGCAGGTGATCAAGCCGCAGGCGGATTTCTCTATAGAAAGGTACAAAGCAGCTGATGAAGAGGTCGAGGAGCTGTTCCGCAATTTCGTGCGGCCTTTCGATCTCAGCCAGGCTCCATTGCTTCGGGCCGGACTCATCGAATTAGAACAGGACAGACATGTTTTCATGTTTGACATGCATCATATCGTTTCAGACGGCGCTTCTATGAATATTTTTGTTGAAGAACTGATTCAATTGTATGACGGCAAAGAATTAACCCCGCTTCGGATTCAATACAAAGATTACACTGTATGGCAGCAGCAGGCGGAGCAGAGGGAACGCATCAAAAGGCAGGAGAACTATTGGCTGAACGTATTTCATGAGGAACTCCCGCCATTTGAGCTGCCGAAAGATTTTGCCAGACCGCGAATTCGAAGCTTTGAAGGCAAGCGATACAATTTCGCCCTCGATGAGACTGTGATCCAGGGGATAAAACAGATGGAAGAATTGACCGGATCGACCGCTTACATGATCTTGCTGTCAGCCTATAACATACTGCTGGCCAAATACAGCGGTCAGGAAGATATCGTCGTCGGTACGCCTATTGCGGGAAGAATGCATGAAGATTTACAGCATATTATCGGGATGTTTGTGAATACGCTGGCCATCCGTACGGCCCCGGCTGGAGAAAAAACCTTTATGGACTATGTAACGGAAACAAAAGAAACGATGCTGAAAGCTTATGAAAATCAAGAATATCCTTTTGAAGAATTAGTTGAGAAACTGGGAGTGAAACGGGACTTAAGCCGTAATCCGTTATTCGATACGATGTTTGTTCTGCAAAATACGGAACAAACGGATATCGAATTGGACTCTCTCGCGGTCAGACCATATGAACAAACAAATACGGCGGCCAAATTTGATTTGCAGCTGACCTTCGTGATGAATCCGCACGAGATTCAAGGAAGCTTTGAGTACTGCACGAAGCTGTTTAAACAGAAAACCATTGCTACGCTGAGCAAAGATTATGCCATGATTCTGTCGGCGATCATAAAAGACCCATCGATTCCTTTAAAAGAAATTCAATTAAGTGAGAAAGTAAATAAAAGTGAACACTTTGCAAACGAAATCGAATTGAATTTCTAAAAACGGCCGGTACCGGCTGTCCCCGGCATGATGTTTTTACGGGGACAGCGGTCAGCCGGCTAAAACTTACTGGAGGGATATTAATGTCAGAATTTAAGCAACAGGAGTTGTTCTGGAGCAGCATGTTCGATGCGGAAGATCGTCCCAGTGCAATCCCTTCGTTTCAAATGTCGGACTCAGCAATAGAGCATGATGCGTCGAGTGCACCCAACCGTATTCACAGTTCATTGAGCCCCGATGTATCCCTGCGCATCATGAAGATGACGAATAAATCGCCAATGGCCGTTTATATGGTTCTCCTGGTTGGAATCGAGTGTCTTTTGTACAAATATACGGGGGAAGAGGGCGTTATTGTAGGTGTACCGACCTTTGAAGACGAAACCGATGAAGACCTTCGTTTAGACCAAGTCATGTTAATCAAACAAAACATAAATGCGGACAGCACGTTTAAATCCATTTTTAATGAATTCAAGCATACGCTGAACGGAGCCATCTTACATCAGCACGTTCCTTTCGATAAAATGGCCGGTCCATTAAATCTGAACTACGATTCAAATCATTTGCCAATGATCCACACGATTGTATCACTAGATCAGCTTCACCCCATTCGTTTTAGAGAAACGGCTGCTTCTGATACGTTATTTCAGTTTTCCATAGAAAATGATTCGATTCATTTAAAGTTAACTTATAATGAACAAGCTTATGATCGCCAGTATATGATGCAAGTGATCGAACATGTAAACCGGATTTTTTCGATTTTGTTATTCCAACCCGACCTTATGATCCGCCAGCTTAATATTCTGTCAGACTCAGAGACAAATCAACTCATCGCCTATAATCAAACGGCTGCAGAGTATCCAAGAGAAAAAACGATTCATCAATTTTTGGAGGAACAAGCGGAACGTACCCCTGATCAAACGGCTGTTGTCTACGAGGATAGCCGTCTGACGTACCGTGAATTGAATGAAAGGGCGAATCAACTCGCTCGGACACTGCAATCTGAGGGCGTACAGCCGGATCAGCCGGTCGGGATTATGGCCGAACGCGCCCTGGATATGATTGTAGGGATCTTCGGGATCTTGAAAGCCGGCGGGGCGTATGTACCGATTGACCCGGGCTATCCCGAGGAACGGGTTCGATACATATTGGAGGATTCGGATACGAAGTTGTTACTCGTGCAGAATCAATCGCAAGAGAGAGTACCTTTTACGGGAAAAGTGCTGGATATGAAAGATCCGCAAAACTTTTGTGAAGACGGGTCGAATGTAGAGCCGGCTGCTGGTCCGGATCATCTGGCCTATGTTATTTATACATCGGGTTCAACGGGCAAGCCGAAAGGGGTTATGGTTGAGCATCGGTCGGTCATCAATCGGCTGGTGTGGATGCAGGAAAAATACCCTCTCGATGAGCGGGATGCGATTCTGCAAAAAACTGCGATCACCTTTGATGTATCAGTGTGGGAACTGTTCTGGTGGACGATATCAGGTTCCAGATTGGTTCTGTTGCCAAACGGAGGAGAAAAGAATCCCGAGCTGATTTTAGATACAATTGCACAAAAAGGTGTCAGCACAATGCATTTTGTACCGGCGATGCTGCATGCCTTCCTGGAATCCATGGATCAGAAGCCAAGCGGGATGTTGAAACAAAAATTAGCGTCATTAAGACATGTGTTTGCAAGCGGTGAGGCTTTGAAGCCTGTACATGTCGCAGGCTTTAAACACATCATCACATCGGTGAGCCAGGCTCAAATCATCAACTTGTACGGACCGACTGAGGCAACAATTGATGTATCATACTTTGATTGCCAGACGGAAGAAACATATGCATCGATTCCGATAGGCAAACCGATTTCCAACATTCAATTGTATATATTACATGCTGATTTGGAACATATGCAGCCGATCGGTGTGGCGGGAGAACTGTGCATTGCGGGCGATGGGCTTGCAAGGGGCTACTTGAATCGTCCCGAACTGACGGCCGAGAAGTTTGTAAACCATCCGATTGCATCAGGAGAACGGATATACCGGACGGGAGACTTGGCAAGATGGCTGCCTGACGGCAATATCGAGTATTTGGGCCGGATTGATCACCAGGTGAAAATCCGCGGTTACCGCATTGAAATCGGCGAAGTCGAAGGCGCTTTTTTTCAGCTGCCGGCGATCAAAGAAGCCATCGTTATCGCCCGGGAAATCGAGGGGGAAACATCCTTGTGCGCCTATTATACCGCACAACATGCTTTAACTGCAGGCGAGCTCCGTGAAGAGCTGTCCCGCCAGCTTCCATCCTATATGATACCTGCGTATTTCGTTCAGCTGGAAGAGATGCCGCTTACTTTCAACGGGAAAATAGACCGTAAATCCCTTCCTTCTCCAAGAGAGAATCTTACAGGCATGAACTATGAAGCTCCTCGAACAGAACTGGAAAAAATACTGGCCGCGGTGTGGGAGTCGGTCTTAGGCTTAGAACGGGTCGGAATCTCAGATCATTTTTTCGAATTGGGGGGCGATTCCATTAAGTCGATTCAAGTGTCCTCAAGATTATACCAAGCCGGGTATAAGTTTGAAATCAAACACTTGTTTAAATACCCAACGATCTCTGAGCTTGTTCCATACGTAGAGCCGGTAACCCGAATCGCAGAACAAGGGGAAATTAAAGGCCGGGCGCTGCTGACACCGATTCAGCATTGGTTTTTTGACCAGAAATACCCGGAATTACACCATTACAATCAAGCGGTTATGCTTTATTGGAAAGAGGGACTGGATGAATCAAAGCTTCGGGACGTCATGAAGAAGATCACAGAGCATCACGATGCTTTGCGCATGGTCTATGTTCCGACAGAAGATGGATATGAAGCCCGAAATCGCGGGATCGATGAAGGTGATCTGTTCAGCCTTGAAGTGATCTCACTACGCGAAGAAAAAAATGTGTCCCAGACGATAGAAACCATTTCCAATGAGATTCAGCAATCCATTCATTTAGCCGAAGGACCGCTCATGAAACTGGGATTGTTCCGGTGTCAAGAGGGAGATCATTTGCTGATTGCGGTTCATCATCTGGTCATCGACGGCGTATCGTGGAGGATTTTACTTGAGGATATAGCAGCAGCTTATGAGCAGCTTCAAAACGGCGAAGCGATCCGGCTTCCGAAGAAAACGGACTCTTACCTGTTATGGGCTGAACAGTTGAATCGTTATGCAGAAAGTCAGGAATTCGAAGCGGAAAATCAATACTGGTTCAGACAGAAACATAATCCGCAACTTACATTGCCAAAGGACAATGAACAGGAGACCGGTCTGGCCAAAGACAAGGAAACGGTCATCGTTCAATGGACCGTTGAGGAAACCGAACGTTTATTAAAAAACGCTCACCGGGCTTATTCGACCGATATGAACGATTTATTACTGACCGGTCTGGGAACTGCTATTCATCGTTGGACCGGATATGAAGACATTCTCATTGATCTTGAAGGACACGGCAGAGAGTCTATCATTCCGGATCTCGATATTTCGCGTACGGTGGGATGGTTCACAAGTCTATATCCGGTTTCGCTTCAAATCAAAGCTGATCAGGATATCCCGCAGCGGATTAAAACAGTGAAAGAAAATTTGCGTCAGATCCCCCAAAAAGGAATAGGTTACGGCCTGATCAAATATTTGTCCGATCACCCGAAGGCACATGAATGGACCGGACATCCGGAAATACGTTTCAATTATTTGGGTCAATTTGATCAAGATGTCCGGAACGGCAGGATGGAGATATCCCCTTACTCAAGCGGGAAAACAGCCAGTGACAATCGTCCCATGACCTATACACTTGATATCAACGGCATGATTTCAGACGGCCGATTGTCGCTGGCCATCAGCTATTGCGGTAAACAATATCAAAGAGAAACAATGGAAGCCTGTGCCGATCTCTTAAAAAGCAGCCTGCAGCAAGTCATCGCACATTGTGATGCTCAAGATCAAATTCACCTGACGCCAAGCGATATTTCGTTAAAAGGTATAACGATCGGTGAATTAGATCAATTTGTGCAGCAAACGAGTCATCTCGGTGACATTGAAAATATATACCCATTAACCCCGATGCAGAAAGGAATGTTGTTCCACAGCTTGATCGATTCGGCTTCCGAAGCTTACTTTGAACAAGCCGCTTTTGATCTGAAAGGTTTCTTGGATATCGATGCATTCAGGATGAGTTTGGCGCATCTGGCCGAAAAATATGACATTCTTCGGACTCTTTTTTATACAGAATGGAAAGATCAGCCTTTGCAGATTGTATTCCGGCAAAAGCCGATTGAAACGGCCGTTGAAGATATTCGCAGCATGAACAGTCATCAGCGCAGCGAGTTTATTGCCGATTTTGCAAGAAGAGATAAGGCGCGGGGATTCAATCTCACCCGGGATGCTTTAATGCGCGTATCGATCCTGCGGACAGAAGAAGACCAAGCGCGATTGATATGGAGCTTTCATCATATTTTAATGGATGGCTGGTGTTTGCCTCTTGTTACGAAAGAAGTGTTTGAAACCTATTATGCGATACTCGAGCAAAGGCAGCCGAAGCGGGGAGCCGTCACTCCATACAGCCGATATATCGAATGGCTGGATCAACAAGATCACAAGCAGGCGTCAGCCTATTGGCGTAACTATTTAGAAGGTTATGAAGGGCAGACTGTTTTGTTACAAGAACAAACTTCCGACCGGGCGAAAGGATACGAAAAAGGTGAGCATGAGTTTCGTTTAGGAAAGCGGCTCACAGACGAAATCAAACGGGCCGCAAGCCGCCAGCAAGTCACCGTCAATACATGGATACAAACCGCATGGGGCTTATTGCTGCAAAGATACAACGGGAGTCAGGATGTCGTCTTCGGCACTGTCGTATCCGGCAGACCGGCAGAAATTCCGGGAATTGAAACCATGGTCGGTTTATTTATCAATACCATTCCCGTACGTATTCATACGCAGCCTGAAATGACAGCTGCACAAGTATTGAAAATGAACCAGGAGCGGGCACTGGCTTCTCAAAAATATGATACATTTCCGTTGTATGACATTCAGGCTCAAACTGAGCAAAAGCAGCAGTTGATCAATCATATTATGGTATTTGAAAATTACCCGGTTGAAAAACAAATAGAACATATGAAGCAGGATGACAACGCATTAGACATTCTCGATTTTCATATGGAAGAACATACTCATTACGATTTTACTTTTATAGTGATGCCGGATGGAGAAATTGACATTCGTTTTGTATACAATCGCGATGTTTATGACCAAGCAAGTGTCGAACGGATGCAGACGCATTTCATACAAATCATGAAGCAAATGGCGGACGATCAGGAAATTCGCGTTCAAGACCTCGATATCGTAACAGCGGATGAGCGATCGCTCCTGATAGACAAGTTCAACGATACGGCGGCTGAGTATCCAAAGGAAAAGACGATTCATCAATTGTTTGAAGAACAAGCGGAGCGAACGCCGGAGCAAGCGGCGATTGTTTTTGAAGATAAGAAGCTGACGTATCGGGTAGTAAATGAACGCGCCAATCAGCTGGCCCGAACCTTGGTTGCCAAAGGACTTCAGGCCGAGGAGCTTGTCGGCATTATGGCGGAACGTTCACCGGAGATGGTGATAGGCATCCTTGCTATTTTGAAAGCCGGGGGCGTTTACGTACCGATCGATCCGGATTATCCGAAAGAACGCATCCATTATATGCTTGAGGATTCTAACGTCTCTATCTTATTATTGCAGCATCATCTTCTGGAAGGTACCGATTATCAAAGTCATACTGTCTTCCTTGACGATCCATCATCATACGGCGCCGAAACATCTAATCTCAATCTGAACGTGATGCCAAATCAATTAGCCTACGTTATTTATACATCAGGAACAACGGGGAATCCGAAAGGCACGCTCATTGAACATAAAAACGTGGTTCGTCTGTTATTTAACAACAAAAATGTTTTTGATTTTAACGCATCGGACACATGGACTTTGTTTCATTCCTTCTGCTTTGATTTTTCAGTATGGGAAATGTACGGAGCGCTGCTGTATGGGGGCAAATTAGTGATTGTTCCGAAACAAATAGCAAAAAACCCGGAAAGGTATTTGCAATTGTTAAAATCGGAAGCTGTGACCATTTTAAATCAAACGCCAAGTTATTTCTACCAACTGATGCAGGAGGAGAGAGCAGATCCCGAATCCAATTTAAACATCCGAAAAATCATATTTGGCGGAGAGGCGTTAAATCCATCCTTCTTGAAAGACTGGAAGCTTAAATATCCTTTAACCCAATTAATCAATATGTACGGCATCACCGAAACCACCGTTCATGTCACATATAAAGAAATCACGGAACGGGAAATCGACGAGGGCAGAAGCAACATCGGACAACCTATTCCTACTCTGCAAGCGTATATTTTGGACGAATATCAGCGTATTCAGGTAATGGGCATACCGGGCGAACTCTATGTGGCAGGAGAGGGACTGGCCAGAGGATATTTGAACCGCCCGGAATTAACGGCTGAGAAATTTGTTGAACACCCGTTTGCCGCAGGCGAAAAAATGTACAAAACGGGAGATGTCGCCCGGTGGCTGCCTGACGGCAATATCGAGTATTTGGGAAGAATTGATCATCAGGTGAAAATACGGGGCTACCGGATTGAAATTGGCGAGGTCGAAGCGGCTTTATTGCAATCGGAATCTGTCAAAGAAGCGGTCGTCATCGCAATTGAAGAAGAGGGCTCAAAGCAGCTGTGCGCCTACTTGTCAGGAGACGATTCATTAAATACGGCGCAGCTGAAGCATCATTTACTGAACAAACTGCCCGCTTATATGATACCGGCTTACTTTGTACAAATGGAGAAGATGCCGATAACCGCAAATGGAAAAATCGATCGAAAAGCTTTGCCGGCCCCTGAGGGAAATAGGCTCACCGGAACCGAATACGAAGCGCCTAGAACGTTAATTGAAAAGCAGCTGGCCGAGATTTGGAAGAACATTTTAGCTCTCAGTGACCCGGGAATTAAAGATAACTTCTTTGATGTTGGCGGCCATTCGCTCAAAGTATTGCAAGTTATTCATCAAATCAACGACCGTATGGGAATCAAAATGCATTATCAAGCCGTATACGATTTTCCTACCATCGAAACAATGGCACGCGCCATTCAAGCGGCAGTTTTCGAGTCCAAGACGGATAACGTATTCGTCAAGATGAATCAGAGCGGTTCAATCCCTGTGTTCTGTTTCCCGCCTTTAATCGGATACGGGCTGGTCTATAATGAAATGGCGAAAAGACTTGACGGCCGCTGCACCGTCTATGCCGCTGATTTCCTAGAAGAGCCGTCTTACGAGCAAGAGATCGTTGACCGGTATGCAGAAAGCATGATAGGCATTCAGGAACAAGGGCCCTTTGTTTTACTTGGTTACTCCTCGGGGTCGAATTTGGCTTTTGAGGTTACCAAAGCCTTAGAGAAGCGCGGACGCATCGTATCGGACATTATGATGCTTGATTCTAAAAGAGCCGTTTCGGTGAATTATTTTTCGGAAGAGGAAACCGAAGAGATCATTCATCGGAATCTGGATATCATTCCGGATTATTATAGAGAATTATTAACCATTCCTTCGATTAAGGATAAAATCAGAAGCTATCTCACATATCACAATAAACTGATCAATTCCGGCGCGGTGAACGCCAACATTCATCATTTTCTATGCGGCGAGTTGACCGATAGAGGATGGAAGCAATCAACCGCACAGCATTACCTTGAGTACAAATTAAAAGGAGACCATGTGACGATCTTTGACCCTCACAATATCGAAGAAAATACGGATACAATTCGATCTATTATTAAAAGGATTGAAGAGCGGCATCATCACGGACTTGTTCTTGAAGAACAACTGTCAATGGGATCGTTTGCTGGCGACACGAAGTTTGACAAAATGTAAGTGATTCAGGGCAAAATGCCGCTGACTGCAACCGGCGGCATTTTTCATAAAAGAGGGTCAGATATTTGCAACGTTTTCACTCTAAAAATCATTCATTTTACGCATTCTTCATGACCTGTTGTTATCATATTTTTTAAAAACCTAATATGCGGAAACAGGAGGATGTTAAGCAGATGAAAAAGTGCAGCGTATGTTTATTGATTCTTGCTTTATTATTGAGCTGTTTACCTGGGGAATATGCGAATGCGGTAATCACTCCAATTGCAAAACATGTTGGGAATTCAAATCCGCTTATAGACCATCATTTGGGCGCAGATCCGTTTGCGCTGACCTATAATGGAAGAGTCTACATCTATATGTCAAGCGATGACTATGAATATAATAGCGACGGCACGATTAAGGATAATTCATTTGCCAATTTGAATAAAATATCCGTCATATCTTCAGCGGATATGGTGAACTGGACAGATCACGGAACGATTCCCGCAGCGGGTGCCAATGGGGCGAATGGCGGCCGGGGGATTGCCAAATGGGCAGGAGCATCATGGGCCCCGTCAGCCGCGGTGAAAAAGATCAATGGTAAGGATAAATTTTTCCTTTATTTCGCAAACGGCGGCGGAGGTATCGGGGTTCTCACCGCAGACAGCCCGACCGGCCCATGGACAGATCCGATCGGAAAAGCGCTGGTAACGCCAAATACGCCAGGAATGTCCGGTGTTGTATGGCTTTTTGATCCTGCAGTATTCGTAGATGATGACGGTACCGGTTACCTATATGCCGGCGGAGGCGTTCCGGGCGGTTCAAATCCAACGCAGGGGCAATGGGCCAATCCTAAAACAGCAAGAGTCATGAAATTAGGTCCTGATATGACCAGTGTTGCCGGAAGTGCGTCTACGATTGATGCGCCTTTTATGTTTGAAGATTCGGGAATGCATAAGTATAACGGAAAATATTACTATTCCTATTGTATCAATTTTGGGGGCGCGCACCCGGCCGATAAACCTCCAGGTGAGATCGGCTATATGACCAGCTCAAGTCCTATGGATTCTTTTTCGTATAGAGGGCACTTTCTGAAAAATCCAGGAGCATTTTTCGGAGGCGGCGGGAACAATCATCATGCTGTTTTCAATTTTAAAAACGAGTGGTATGTGGTGTATCATACTCAAACTGTCAGCTCCGCTCTTTACGGGGCCGGCAAAGGTTACCGTTCTCCCCATATTAATAAGCTTGTGCATAATCCAGATGGCTCCCTGCAAGAGGTAGCGGCAAATTTTGCAGGTGTCAAACAGCTATCGAATTTGAATCCATATCACCGGGTAGAAGCGGAAACGTTTGCCTGGAACGGACGGATTTTGACAGAGGCATCCTCAGCACCCGGCGGCCCGGTCAATAATCAACATGTCACAAACATTCATAACGGAGACTGGATTGCTGTTGGAAATGCAGATTTCGGGTCAGGCGGTGCCAGGACGTTTAAAGCAAATGTAGCGTCCGCTCTTGGCGGGAAAATAGAAGTGCGGCTAGATACTGCAAACGGTAAGCTTGTCGGAACCTTGAATGTCCCTTCCACAGGCGGAACGCAATCTTGGAGAGAAATAGAAACTGCGGTAAGCGGCGCATCCGGTGTTCACAACGTATTCTTTGTATTTACCGGAACTGGTACAGGAAACTTGTTTAATTTCGATTACTGGCAGTTTACACAAAGATAAGCAAAGGTACGTTTTCTAAGTCCATAAAAGACATATGAAAGAGAGGAAAAAATGATGTCGAGCGTAAAAAAATCAATTTGTGTATTATTGGTATGTTTCACAATGATGTCCGTCATGCTCTTAGGACCGGGAGTTACTGAAGTTTCAGCAGCAAGTGATGCAACAGTTAATATATCTGCAGATAGACAAGTGATTCGCGGTTTTGGAGGAATGAACCACCCAGCTTGGATTGGAGATTTGACTGCGGCTCAACGGGAGACCGCTTTTGGCAATGGACAGAATCAGTTAGGTTTTTCGGTCTTAAGAATTCATGTAGATGAAAATAGAAATAATTGGTACAAGGAAGTGGAGACTGCAAAGAGTGCGATCAAACATGGAGCAATCGTTTTTGCTTCCCCTTGGAATCCGCCAAACGATATGGTTGAGACTTTCAATCATAATGGTGACACAACAGCTAAGCGGCTGAGATACGATAAGTACGCCGCATACGCGCAGCATCTTAACGATTTCGTTAATTTCATGAAGAGTAATGGTGTGAATCTGTATGCGATTTCTATGCAAAACGAGCCTGATTACGCTCACGAATGGACATGGTGGACGCCCCAAGAAATCCTGCGTTTCATGAGAGAGAATGCCGGTTCCATTAATGCCCGCGTGATTGCGCCGGAATCATTTCAATACCTGAAAAATATATCGGACCCCATTTTGAACGATCCGCAGGCGCTTAGGAATATGGATATCCTCGGAACCCACCTGTACGGCACTCAGGTCAGTCAGTTTCCTTATCCTCTTTTCAAACAAAAAGGAGGAGGGAAAGAGCTATGGATGACGGAAGTATACTATCCGAATAGTGACAACAATTCAGCGGATCGCTGGCCTGAGGCTTTAGGTGTTTCAGAGCATATTCATCATTCAATGGTAGAGGGAGATTTTCAAGCTTATGTGTGGTGGTACATCCGCAGATCATACGGCCCTATGAAAGAAGATGGGATGATCAGCAAACGCGGATACAATATGGCTCATTTCTCAAAATTTGTGCGCCCAGGCTATGTAAGGATTGATGCAACGAAAAATCCTGAACCGAATGTTTACGTGTCAGCCTATAAAGGAGACAATAAAGTCGTGATTGTTGCCATTAATAAAAATAACACAGGGGTCAACCAAAACTTCGTGTTGCAGAATGGAACTGCTTCGCAAGTATCCAGATGGATCACGAGCAGCAGCAGCAATCTTCAACCTGGAACGGATCTCAAAGTAACGGACAATCATTTTTGGGCCCATCTTCCGGCTCAAAGCGTGACAACATTTGTTGTAAAGCGTTAAAGGCATAAGCATCGCAATAAGCCAATTTTCTTACTCAAAAAAGAAAATTGGCTTATTTTCTGTGGGAGAGAAGTGTTGATTTTTTTAACGATACACAGACATTGGGTATAATAATGACAATGACTTCAAGGAGTGATCAATATATGTCACGGCTTCACAGCAAAGTATTAATCATAGACGACGAAAAAGAAATTTTGGAACTGATCAAAACCGTATTAATAAGAGAAGGCATTGATCGCGTAGTGACAGCTTCGACTGCCCGTGACGGATTGGCTCAATTTCATCAAGAAAATCCCGATCTGGTGATATTGGATATCATGCTGCCAGACGGTGAAGGCTATGATATCTGCAAGCAAATAAGAGACATTTCACACGTTCCTATTATCTTTTTGTCTGCAAAGGGGGAGGAAACGGATAAAATTGTAGGACTTGCCATCGGCGGGGACGACTACATTACAAAACCCTTCAGCCCTAAGGAAGTTGCATACCGGGTCAAAGCGCAGCTGAGAAGATCATCTTACTTACAGCCTTCTCAAACCGGAACCGTAATAAAAAAAGGGCCATTTGAATTAAACCAACAACAAGCCGAGCTCACCAAAAATGGAGCGGCTATTGAGTTAACACCTAAAGAACTTATGCTTATGACCTATTTTCTGCAGCATCCCAATCGGGTGATCAGTAAAGAAACACTCTATCAAGCTGTATGGGGAGAAGATTTCTTCGGTTCTGACAACACGGTGATGGTTCATATACGCAGGCTCCGTGAGAAATTAGAAAACACCCCATCAAAACCAGACTTTCTCGTCACTGTGAAAGGGTTAGGCTACAAATTTGTTGTAAAGGATGCGTAAGGATGAATTGGCGATTAACAGGCAGATACATGGTATCTGTCATCATAGTGACCATCATTACAGTCTTCATTAATTTATTTATTTTTATGTTTTGGCTCGTTTTCCAGGCGAACAGCCAACATGACGAAGAAAGTACACCGGAAACTTTCACAAGATCATTCCGACAATATGTCACGTTATCGAACAATGGTATCACGGTAAACAAAGAGGGCCAAAAAGCTTTAAAAGAGCAGAATGCATGGATTCAAATATTAGATGAAAACGGACAGGATGTTTATCATGATAGAGAACCTAAAGGACTGAAGAAAAAATATACGCCTATTGAAATTGTAAATTTACATAAATATAAGGATGAACAATTATTATCAACCATTTACGCCGGCGGAAAAAAAGTAAACGGCAAGGAGTACAGTTACTTTATAGGGTTTAAAAATCCCTCTCTCGGAAAATTTGTCCTCTCATATGATACCAAGGAATTTGTGACGAAGTTCAATGCAGGGACCATCATATTATTATCAATAGATGCATTGATCGCGTTAGTCATTGGCTATCTATTCAGCCGGCAGCTCACAAAACCGCTCGGCCGTGTCATTCAAGGAATCCAGCGGTTAGCTAATGGAGATTATACGATCAACATGAAACCCAAAGGCATTTATAAAGATGTCTTCTATAATGTCAATCATTTATCGGAACAACTATCTTCAAGCAAAAAAGAAAAAGATAAATTAGAGCAAATGCGTGAAGAGTGGATCAGTCATATTTCTCATGACATTAAAACACCATTAGCATCTATTCAAGGCTATGCAGAAATCATCAAAGATCCAAATTACCATCTCACAGCCGAACAGGTCAGAGAGTACGCCCAGATCATTGAGAGTAAATCCCTCTATATGAAAGATGTGATGGAAGATTTAAATTTAACGACAAGGCTGAAAAACAACGATGTGATGTTACATACAGAACGGGTAAACCTTGTATCGCTGCTGCGGGAAACGTTAATTGATATGTTAAACGATTCTAGATATGCGGATAAGTCCATTGAACTCCAAACGAACGTGGAAAAGCTGATGCTGAACCTTGATGCGATATTGATTAGGAGAGCGGTCACGAATCTCATTTTAAATGCCCTCGTTCACAATGATCCTGATGTGAAGATCGTTGTACAGCTTGAACAAAAAGAACGGACTCATGTGACAATTAAGGACAACGGCAAAGGGATAGAAGAAGAGGAGCTGGAAAAAGTGTTTGATCGCTATTACAGGGGCACAAATACAGGAACGACGCATGCAGGCTCTGGTCTTGGAATGGCCATAGCAAAGGATATTATCCAAAAGCACGGAGGGGACATCACCATTCACAGCACCGCGGGAGAAGGGACAACGATAGATATACAATTATCATAATGGCTATACAAAAAAACGGTTCTGTTGATTAATAACAGAACCGTTTTTTCCTATTGTTCCGAAAACACTTTGATTCCTTTGACAATGTTCCAAATGAAAAAATAGATCGCCACAAGGAATGTAACAGCATACGTCGCAAGCAGGAAAGGCCCGGCGTGCCTGATGTCATTCATACCAAGTAAACCTGAAGCGATGATGCCAATCCCAAAAATCAAATAAGGAATCAGATGCGTCCACAAAGATTTTTTCGCATGATATTTCACATCGTCCTGGCCTAAGAAATAGACGATAATCGGAAACAGAAACGGCGCAAAAAATATACTGAAGTAACATAATGAAGACAACATTTTATTTTCTCTCAAACCTTTTCACCTCTATGATTTATTGAAGGGGGAATTCTTCTGGCTGAATCCCTCACTGAAGTACAATCTTATTGTACAACTCCAACCTTAACCCGTATTAATCCGAACCTTACATCAACCTTAAATTAACAAGGACGGGCAAGGACTCGTCTTCTTACAGCAATCATAAGATTCAATGCCATATTGAGACTCATCACATTCAGCGTGTCTACGTTGGAAATACATTTAATTTTTCGATTCGATTGAAAAATGACGTGTAAAGTCCCGATTCAGTTCAGTTTTCTTTGTTCTATATGTGTCAGGTGTATCTTATTCAATAGAGATAGAGCAAATTGACAGGCTTTTAAACCTCCCAAAAACAAGAAAATAGATTGATAGACAATCATGAGAAAGATTTTTACAATGAGTTCGTGCTCATAAGAAGTGAGAGCCAAAATGATGTGAAGGAGGAAAAGATCAGATATGAAACGGTCAATCTCTATTTTTATGTCGTGTTTATTGATTGCGGTATTGACAATGAGCGGCATGCTGGCTTCGCCGGCATCTGCAGCAGGGACAAAAACGCCAGTAGCCAAGAATGGTCAGCTTAGCATAAAAGGGACACAGCTCGTAAACCGAGACGGCAAAGCGGTACAGCTGAAAGGGATCAGTTCACACGGATTGCAATGGTATGGTGATTTCGTCAATAAAGACAGCTTAAAATGGCTGAGAGACGATTGGGGCATAACCGTTTTCCGCGCGGCGATGTATACGGCAGATGGCGGTTATATTGACAACCCGTCCGTGAAAAATAAAGTAAAAGAAGCGGTTGAAGCGGCAAAAGAACTTGGGATATATGTCATCATTGACTGGCATATTTTAAATGACGGCAACCCAAACCAAAATAAAGAGAAGGCAAAAGAATTTTTCAAGGAGATGTCAAGTCTTTACGGAAACACGCCAAACGTCATTTATGAAATTGCAAACGAACCAAACGGTGACGTGAACTGGAAGCGTGATATTAAACCGTATGCGGAAGCAGTGATTTCCGTTATCCGCAAAAATGATCCAGACAACATCATCATTGTCGGCACCGGTACATGGAGCCAAGATGTGAATGATGCAGCCGATGATCAGCTAAAAGATGCAAACGTCATGTACGCGCTTCATTTTTATGCCGGCACACATGGCCAATCTTTACGGGATAAAGCAAACTATGCACTCAGTAAAGGAGCGCCTATTTTCGTGACGGAATGGGGAACAAGCGACGCGTCTGGAAATGGCGGTGTATTCCTTGACCAGTCGCGGGAATGGCTGAATTATCTCGACAGTAAGAACATCAGCTGGGTGAACTGGAATCTTTCTGATAAGCAGGAATCATCTTCGGCTTTAAAGCCGGGAGCATCTAAAACAGGCGGCTGGCCGCTTACAGATTTAACTGCTTCAGGAACATTCGTAAGAGAAAACATTCGCGGCACTAAAGATTCGACGAAGGACGTCCCTGAAACGCCAGCACAAGATAACCCCACACAGGAAAAAGGCGTTTCTGTACAATACAAAGCAGGGGATGGGCGTGTGAACAGCAATCAAATCCGCCCGCAGCTTCACATAAAAAATAACGGCAATGCGACGGTTGATTTAAAAGATGTCACTGCCCGTTACTGGTATAACGTGAAAAACAAAGGCCAAAACTTTGACTGTGACTACGCGCAGATGGGATGCGGCAATCTGACCCACAAGTTTGTGACGCTGCATAAACCTAAGCAAGGTGCAGATACCTATCTGGAACTGGGGTTTAAAACAGGAACGCTGTCACCGGGAGCAAGCACAGGGAATATTCAGCTTCGTCTTCACAATGATGACTGGAGCAATTATGCACAAAGCGGCGATTATTCATTTTTCCAATCAAATACGTTTAAAACAACGAAAAAAATCACATTATATCATCAAGGAAAACTGATTTGGGGAACAGAACCCAATTAGTTAAGCTTTAGGCGGACATCAGCAACGATGTCCGCTTTTATCATCTTAAACAGCAATACAAGGAGGTTTACGTGGCGGATGAAACTCTGAAACAGTATATGGGCCTGTACAAATGTTGTTAGCAATCTCAAGAAAGCCAAGGAGTAGATATGATTCACTGAACATATGATGTAATTGTTTCACAGTTTTGAAAAGCGTTTATAGCGCAATGTGTGTATTTCACATCCGCCACTTTTATTACGTAAGGGGGAACAAGAGAATGAAAAAGTATGACGCATTTCCAGAGCCAATTGGCGGCTATACTGTCGGCCGAACCCAGATGGATTTTGAGTACACGGCATCAGATCATACAAAAAGAGAACTGACGGCGTTTGTGTACTATCCGTCCGACAGCAGCGAAGGGAAGACTACATCAGCGTACATGTTTCCTGAAGTCTGCGAAATGCTTGATGAGCAGCCGCTTCTCACTGCGTTGAAGGATGCTTACTCTATAGATATCAAGACCCAATGTTACGACGACCTTGCTCTCTCCGGGAAGGAAAAACGCTATCCGGTGTTATTCTATGTTTGCGGCGGGGGCGGTTCTCCAGAATGGGGTACAGTGATCTGTACAGACTTGGCAAGCATGGGATATGTTGTAGTAAGCATCGGCCATCAGAATAGCACGATGTATAAGCGTAAAGATGGGCGCCTGTTTAATGTATCAAAGGATTTTTCGGATGTCATTATGGCGTTTTCTGAAGATCCGGAGATGCTGGCTTTGGCTGGTAAGATGGAGATACGGCCCGACGATGAAACTGCCATTGAGATGTGCCAAAACGTGCTTACACTGCCGATACTTGACAAGTTAACAGAGTATAGTGAATTACAGGCAGAAGATGTAAGGTATGTAGCCGATTATCTTGTCAAATTGGATTCTGGAGAGCTGAATTCCATCTTTAAGGGCAGATTGTTGCTTGATATCGGCATGGGCATAGTCGGACATTCTTATGGAGGGCCTACGACGGCGATTGTTTGCCGGGACGACGAACGGTTCATCTGCGGGATTGGCTTGGATAGCGGAGCGTTCGGCCTTCAGGGCAGCGACCTTAAGAAACCCTTTTTGCTGCTGTTTTCTGAACCGAACTATAACATGAATGCGATCATTGGCGCTAACAATAGCATGGATACCTATTATTTCTCTGTTGATCGTGCTGCGCATTTAGATTACTGCGACATCGTGTTTACCAGTGTGAATGAGGAACTTAGAGGCGAACGGGATGCCATGGAGATGCGAAATCTTGTTACAGACTATACGAAGAACTTTTTTGATCATTACATACTGCAGAAGGCTGCAAGTGTGGAAAGTCTGGCATACGATGGCGTGGACTTGATCAAGAAGACCAGCAACAAGTGACATAACCGATTAAAATACTCAAACTGAAAAACCTTTATGACCAATTTAATTTATTAAGGACGTAGAGGTTTTTTAATATTACCTTACAAAAAGGGGATGTTCTTAGAATATGGATCCACTTTTATATTCTCTTCACAATTTCTAGTTTACATAATATATATTCTAGGAAGTAAAATCTTCAATGAAAATTCTGTCTCGTTATCTTAAGTATACTTAGTTGGTGAGACAGAATTAAAAAAATCAGATGTATTACGATTTATATAATTAACCTTGAACATAACACCATCTTTAATAATCACCTAGCACTTTACTTCGTCTACATCAGTTTTGCCATTGGATAATCTTGTGTACACATAAACCCAATTTTCACCGTCTCTTTTGAAGTAATCAAAATCGTAAGCATTCGGATATTTATCTCTTACCCAAATTAATCCTGGCAGAGTCTCCGCCATTGCTGGTGATCCAGATACTAGCAAGGACCCACCAGTGCTGTAGCTCCTGCTATCTTCTTGAATTTACTTTTTAACATTTTTATTGCCCCCTTTTGATTTGTTGCCTGCTGCTTACTCACTTAGCAGGCAATCTGATTTTATCACCTTGCAAGAGGGAAATTTGTCATATTTTGTAGATGAGAGTATTACTTTCGGAAAAAATACAAAATTATGTCAATTATTTTCCATTCTTGAATTCTGAAACTTTTCGGAGGGCTTCTGATAGCGATCCTCTTTGCAAATGTGCTTACATAAAAAAAACCGGCGTGTTGGCCGGTCCTTTCTTCTAGACAACATGTACCCTTCTTGATTACTCGTGAGGAAGCATTAAAGCCTTTATTAAGCCTCGTAATTTCTGCTGTTTGAACCTAAATTCCTAAAGAGTAAAGAAGAAAGCAGAGCTAACACAAAATAAACAACAACGAATCCACCCCAAAAGAAGATAGCCTGATCAAATGGGAAGCCAAACACTCTAAAAATTATTCTGTGTACCACTCCGGCAATAATGACCAGGATGCTTGCTGATAACGCAAAAGTAATGTGTTTCAATTTAAACCTCTCCTTATGAAAGATTAATAACTCTGTCAGACCCATTGGCGATTTCTTGATCGTGAGTAACACAAATAATTGTTTTCCCCATATCTTTTAACTGATGGAATAAAGACAGGATAATGTTTTTGTTATATTCGTCTAAGTTTCCTGTCGGTTCATCAGCCAGGATAATATCACAAGGCTTCAAAATAATTCTTGCAATGGCCACACGTTGTTGCTCTCCGCCACTCAGTTGATAAACCTTTTTCTTTAAAAAGCTTTTATCCAGACCAACCATTTCTAAAGCTTCTGTCAACTTTTCTTTCTTAAAGTCTTTTGCATAAGCCGTCGAAAGCAGTAAGTTTGTTAATACTGTTTCGTTGTCCATAAGCACGTAATTTTGAAAGATATACCCTAAGTTCTCTCTCCGCAGTTTCATCACGTCGTTAGATTTAGGATTTCGAAAACCTAAAATTTCAATATCTCCTGAGTGTGGAGTATCAAGAAGGCCTATTATATTTAGAAGGGTTGTCTTCCCTGAACCGCTCTTACCAACAATTGAAACAAATTCATTTTCTTTTATCTGAAGAGAGAAATTCGACAGAACAGGTTTTTCATTAAACGTCTTTGATATGTTGTTGAGTGTAATCATATTCTATCTCCTTTTAAGATCTTATGCATGTTTTTCTTGTTTAAATAGACACTCAGGAAATAAAGAATAAGCAGCTCGATTACAATAAACAGCCCAACAAAAATTGTTAATTCAAAGATTCTATAATATATACTGATACCTAAACCAATAAGGCAATTGGATAGAAGAGAAAAGATAATTAAATTTTTATTTCTGGCCCAATATGAATATCCAAAAAGCTCTTTAAGGTACAGCCGATATGCATTCGCGCTGTAATACGACCAAATATAAGCAACAAGAAAGGCGATGGAGAGGATAACTGTTATTGTTAGTCCAATTAAATTCTGCAAGAATTGATTCTGAATTCTTGCTATACCGTCGCTTAGTTCTTGATAAACCGAAATTGATGAATCAATTAGATCTCTCGTATTGGTCTTCTCCAAATAAGGAACTATGCGGTCATACGCCATGCCTTTTAAAGAATCTGAAAAGAATAAACTTGAGGTTGAGTAAGCACCTATAACAGATGGATCAACGTTGTCCGTGAAAATTGCAGCTATTGGATCAACAATGTTATTTTTATTGCCGGCATCCCCAAACTCACTATTAAAGGTGAAATACTCCTGCCTATTTTTAGTATAAATGATGTTGATTTTCAATTCATCTTTTTTAAGGGTGTTTAAAGGTTGATTCATCTCCTTGTTATACATATTATCTAATTCAACTTTGTCAAAGAAAAACTGATCCCTGTATGTAGCTATTATTTTTTCTTTATATTTTTCATACTTTTGTGGAACAAGCAGGTTCAATGTATTTGAATCAACCCTTAATTGCTTTTGGCTTATGGCCTCCCCATTAGCGCCGATAATGGGATTCACATTTAAATAATTAGGGCTGATTGTAATACTTCGTCCAGAAGGAGAGTAAATTTCATTTTTCTTTGTCGTATTTAAGGTGTAAAAATAAACAGGTTTTTTTCCATCTTTCCTTAGTACAGCATAGTTATGTGCATCAATGACGAACGCATTTTTATGCTTCTCTAATTGATGATACAACGCGCGAACTCTAACATTTTTCTCCCTGTCTAATTTTAAATCACTATAGTCTATCCCGGTATTTGCAAAGCTTGTCTTATAAGTGTTTTGTGTCTTTTTCCAGTACGATTGATTATCAAGCTGCTGTTTGAGATCGAATACGTTAGAAAGTGAAAACGCAACAATATTGAAGAGCAATATCGTGACAACAATTTTAAAGCCTACAGATAACCATTGGAATTTTTTAATCGGTGTGCTGCCTTTGATCGAGCCACTAATGTCGCTGTTGTTATACAAGACGAGGGTAACCATGATGGTGTATACCATCATGATAAGCGCACCAATCACCGCGTTTCTAATATAAATTCTAAGATATGCAGCCAACCAGTCATTTAAATTGAAAGAAAAAGCTAGTAAAGCTACAATAATTGCACCGCAAAATATGATTATAATTAGAGGCTTCAAAAACATTGCTGGGTAAGAAAGCAGTGTTTTAACTTTGGAATACCCCCATAACTTTTGCAGCAGAAGCCGTTTGCGATTTTTAATTACAAAATAAAGGACACCAATAAACAAAATCAGCATAGAAAGCAACACTAGCATAAGCAAAGTTTTGTTAAACATAAAAGCAGTATTCTCAGTGATGTTTTCAAAACTTACTTCACCATAGTCAGCAAAAAGGTTTTGTGCTTTCTCCAATACCTTGTCATCGTTAGATGAAATATAAAATTTGCTTCCTATGCCTATATTCTTTATTTGGTTAAAATCAAAATATCTGATTTTCCATGTCGAGAGTGGAAAAGAAATGCTGCCGATCATCTTCTGATTTGAATGATCTCTTAGAAAATTTGACACAAGCTTATTGCCGTTATATATTGATGGTTCATTTTTAGGGTTTGTAGAATAGATGTTTAAGCTCTTCTCATCTAAGAAATTGTATTGAGAAATGTTCACTTTGTTTTCTTTGGAGAAGGCGACCAATCTCTTTACAAAGTCCTCACTTTTAAATTCTGAAGTATAATTGATTATCAATGCTTCTTTATTTGAGAATAAATCGTTTTCTTTATTTTGTATCCCAAAAAGCCTTGTTTCCAAAAAGGGTTTGATACACGGAAGCGTAGGTATACCCTTCATCTTTTTTCTTCCATTCGGTTACCTGCGGAAGCATGAGTGATCCGATAATGCACAGTTAAAAATTTCAGTCCGAACAGCCACATATGATGAACGGCCTTCAGGCTGGTTTCGCTCTGGGCTGAAATAAGAAATGTCTCTGCCAGCGGAAGATGACACGTCCCCCATTTCGTCTGCAGATAAATCCCTTCATCACCCGCTCCGCTTTTTCGCCGTCTGCTTGTCAAAACAAGATTCTGCTTACGCGCATAAGGCTTTAAAATGCCCGTCATTTGGCCGTACGGCAGCGGAAGAGAGATATTCATGTATCCTTCCCCTTTTGCCCTGTACGCTGAATACAGCGCAGTAAAAACGGTTTCCTGCTTTTCATTTGTTCTGATCCACGCACGGACATTTTTTCTGCCGTCTTTGTCAGAGTCAACTCCTATAATATCACTGTGCATGATATACCAATCCGGATTCATGGACAGGTGAATTTGCCCCGCTCTTCTGCTGAACGGCTCGTACACGCGCGCGAACGGACGAAACCATCCGCTCCACGTCACTTTTGCCATGATGTCATAATCAATTGTTTTTTCATAAAAGGAAATAACGGCCGGCGCCAGTTTTTTAGTTGAAAAGTCTTCAGAATGCAGTTCTCTCATCTGATCCAGAAGGCCGGTATAATGGATGTCATTTGCTGCATGAATATCAGTCAAAAAGTCTTTGCCTATCGTTCTCTTCCCGTAAATACGGCTGAACGTTCTTTCGCTGCCCTCATCAAACGGTCTCGGATTTTCCAACCTCCACCCCGCCAAAGCCGGCAGGATAACGCCGAATGCATTGACGGCCCCGTGAATCCAAATCATCTGGCTGATCGTGAGCGTTGCCTCCTCGCGGTAGACACCGTACGAATATATCAAAGAAAAAGCAATTGTGATCATTAACACAGCCGAAGAACTCCTGATCAAGATCCTGCCTGTTTTCGTAACAAACGGCGCCGTAAAGACGAGATATGCATTTACATACAGACCCGCCAGATACAGAGCGACAGCAATCACATCAAGTGTCTTTGAAAATGTAATCCCCAAGGCAATAAGGATCGGCGAAATCAAAATAATGACCGTGCTCCATCTGTAAAGAACCCGTTTCTCCCGTATGATCCTGCCGAGCAATCCGTTAAAGACCGGAATGAGAAAAGCGGAATAGTGAAAGTGCACCGCCGTCAGCAGAACGATAAGCGGGCCGAAATTCATGACGGGAATCTCAAGGACATATGCGAAGAACCAGAATCCGCCCCCGGCCAAATAAATGAAACCCGCCATAACAGACATCTCTTCTGTTCTGTGAATATTTGTTTTCATCAGCCGCCGGACAGCATACAGTGCCAGCCCAACCGTATAAATGAGCCACACAACGGCAAAAAAACTGAAGTCTGTGACAAGCGCAAGCACCGCACATAAAGCGGCAACAGGATAACTCCGTAATAACACATTCTCTAAGGTCTTTGACGGCCGAAAAGCAAAATCGAATACAGCGGGAACGAAAAAAAGTACGGAAAATAAAACAAACATCTCAGCAGCTGATATATACGGAGCTTCAGCCGCCGCAAATCCCAAAAAGCAAATCACGCTTACCATGAGATGACGCTTCAGCATGTTTCTCCCTCTGTTTCCCGGAAAGTCCCCCGGTAAGAGAAAAGCGTGCCGAGTATCCGGTTTTTCACATGAACCTTTATGCTGAAGCAATTCATTTCCTCATCATAAGCCTCA
This sequence comes from Bacillus sp. GW821-FHT11D08, assembly GCF_058808515.1. Lineage (NCBI taxonomy): Bacteria > Bacillati > Bacillota > Bacilli > Caryophanales > Bacillaceae > Bacillus > Bacillus sp. GW821-FHT11D08. The sequence goes on from NZ_JBXARS010000004.1 coordinate 82,699, forward strand.
TAAACGGTTGAACTGCCGCACAGCCATGCCGGAAGCGGGATTTTCTTTCCGACTATCAGGAGCCACTGCCTTCCGGATGTAATAACAAGCCCTCCGTCTGAAGACGCTTCTAAATGCAGTTCAGACAGTAGGATGCGGGGTTTGCCGAAGTAATCAAGAATTCTGTTTTCCCGCTCATCATACTCCATGACCGCATCAAAAAAACGCGGTTTGCTTTTAAAGAAAAAGGTACGATTCCATTCCACGCCATTTTGCCTGTTTTTGTTTTCGATAGTGAAAGGGATATCGTTTCCCCTCTCTGAGAAAAAACATCTGAAAAAAACACCTGTCTTTAAAAGCATTCTGACAAGAAAAGAACCTCCCTTTATTTCTGACATAACGCCTTCTCCGCAAAACGTGCGTGATCCGTCAAATCTGTACCGTTTCTGCAGCATCGGGTGCAGTGATTGATAATGAGTAATCGCATTTTCATACATTGAATCCGTCATTTCACTTCTCTCTTTCGTTTTGTATGCCAGGCGCTCGGCAGCTTGAGCTTAAGAATCATTGCGGCTATCGTAAGCACTCCTAATGAGATCACGAATCCGCCGCTCGAATATAGCAGTGCCGTTACACAAAAGAAGACTGACTGCCCGGTGTGAATCAGCCACTTTCTCCGCATGGGAAGCAGCCATAATACCCCTAACCCTGTCTCCAGCGCTCCCCTCACGATCTCTGCATCGGCACAGCCATCATGAAAGCCTTGAAAAAACCAATACAGACTGAATACGAGACACATAAAGACATAGACAAACCCGAAACGGACTGATATCTTCGGATGTCTGTTTTGTTCTATCCAAAGCCGCAACGCATCAAAGCTCCATGCGGTAGCCCAGCTTAGCAGAGGACGAAATAAAAACCGGTCTATCCAACTTCCCGGCAGACCGCGGGCCGTTTCATATTGATATTGAGTCAAAAATGCGGTTTGTCCGTTATCCCGCTCTATATACTTCCAGTAGCCCCTGCCTTCTTTTATAAGTGACAGCGGATGATCAGAGGCAAAAGCGAGCGAAGACACTCTTTCTGACGAGCGAGACCTTATGTCACCTATTGATTCGCCCGTGCCGGATACCTTCAGCCCAAAACCGATTCGTGTTTCATATAGAAATCTCTGCGGTTCATCTGGCAGCCTATGAAGATATGTAATGTCAGAAAAACGCAGATCCCATTCTTTATGAAGATGCGGGTTTTGCGTATATTCCCAAAGCGTTTCTATATCAGATGCAATATTGATTTCGACATATATCGGCTTCTGTTTCATGCCCCCTCCTCTTCCCTTCTTTTGTAAACAATTCCTATATTATCATAGGAACAGATCAAGCGGCAGAACGAAAAGGCCATCCCGTTATCGGCAGGACAGCCTCAGTGGCTTTGATGACTTATGAATAAGGTATCGTGTCTTTTTTATCTTCAGAAGCGGTTTGAATGATAATCGGGCGCACGAAACGGATTACCGCAGCCGAGGCCAAAACGGCTAATCCGCCTGCAAGCAAAAACGCCCCGGAGAATGATCCGCTTTTGTCCGCGATAAAGCCGGTTAAAGCAGGCCCGATAATACCGGCCGTGTTTGCAAGAAAATGCATAAAGCCGCCGACTGATCCGACATTCCTTTGATCAACCACATCATGAATCACCGCCCAATAGATAGAGCCCGTTATATATAAAAAGAAGACTGATAAAGCAACGAGAATAACGGCACTTACGGTAGTGGTAACAAGTCCGGCAAATCCGATCAGTACAGCGGAAGCGAACAAACAAGTGACAAGAATGACTTTCCGTGAGAACAAAACCCCTTTTCCGGCAGTTTTTTTGAATACATAATCAGAAATCATTCCGCCTGCCGCCAAACCGATAAATCCAAGAATCCAGGGAATAACAGTCACCACACTCATAAATTCAACACTTAAACCGCGTTCTTTCACCAGATAGCTCGGAAACCATGTTAAGAAGAAAAATAAGATGTAATTGTAGGCGAAAAAGGCAAAAGCTGTGAAGAGAACCGTTTTTTGTTTCAAATAAAAGGTCATCGGGATATGCTGCTCATGCGGTTGAATCTCCGCTTTCATTGCCGGGGCGTCTTCCGTCGGCGCCGGCCGTTCTTTGACAAATTTAAACCAGATGACCGCCCAGACTAAACCGATGATCATGATCAGGACAAAGGAAACTTTCCAGCTGAACGCCACAGCAATCATCCCGACAATCGGGCCGGAGATCGCTCCGCCGAGCGGCGTTCCGCTGTTTGTCAGGCCGATGACCGTGGCGCGCTGAGACGGAGGAAACCAATTGTTGACCATTTTGCTTATGGCAGCCGACAGCGGCCCCTCTCCCATACCGAATAAAACACGGATAATCAAAAGACTTACAAATCCGAAAGCAAGCGCAACCGCTCCGCTGAAAAGAGACCAAACGATCATCGCCGTACACAATGTCAATTTAGCCCCGTACCGGTCAGATGCAACACCGCCGAGAAAGTTAAACACAGCGTATCCGACAGAAAAACTGCTGAAAATCAACCCCATTTGGGTTGCCGACAATGTGAGATCCTGCTGTATGAACGGCGCTGCAATAGACAGCGCTGAGCGGTCTAAATAGTTAATCACCCCGGCTGAAAATAAAAGAAGAATAATAGGGAATCTATCTTTTGAGAACATAAAATCCCCCTCTCATTTCATAATATTCAGTTTAAATTGCCGGAGTAAACCGATTTATGCAATGAAACCGGTTATCCGGATTGCCTTGCGAGCAGCGCCGGTTTATAGCGGTGAATCCGTTTTTCACCGCCATCTTTTTCTTGTATCTGACGAAGAAGAAGGCTTCCCGCTTTTCGCGCCATTTCTGCCGCAGGCTGGACGATCGTCGTAATTGGAGGAGTAAAAAAACCCGCAAAAGGAACTTCATCAATTCCGATGACGGCTGCCTTATCCGGAATTGTCATATCATGCTCCTTCATATACTTCAGCACCTCAACAAGAACGATATCGTTTGCCGCCAATATCGCTTTCGGAGGCTCCTCAAGTGAGAACAGCTCTGACAAAACATTGGAAATATCAGCTGCATCGGCTGTTTTGATATATTCGTCCCGCACCATCATACCGTGGCGGTCAAGCGCCTTCTTATACCCTTCAATCCTTTCTACCCTCGGACTGATTTCCCGAATAATAGACGTCGTAATAATCGCGATTCTCTTAATGCCGCTTTCGATAAACCGGTCAACGGCAAGACCGGCTGCATGATGGTTATCAAGCATCACTGTCGGAATTCCGAGTTCTTCAATGGTTCTGTCCATAAACACGACCGGAAACGTATCGCGTTTCATCTTTTCATATAAAGAGAGATTTTCGCCCGTCGGAAAAATAATAATTCCGTCCACCTGCTTAGCCCGCAGCATTTCAATATATTTCTTTTCTTTTTCCGGTTCATCATCCGCATTGCAGACAATAATATGAAATCCTTGTTCATGAAAATAGTCTTCCACCGCCCTGATGACCTGAGTGGAAAAAGTGTGAAGAATATTAGCCACCACCACACCTACTGTAAATGTTGATTTCTGTTTTAAGCTGCGGGCGACGAAATTCGGCTGATAGTTCAGCTCTTGAATGGCCGCTTCTATTTTTTGTTTCGTTTTCTCGCTCATATAGTCATAGCGCTGATTTAAAAATTGAGATACGGTGCTTTTAGATACGTTTGCATATTTCGCCACATCAGAAATTGTAATGGTTTTCATAGACTCATCCCCGTCTGTCTTCATTTTTCACTAGTATAAGTCAGAAGTAAATGGTTTACAATCTGACAGGGACATGGATTCTGTCACACTCCGGAATAAGCCATAAAACCTCCGTCGACGGGAACGGTGACCCCGGTGACAAAGCCTGAGCATGAATCATCCGAAAGCCACAGGAGCGTTCCCAGAAGGTCTTCCGGTTTCCCGAAACGTTTCATCGGTGTATGTGCCATAATCTTATTGGATCGGTCTGTCAGACTTCCATCTTCCTGTAATAACAACTCACGATTTTGCGCTGTCAAAAAGAAACCCGGAGCGATGGCATTCACCCGCAGCCCTTTTTTTGCGAAATGAACAGCCATCCACATCGTAAAATTCTGAATCGCCGCCTTGGCCGCGCTGTAGGCGGGCACCTTTGTCATCGGTGTATACGCACTCATAGAAGAAATATTAATAATCGCGGGACATTCCGCCTTCAAAAGGTCTTTTCCAAACACTTGCGATGCCAGAAATGCACCGGTAAAGTTGGTTGAAAATACGCTGGAAAACCCCGTTTCGTCCATATCAAAAAATGATGTGCCCTGCTCATCCTCTTCATACGTCTCGCTGGCAGTGATCGCATCAGGGTGGTTTCCCCCGGCTCCGTTAATTAAAAGATTGACAGAACCGAACCGGCTGATAATCTCGTCTTTTGCCTTTTCGAGCGAATCACGGGCTGAAACATCAGCCGGTACAGAAACCGCGGTTCCTCCAGCGTCAGCAATCTCGCCCGCCGCACGCTCTGCTTTATCAGCATTCCGGCTGACGATCGCAATTTTCATCCCCTGCCGTGAAAGCTCCTTTGCCATTGCTGAACAGAGAACACCGCTCCCGCCTGTTATGACAGCGGTTCTTCCTGATAAACGTTCATGAATCGGTCTCATCCCTTCACCTCTTTCTCATGAGACGAGAACGCATCCCACAGTCCGTTCAAGTACATAATTCCTAAGGCACGATCATATAAACCATAACCCGGCCGGCATTGTTCGCCCCAGATATGACGGCCGTGATCAGGCCGTACATATCCTTTATAGCCTTGGCCGTGCAATTCTTTTACCACACCGGTAATATCAATGGACCCATCACTGGTAAGATGCGAAGTTTCCGTAAAATCACCGTTATCGCAGATTTTCACATTTCGTATATGGGCAAACGGCGCAGCTCCCGCATAGTGTTTGGCGATCTTCACCATATCATTGGCGGGATTCGCTCCCATCGAACCCGTGCACAACGTAATACAATTGGCGGGTGAATCTGAAATCTCTCGCAGCTTTTCATAACTTTTCTCACCGGTAATAATACGGGGCAGGCCAAAAATTGACCAGGGCGGATCATCCGGATGAATGGCCATTTGAATGCCGTGTTCCTCCGCTACAGGAAGGATTTCATGTAAAAAGAACTCAAGATTGGCCCAAAGCTGTTTTTCATCAACCGTTTGATAGGCCTCAAACAGTTCCTTGATCCGGGCCATTTTCTCCGGCTCCCACCCGGGAAGCGTCAAATCAGAAGATTCTTCAACCGTGCGGATGAGTTCCTCCGGAGGGAGACTTTCCACTTTCGCTTTTTCAAAAAACAAAGCGGTTGACCCATCCTCCAGCGCGCGGAACATATCGGTACGCGTCCAGTCAAATATCGGCATGAAATTGTAACAGATGACTTTCACGCCGAATTCGGACAGATTGCGAATGGTCTGTTTATAGTGCTCAATATATTGTCCGCGTTCTTCATGACCGAGTTTAATGGCTTCATGAACATTCACGCTTTCCACGACCTCTGCATGAAACCCATAGGATTGAATGTTTCTGACTTCCGCTTCAATGTCCTCCTTTTCCCATACTTCGCCCGCGGGCTTCTGGTGAAGAGCCCAGACGATGCCTTTGACCCCGGGAATTTGTCTGACATGTTCAAGAGTCACCGTATCATTACCTTGGCCGTACCAGCGAAACGTGATATTCATGTTATACCCCCGTATATTCGTTTTTTCGGCAGACGTATTCTTTGCTGAGGGATACGGCAGCTTCATAGCCGCCCTTTTGATATGCTTTTGTCAAGTCGCCTCCCACACCGACCGCGACCGCTCCGGCAGAGAGCCAGTCATTCATGCTGTTTAATGAGATACCCCCGGTCGGCATAATGCGGACATTCGGCAGAGGACCGTTGACCGACTTGATAAATGAAGGGTCAAACGAATTAGCGGGGAACAGCTTTACCACATCACATCCGGCTTCAAGGGCCAAAGCCATATCAGACACACTCATGCATCCCGGAAGATACGGTACGCTGTACTGGTTGCATAGAGATGCTATCTCTTTTACAAAATGAGAGCTGACGATAAATGAGGCGCCTGATAAAATGGCGTGTCTCGCCGTTTCTGTATCCATTACAGAACCGGCTCCAAGAAGAATATCTTGATGCCGGAGTTCCTTAAAGACATCTTCCACTTCAGGAGTTGTGTATGTAAGCTCAATGGCACTGATACCTCCTGAAATGGCCGCTTTTGAAACTTCAAGCGCCTCTTGGCTGTTTTGTCCCCTTATGACAGCCACCACTTGTGCATGCAGAAGTTTTTCGTAAATGGCGTACTTAGGCAGCATTCTCGCTCCTCCTTTAATCAAACGTAATGATTGCTTTTCCCACCTTGTCCGGGTGCTGTTCGATCAACTGAAATGCTTGATGGACGTCATCTGCTGAAAATGTATGTGTAATAAGACCGCCGTGCGTTAACAGGCCTTTATTCAGTAAGTCTGTAATGTACGGAAACTGATTCGTCTGCAATCTTGAACCGGTTATCGTGACTTCCTTTTTTGTGATCGGAAGCTGAGAAATGCCGGCAGTCCTCTCATCAAAACCAAGCACAACCACATGACCGGCCGGAGACACCGCGTCAATGGACGTTTCAAACGTTGAGGGGAGACAGACGGCATCAATGACGACATTGGCGCCTTCATTTTCTGTCCATTCGTTCACCCGCAAAACGGGATCTTCTTTTTGCGCGTTGACGGTAACGTCCGCACCGTTTTTTTCAGCGAATGCCAAGCGTTCATCATTTAAGTCGGTTATCATGACGGAAGCGCCTTTGAACTTTGCCATTTTTAATATGCAGATTCCGATCGGTCCCGCCCCCTGAATCAAAACGGTATCTTCCTTCTCGACACGGCCTCTCCAAACGGCCTGGGCGCCGATCGTATATGGTTCTGCCATGACCGCTTCCTCCCAGGGCAGATCGGGGGAAACGGCATGCAGCTGCTTTTCCGGAACCACGATATATTCCCGCATCCCGCCATCTTCATGAACGCCGAACACCGAAAGCGCTTTGCAGACGTTCGGACGTCCTTTCCGGCAGGCATAGCATGTTCCGCAATAAGATATCGGTTCAATCACTACCCGGTCACCCGGCTTGAAACGCCGGACATGAGAACCGGTATTTGCGACTTCCCCTGTAACTTCATGTCCGATTACTCTCGGCAGGGACGCTAACGGATTTGTCCCATGATAAATATGCAAATCTGATCCGCAAATTCCGACCCGCTTCACCTTGACAAGAACATCATCCGCGTGGACAACAGACGGTTTCTCACATTCCGTCACCACCAGATCAAATGCTTTCCGTACTAGAACCGCTTTCATTTTCTCACCCGCTTTTTAAGTTGTGCTTGCTACCGTTCAATCACAGTCTCTTTGTTTACAAATGACAGAACCTCTTCTAGATAGGGAAGCCCTTCATTGTCACCGGAAACTGTGGTGACGAGCGCACCGACCGCATTGGCAAACTCCAGACGTTTTTCCGGTTCAAAACCATGCAGATAACTGTACAGGTAGCCGGCATTAAAGCCGTCACCCGCTCCTACCGTGTCAACAGGCGCAACCGGGAAAGCCTCTTTGTGAATCCACTTATGATCATGATACAGCGCAGAACCTGCTTCACCGTCTTTTATGACAAGCTGACTGATTGAATAGGTCTCTGCAAACCGGGCTAATGCTTCATTTTCCCCTATACCTGTCAGCTGTTTCATTTCGTCCCGGCCCGCCAGAAGAATATCAGTATGCGGAAAGATTTGATGAAATGCCGCACGCGCCTCCTCGATCGTCCACAGCTTCAGCCTGATATTCGGATCAAAAGATACGGGAATCCCTCTTGCTTTGGCGATGGAAAGCACCCTTTCAGCAATTTCAAGATTTTTCTTATCAAGCGCGAGGAACACACCGGTAAGATGAACAATGTGAATGCCGGCAAACATATTCTCTGTTATATCTTCCGGTGCAAGAGTCAGAATTGGTGAATTGAAACGATAATAAAACGTCTTGCCTGAACCGTCATTTCTGATCTCTTTGACATTTAAAGATGTAGGAAAGCCTTCAACATAGGAGACGTCAGTCACATCAATTCCTTCTCCTTTGGCAAACTGATAAATCACTCTGCCGAACTCATCCTTCCCCAGTCTGCTGACCCACTTTGAGTGCAGATTCAATCTGGCGCATGCAATCGCAAAATTCAGTTCAGCTCCTCCTGCTTTTCGTTCAAAATGGGTAACAAAACGCAAAGGTCCTGTGCTTGCGGGATTTAAGGTGATCATCGCATCACCGATCGTAAAAATGCCATAATCAGAAGCCACATCAATACTCCTTTCTTTTAAGACTAAATCGGTTTGGTAAACCGGTTTAGTCAAACTTTATATGAAAACCCTTACACACGCAAGAGAAAAATACAATAAATTCAAAAAACTGTTTTCGGTAAAAATAACCCGGTTTTTCACATGAAAAAACCCTCACAACAAAATGTAAGGGGTTTTTGAAAATTGTATGCATGTTTCCTTAGTTAGCAGTCTTACGTTCGGGGCTTGTACCTTCTTCTTCCGCCCATGTTTCAATATGCTTGAGCTCCGGGGTATTCTCCGCTTTGAATACAGGATCAAGACCTTTTTTGCGCTGAGCGGCATAATCCTTATAGATCTTGTAGGCTACATTACTCAGCAGTAAGATTGCCACTAAGTTAATGAGAGCCAACAGTCCCATAAACAAGTTTGCCATGTCCCAGACGATCTGGAAGTCAGCCAAACATCCGTATACCACCATCACTACAACGAATACGCGGTAAATATTAAGCCATGTTTTGCTTGTTTTAATAAATTCAATATTCGTTTCACCATAGTAATAGTTGCCGACAACTGAACTGAATGCGAATAAAAACATCGCAATCGCAATAAATGTCGGGGCCCAGCCGCCGAGGTGGTGCTGCAGCGCGGCTTGTGTCACTTGGATGCCGTCGCCTTTAGGCGTAAAGCTGTACAATAAAATGATAAAGGCAGTCGATGTACAAACGATAAATGTATCAAAAAACACGCCGAGCGTCTGAATTAATCCCTGCTTAGCCGGATGCGACACATGTGCAGCCGCTGCGGCATTCGGCGCGCTTCCCATACCCGCTTCGTTTGAAAACAGGCCGCGCTGCGCTCCGATAATAATGATGCTTCCTAAGCTTCCGCCGACGATCTGTTCAAGACCGAACGCATTTTTCACAATCGTAACAAACAGCTCAGGTACCGCTGTAATATTTACAATCACGACATACAGCGCGATCAGAATATACATACCCGCCATGACCGGAACGATTAATTGCGAAACGGAAACAACACGTTTCAGACCGCCGAATATAATGAAAGCCGTTAATACAGCTAAAATGATTGCGATAACTGTTTTATTCACATGGAATGCTTCGTCAAACGCGACAGAAATCGTATTTGACTGCACGGCGTTAAAGATAAGTCCGAAAGAAACGGTAATCAATACGGCGAATAAAATACCGAGCCAGCGGGCGCCCAGTCCCTTTGCCATGTAATATGCCGGACCGCCGCGGAATTCGTCACCGGAACGCACTTTATACAGCTGCGCCAAGGTGCTTTCCACAAAGCTGGAAGCCATACCGACAATCGCTACGATCCACATCCAAAATACTGCGCCGGGACCGCCTGTTGCAATCGCCAGGGCGACGCCGGTCAAGTTTCCGGTTCCTACACGAGAAGCGGCTGAGATAAAGAATGCCTGCATTGAAGACACTCCTTTATTTCCTTGCGGCTTCTCCCCGACGATTCTGAACATTTCAATAAAGTATTGGAATTGAATAAAGCGAAAACGGAACGTAAAGTACAATCCGATCCCGACTAAAATATAAACAAGATACTTCCAAATAAAATCATTTGGAACATTTATGATTTCACTGATGAAAGCCTCCATGTTTAACCTCCCTTTTACATATCTTTTACTGTCATTTTTGCTGCATATGTTAGATCTTTTAACACAACGAGTATTATTATATCACAACAACAGTGGTTGAGAAGTTTTTTTAAGAAAATGTTTCGGTTTCTTCATCATGTCTTTTGCTGTCATGCCCCGTTTTTTATCTTACAGCCCGAAAAAATGTTGTCACGTCATAAGGAATGCGTGCATATCATAACAAATAGGTCTTTAAGAAAAAAGAGATGAAAAGATGGATGGAATGGTATATACTTAACCAGGATAATAATTTTTTAAATTTAATAAATATGTTTACTTTACATTTAAATTAGGGTATTATAATAAAAATATTCAGACTTATGAAGGGGGGAGAACATTTGAAAAAAATCTTGTTTTTAAAAGCTTCTATTTTATTTTTAGCGATTGCAAGCTTTCATTTGCTCTCCATTCCCCATGCGTTTGATACTGCTCATCATTTTAAAGCGGTAGCCGACCAGCAGGAAATGCACGAAATGAAGGCCGGCCAAAATGCTGATGATGAGAAAAAATCGCTGACGGGCTCATATATCTTGACGGCGCTTTTTGCCGCTTCTGTCTCACTGATCGTGATATCAGACAGGAGACGCCCCGCTTCCCGGAGAAGACAGCGAAAGAAAAGCTTTTTAATCGCTAAATTTTATCAGTCCTCGTATTTCGATGAGCTTCATGTTCAACATCGCCTATCTATGTAACATAAAATGAGGAGGTTGTTAAACATGTTGTTTATCTTACGAATGGTGATTTTAGGGTTGTTTTCATTCACTGCATTGAATTTATTTGTATGGCAGGGAATCGAAGTCGTTCACGCTATCACTGACTTATTCGGCAGCCATGAAAGCTAAATAGTAAAACCTCCGCTCAATGAGCGGAGGTTTTTTTATTTTATTTTTACTCTTAAACATCAGACGCGGGGATACGCCATACATCTGTTACCGGCCCTGTCTCATCTTCATCGGTAAAGAAGGAGCCGTTGCTGTATCGGTCATTCGCCCGCAAGGACTTCACGGCGATTTCAATTCTCTCGCCTTTTTCTGTTTCCGCAGCGATCATGTCGGCTAAAGCGCACGCGAATACGCCGACTGCGCGATGCGGGTTCTTTTTAAGCTCACGCAGCATGATGACACCGCGCTTCGCCCTGGATGTTTTTTCGAATTCAGATAGGTTCATCCGCTTGATTGCTCCCCGCTGTGTGACAAGGACAAGCGAATCTGTCTCATGCAGGATTTGTCCTGATACGACGGTATCACCGTCTTTTACATTTATGCCCTTTACGCCGGCCGCACGGGCACCGACTACATTTACTTCATCTTCACCGAACCATAAACCGTACCCGAGGCGGGTGGCGATAAACAGCTGGCTGCCGCCGTCTGTGACATGAACATCAATCAGCTCGTCGTCCCCTTTAAGGTTTAGGGCAACAAGCGCTTTCGAGTAACGCTGCGCTTTGTAATGCGTCATTTCAGTTCTCTTCACCATGCCGTTTTTCGTCATAAACAATAAATATGAAGATGGATCAAATTCTTTTACCGGTATAGCTTTCACGATGGTTTCATCACGGTCAATCGTGATGATGTTCGTTACGTGCTGCCCCATGTCTTTCCACCTGATATCGGGAAGCTGGTGAACCGGACAATAAACATAGCTTCCCTTATTGGTAAAGAGCAGGAGAACATCCGTTGTATTCATTTCAAATTGGTGAATCAGCCTGTCAGTATCCTTCATACCGAAATCCTGGCCGTTAGAAGCGGCAAATGACCGCTGACTTGTTCGTTTTACATAGCCGTCTTTTGTGACTGTCACATATACGTCCTCAGAGGCTACCATGACTTCAAGATTGATTTTAATTTCCTCAATCTTTTCTTCAATGACAGACCGTCTGCTGTCAGCATAGGTCTTTTTCAATTTTTTCAGGCTGCTTGTAATGACTTTTAACAGCTTTTTATCATGACTTAAAATGGCTTCGAGCTCCTGAATTTTCTTGCTGAGCTCTTCCGCTTCCTCTTTTAGCGCCGTAATATCCGTGTTTGTCAGACGATACAGCTGCAAGGATACGATCGCTTCGGCCTGCGGCTCCGTAAATGTGAATTTAGACATTACGTTTTGTTTCGCATCTTTCTTGTCGCTGCTTGCCCGGATGACGGCTATGACCTCATCTAACACAGACAGTGCCTTCATCAGTCCTTCAACGATGTGGTGCCGCTCTTTTGCTTTTTGCAATTCAAAGACGGAGCGGTTTGTCACCACTTCCTTCTGGTGGGAAATATACGCATCCAGGATGGCCGTAAGACTCATCAGCATCGGCCGGCGGTTATGTATGGCGACCATATTAAAGTTATAAGTTGTCTGCAGATCAGTGTTTTTATATAAGAAATTCAAAATGCCTTTTGCATCGGCTTCTTTCTTTAACTCAACGACCACCCGAAGCCCCGTGCGGTCAGTTTCATCCCGGACTTCAGAAATGCCTTCGACTTTTTTGTCTATGCGGTATTCATCCATTTTCTTTACGAGATTGGCTTTGTTTACTTCAAACGGAATTTCTGTAATGACGATCTGCTCCCGTCCGCCTCTTACGGATTCCACTTCAGCCTTGCCGCGGATAATAATTTTGCCTTTCCCGGTTTCATAAGCCTTCCGAATGCCGTCGACTCCTTGAATAATGCCTCCTGTCGGAAAGTCAGGCCCTTTAATCACCTGCATCAAGTCATCGACGGTGCAATCCGGAGATTCAATCCGTTTAATGACGGCATCAATGACCTCACCCAGATGATGAGGGGGAATATCAGTCGCATAGCCCGCTGAAATCCCGGTTGATCCGTTGACAAGCAAGTTAGGGAACATGGCGGGCAAAACAACCGGTTCTTTACTAGTGTCATCAAAGTTCGGAACGAATTCAACCGTATTTTTATCAATGTCACGCAAAAGCTCTGATGCGATAGAAGATAATCTCGCTTCCGTATAACGCATGGCAGCCGGCGGATCACCGTCAATGCTTCCATTGTTGCCGTGCATCTCAATCAGGACATTCCGCACTTTCCAATCCTGGCTCATCCGCACCATCGCTTCATAAACGGAGCTGTCACCGTGCGGATGATAATTACCGATAACGTTTCCGACCGTTTTCGCCGCTTTACGGAAATTTTTATCGAAAGTATTTCCGTCTGCGTGCATGGCGTATAAAATTCTCCGCTGCACCGGCTTTAAACCGTCACGAGCATCGGGCAGCGCCCTGTCTTGAATAATGTATTTACTGTAGCGTCCGAAACGGTCGCCGATTACTTCTTCTAACGGTAAATCATGAAATAATTCTGGCTGTGCCACTATTAAACCTCCTCAGCGACCGACAAGTTTTCATTTTCTAAAATATTGCTTTCCTCATCTAATCCGAAGGCAACATTTTTTTCAATCCATTTTCTTCTCGGTTCTACTTTGTCTCCCATTAATGTCGTTACACGGCGCTCTACCCGTGCCGCATCGTCGATCTTGACTCTGACGAGCGTTCGCGATTCGGGATTCATCGTCGTTTCCCAGAGCTGGTCTGCGTTCATTTCTCCCAGACCTTTATAGCGCTGGATGGTATACCCTTTGCCGACTTTCTTTAAAACGCCGTCCATTTCTTCGTCGGACCAAGCATATTCAATAATCTCTTTCTTACCGCTTCCTTTGCTCACTTTGTAAAGAGGCGGAAGGGCGATGAAGACTTTTCCGTGCTCGATTAAAGGTTTCATATAGCGGTAGAAAAACGTTAACAGCAAGACTTGAATGTGCGCGCCGTCGGTATCCGCGTCCGTCATGATGATGATCTTGTCATAATTGATGTCGTCTATCTCAAAATCTGCGCCGACACCGCCTCCGATCGCATGAATAATCGTATTGATTTCTTCATTTTTGAAGATGTCTGCAAGCTTTGCTTTCTCTGTGTTGATGACCTTTCCGCGAAGGGGCAGCACGGCTTGGAATTTCCGGTCTCTTCCCTGTTTTGCAGAACCTCCCGCAGAGTCTCCCTCCACAAGATACAATTCATTCTTCGCCGGATTTCTGGAACCGGCCGGTGTGAGTTTTCCGCTCAGCGTCGCTTCTGATTTTTTGCGTTTTTTGCCGCTTCTCGCTTCTTCTCTCGCTTTACGGGCCGCTTCACGGGCCTGGCTTGCTTTAATCGCTTTTTTGACAAGCAGGGTTGCTGTATCGCGGTTTTCTTCCAGGAAATAAGCAAGATTCTCGGAAATGACGGCATCCGCGGCGGATCTCGCCTCACTTGTTCCAAGCTTCCCTTTCGTCTGGCCTTCAAATTGCAGCAGTTCCTCCGGGATACGCACGGAAATGATTGCGGACAAACCTTCCCTGATATCGGCGCCTTCAAGGTTCTTGTCTTTCTCTTTTAAAAGGGCTACCTTTCGCGCATACTCGTTAAACGCTCTTGTCATTGCCGTTTTGGCTCCTGATTCGTGGGTGCCGCCGTCCTTTGTTCTGACGTTATTAACGAATGACAGCATATTTTCTGAATACCCGTCATTAAACTGAAACGCGAAATCGACTTCAATGTCATGATGCTCGCCTTCAAAGGAAACCACTTCGCATAAAGCGTCTTTTTCCTCGTTTAGATAAGCGACAAACGCTTCAATTCCGTTCTCATAATAAAATACTTCTTTTACGCCGTTCCGTTCATCAATTAATTCTATTTTCAAGCCTTTTAACAAGAAAGCCGATTCGCGCAGACGTTCTGACAGCGTGTCAAAATTATAAACCGTTGCGCTGAACATTGACGGATCAGGTTTAAAATGGGTAAGCGTTCCCGTTTTTTTGGTCGTTCCGATTTTTTCAAGTGAAGTCACGGGCTTGCCGCCGTTTTCAAACCGCTGTTTATAAACATATCCGTCACGCTCAATAGTAACTGTCAGCCACTCCGATAATGCGTTTACGACAGATGCGCCGACACCATGCAGACCGCCGCTTGTTTTATAGCCGCCCTGTCCGAATTTCCCCCCGGCATGCAGCACGGTGAAAATAACTTCCGGCGTCGGCTTTCCGAGCTTATGCATCCCGGTCGGCATTCCGCGTCCTCTGTCTTGTACGGAGATGCTGTTGTCCTTATGTATCGTTACGATAATATGATCTCCGTAGCCGGCAAGAACTTCATCGACGGAATTGTCGACGATCTCATATACCAGATGGTGCAGGCCGCGTGCGTCCGTCGAACCAATGTACATTCCCGGTCGTTTTCTGACGGCTTCCAGGCCTTCAAGCACCTGTATGGCATCTTCGTTGTAATCAAATTGCTGTTTTCTAGCCAAACGTACAAACCCCTTTCAAAAAACCTGCTCTTAATCATTCTCTTTTTTAAATGTTTTCATGTCTTTGTTTTTCAGTATGCGCAAGCTTCGGTCCAATTCTCCTCGGACTCACAATTATAACCAATATGCTTGATTTCGCAACATATTTAAGCGAATGGCTCGTTTTTTAGGCCGCAAGACATACATTCGAACGGCTTTTCATCTTTTTGGTGCCCTTTTCAGCGGATAAGAACATGAGTTCGCTTTCTATTATATAGCTATATGCCGGCCATCGCAAACAGACTGTAAACCCCTGTATAAAGGGGTTTCTAAAAAAGCTGTTCATGCTTTATTGTATCTGTTTCATCATCATACGCAAAGAGTATTCTTTCAATAAAAAAGCAAAAACCCCTGATTTGCCAAGGATTTTTGCCTTTTTTGTTCCTATTTTATAACAGCGCGGGCGACTTTTATACATAAATCCATAACAGCCGTCCGTCCTTTGTCTGTAATCATGCGATACGCTTCTTCATTTGCAAGGCCCTGCTGCGCCCAAAAAACGGGAGCGTCCGTCTGTAAAAATTCTTCAGCGACGCCGGGAAGCTGCTCAGAGCGTCTGAACACATTCACGATATCAATCGGTCCCTCCACGTCTTTTAATGAAGCGACGGCTTTAACGCCAAGCGCTTCATCAATCGTTGGATTGACGGGAATAATTTCATACCCTTCATCCTGCATCGCTTTGGAAACCATGTAAGAAGTCCGGTCGGGACGGTCTGACAGCCCGACGACTGCGATCCGTTTGCTCCGGTCCAGAATTTCTTTAATCTCTGATTTTGAAGGATTTTGCATCTTTACCATCTCCTTTTGATATATTGTACATGACCGCTTCACCGGAATCAAAAAAAGCGCTTTGTCAGCTTAATTCTCAAAAAACTTGTCATCAGACGGTAACAACTCGTGTTAAAATAGAGTGAAGGGACATTGAAAAGGAGAAATGTAGATGTTGATTGCTTTATTGATTATTTTGGCCTATGTAATAGGCAGCATCCCGTCAGGTTTAATCGTAGGCAAACTTGCGAAAGGGATCGATATTAGAGAACACGGAAGCGGCAATTTGGGCGCTACAAATGCTTTTCGCACGCTTGGCGTTAAAGCGGGATCTGTTGTCATCGCAGCCGATATTTTAAAAGGCACCTTGGCCGCGGCGCTCCCATATTTACTGCACGTCCCCATTCATCCTCTTCTCGCAGGGGTGGCAGCAGTAATCGGCCATGTATTCCCCGTGTTCGCAAAGTTTAAGGGAGGCAAAGCCGTAGCCACATCAGGGGGCGTCCTGCTGTTTTATGCTCCGCTGTTATTCGTTACGATGGTTGCAGTATTTTTCGTATTTTTATTCCTTACGAAATTTGTTTCTCTGTCTTCAATGTTAACAGGGATTTATACGATTATTTACTGTCTGTTTGTAAAAGACCCTTATTTATTAGTCGTAGTGACGCTCTTGACCGCGTTTGTTATCTACAGACACAGGGCAAACATCAAACGGATTATAAACAAAACAGAACCGAAGATCAAATGGTTTTGATGAAACTTCAATTTTGACATCAAAATGCCATATGCGTTTATAATAGAGATAATTTCTTTATATGAGAAACAAAAAGGGAGTGTTCCGGATGAACATGAAAGTAACGAAAGGCGCGCTGGATTGGTACAAAGAAGAGCTCGATCTGGAAACAGGCGACCATGTCCGTTTCTTTGTCCGTTACGGGGGATGCAGCAACGTTCAGAAAGGCTTTTCTCTCGGCATTTTAAAAGACCGGCCGATGAACATCGGCACCAGCACGGAAGTTGAAGGCATTACCTTTTTTATTGAAGAAAGCGACTTATGGTACTTTGATAATCACGATTTGTCAGTCACATATTCAGATCAGGCAGAAGAGCCGGTATTTGATTACGTGTAAGAAAAAAAGAACGCAGCGGATGCGTTCTTTTTTTTACAGCCTGAACCTTTTGAGATGATCAGTCAGATGTTCTTTTTCTAATATGCTTCTTTGCGTATCACCGAGCAGGTCAAAGTGGGGAAATTCATTTTTATGGTGAATCCACTCCGGCTTCAGCCCGTACTCCGCTCCCCATCTGATCAGTTTATTGAGATCGCTTGAACCGGCCTTCGTCACGGTCTTAGCCTCCGGAAAGCGGTCGTCCAGCCAGTAATGCGTTAAAAAAGCGATTTTCCCTTCCGATACATCCCGCTTCCATCTTTCCAGTTCCTTACGCGTAATTCCAAATGCCATAACTGCAGCCGCTCCTTATTTTTTTGCCTTTTCGTAAGCGGCATGCCAATCAGGAAAAGCCTTGCGAAACTGAATCGGTTTGAAGCTCTCTTTATCAACGCATATATGAGAGGATGTCGCTTTGATGGCAAGTTCTTGATCCGGATTATAGATGTGGTAGCCGTAAACGGTTTTAAATCCGTTATATTCTTCAATCCAAGTATGTACGACAGCCGTTTCTCCGTAGCGGAGCGGCTTTTTATAAGAAATGCTGATATCCAATACAGGGGACAGCACTCCTCTGTCTTCCATATCCTTGTAAAGGAATCCGAGTTCCTTAATCAGCGCCGTTCTGCCGACCTCCATCCAGACTAAGTAATTGGCATGATAGACGATGCCCATTTGATCTGTTTCCGCATAACGCACTTCTATTTCTTT
Organism: Bacillus sp. GW821-FHT11D08; assembly: GCF_058808515.1. NCBI lineage: Bacteria > Bacillati > Bacillota > Bacilli > Caryophanales > Bacillaceae > Bacillus > Bacillus sp. GW821-FHT11D08. The sequence continues at coordinate 100,746 of NZ_JBXARS010000004.1, forward strand.
TTTTGACACATGCAACGTTCTCTGCTCCCTTATTATCAGATTAGCCCCATTTTATCACAACGAGCCGGAAAGAGAAAAAAACCAGGTTTCCCTGGTTTTTATTATGATTGATAGCCGTTTTCTCTTGCAGCCGATTCATCCTGGATTTCACTGCGGAACGATTCAATGCTTTCATTGCGTCTGGCATTCTTCTCTTGAATGCGCTGTTTTTCCTCATCTGTCGCAAATTCCATTGATTCTTTGGCTTCTTCTATATTTTCAATTGTATTCTGGACCATATCCTGCAGCTTTTCAACGTTATCGGAACGGTCATCCGGATTTGGTTTTTGATCATTGTTTGTCATAATGTCTGCTCTCCTTTGTTGATGTTATTCGCCTTTCGTCTGCATGACAATCGGATGTCCGTTTGACTTGTCATGAAACTTTTCCCCTTTGTTGCGTTTATATTTAACGGGTTTTGTCCCTAAGTGGCTCGGAGCGTATTGCGGCTGGCCGTCTTTCTTGTTTATGCCCATGTTCATCCCTCCTTAAGAGTATATTTTGCAAAAGGAGGTGCAAACATGACTGCAAATTAAAGGTTATTTTTGTTTGAACCGCTGCTCCAGCTTTTCTTCAAGCTGATTCAAATATTCCGTATTGGTCATCAGCTCACGTTTATTTTCCATAACCAATTCATGAAAAGAACGTTTTCGCATTTTTTTCAATCTTCTCACCTCCGTGTTTTCATTCATTTTTTCCAATTTTTCAAAACCTAAGCCCTTCACAATAAAAAAACTGAACCTCTATTTGAGATCCAGTTTTTCTTTCATTTCTTTTTTTGTCATCGTGCCTACGCGAATGTGCTGAATGGTTCCTTTTTCGTCTAATATGTATGTTGTCGGATAAGAAAGCACGTTGAAATCTCCGTTAATTCCGCTTTTGTCAATCAGAATAGGAAATGTCAGCTGATAATGATCAGCAAATGATTTCACAGCCTTTATATTTTTTTCAGAGGATGTAAAATTAACGGCTGCTACCGCAATATCAGGATATTCTTTCTGCAGCTCCTGCATATCGGGCATTTCCATTCGGCACGGCTTGCACCACGTCGCCCAGAAATTGAGGAGCACTTTTTTTCCTTTATAATCAGAAAGGGAGATACTTTTTCCTGACAATGTATCAAGTGTAAAGTCAGGGGCTTTCATCCCTTCTTCTGTCCCTTCTTTCGGACTTTTTTGTACAGAATAAATGTTCCAGCCCGCATACACTAACAACCCGATAAGTAACATTCCGCCCAGCCATTTCGCAAGCATCTCAAGGCCTCCCGCATAAAAAGAGAGAAAGCAGACTGCTTTCTCTCCTTTGTTCATTCTGCTACTGTTTCATTTTATCGCGAAGCACCATTTGTAAAATGCCGCCGTGGCGATAGTAATCAATTTCCACTTCACTGTCAAAACGGACAACAACTTCAAATGTTTTTACCGTACCGTCTTCACTGATTGCTCTGACAGTCAGCAAGTCGCGCGGACGTACAGATTCATCAACATCCACCTCGATGACTTCCTTACCGGTTAAGCCGAGTGTATCCGCGTTTTCACCCTGTTTAAACTGGAGCGGCAGCACACCCATGAAGACGAGGTTGCTTCTGTGAATTCTTTCAAAGCTTTCGGCAATGACTGTTCTGATGCCGAGCAGGTTTGTTCCTTTTGCAGCCCAGTCACGTGAAGAGCCCATTCCGTAATCTTTTCCGGCCAGGACGACAAGACCCGTTTTATCTTCTTTATACCGCATGCAGGCATCATAAATAGATGTCACTTTCCCGGTAGGCCAATGTGTTGTGTATCCGCCTTCTGTACCCGGTGCGATTTGGTTTTTAATGCGGATATTGGCGAATGTTCCTCTCATCATGACTTCATGGTTTCCGCGGCGTGAGCCGTAAGAGTTAAAGTCACGAGGAGAAACGCCTTTTTCCTGCAGGTATTTGCCCGCCGGTGTGTCTTTTCCGATCGCTCCGGCCGGAGAAATGTGGTCAGTCGTCACGGAATCGCCGAATTTGCCGACAACGCGAAGTCCTCTTAAAGGCTCAACTTTTCCCGGCTCTACAGACATTTCCTCAAAGAACGGCGGGTTTTGAATGTAAGTGGAATCCTGATCCCACTTGTACAGCGCTTCATCCGTCGTTTCGATTTCGTTCCAGCGCTGGTTGTCGTCAAATACCGTTTCATACTCTTTGCGGAATAATTCCGGCGTAACAGTCTGTTTGACGAGAGAATTGATTTCATCCATGGACGGCCAGATGTCATCGAAATAAACATTTTGTCCGTCATTTCCGACACCGATCGGATCCGTTTTCAGGTTGATATTCACAGTGCCTGCTAACGCGTATGCGACAACAAGCGGAGGTGACGCAAGGTAGTTTCCTTTGACAAGCGGATGGATCCGGCCTTCAAAGTTTCTGTTACCCGACAAGACAGAAGTGATCAAGAGATCATTTTTAGCAACCGCTTCTTCAATCTCTGGAGAAAGCGGGCCGGAGTTCCCGATACATGTCGTACAGCCATACCCTACGAGGTTAAAGCCGAGCTCCTTCATGTAAGGAAGCAGGCCCGAGTTGACTAAGTATCCAGTAACAACCTTAGACCCCGGTGCAAGTGATGTTTTAACATAATTCGGCACTTTCAAGCCTAATTCTACCGCTTTTTTGGCTACCAATCCGGCACCGATTAATACATAAGGGTTTGATGTATTCGTACAGCTTGTAATAGCGGCGATTGCAATCGCCCCTGTTTTCATAACCGCATCTTCACCGCTGTTAAGTTTAAATGAAATTTCTTTGTTCTCTTCAGCAGCATCCGCTCCGAATCCTTGGTTGCCGGCCGGGCTGACAAGATGTTTTTTAAACGTTTCCTGCATAACGGAAAGCGGGATTAAATCCTGCGGACGTTTCGGTCCTGAAAGGTTCGCTTCGATTTTTGACAGATCAATTTCCACAACGTCTGTAAAAATCGGCTCTTCCGCGTCAGGCGTATAGAATAAACCGTTGTTGCGGCAGTATGCTTCCACAATATCGATCTGCTCTTCTTCACGGCCGGTCAGACGCAGGTAAGAAAGTGCTTCCTCGTCAACCGGGAAGAATCCGCAAGTCGCTCCGTATTCCGGCGCCATATTGGCAATAGTCGCACGATCCGCAAGCGGAAGCTCAGCAACACCAGGACCGAAGAATTCAACAAATTTATTGACTACGCCTTTTTCGCGCAGCACTTGAGTGACTTTCAGCGCCAAGTCAGTCGCCGTCGTTCCGTTAGGCAATTTTCCGACAAGTTTCGCGCCGATGACCTCAGGAACAGGGAAATATGAAGGCTGGCCGAGCATTCCCGCTTCCGCCTCAATACCGCCGACACCCCAGCCGAGGACGCCGATTCCGTTAATCATTGTTGTATGGGAATCTGTTCCCACCAATGTATCAGGATATGTCACAAGTTCTCCGTCTTCCTCTTTCGTATGAACGACACTTGCCAAAAACTCAAGGTTTACCTGGTGAACGATACCTGTTGCAGGCGGAACGGCCTGATAATTGTTAAACGCTTTCTTTGCCCAGCTTAAAAATTTATAACGTTCTGCATTTCTTTCGAATTCTAAGTCCATATTAATGGCTAACGCGTCTTCCGTACCGGCTTTGTCGACTTGTACGGAGTGGTCAATGACCAGGTCAACCGGAATTTCAGGATTGATTTTATCAGGGTCTCCGCCGACAGAGGCCATGGCTTTTCTTAAAGATGCCAGGTCAACTACGGCCGGAACGCCTGTAAAGTCCTGTAGAATAACCCGTGACGGTTTAAACGGCACATCGATATCTTTTAATTCAGCAGTACCCCATCTTGCTAAATTTTCAACATGTTCTTTTGTAATGACGCGTCCGTCTACCTGACGCAAAACGGATTCCAAAAGAACCTTAATAGAATAAGGAAGTTTTGAAACATTGCCGACCCCTGCGTCTTCCAATGCTTTTAATGAATAGTAGTTGTATGTTTTCCCATTTGAAGAAAATGTTTTTCTTGCTTGGAAAACGTCTTGTGTTGCGACTTTTTGCTGATTTGTCATTCTCCAAAATCCCCCTTCAATGATCAAGATCGTTCTTTAGATGAATGTTCACATTCCATCACAATTTTCTCACAATTTCATCTTAGTATAAAATCATACATAAGTAAATATCAATGTTTTTATTAAATACAATAAGATCGTCTTATCAGCATGATTTTCGGTAAATTTTGTCCGATTTTCCGCCTCATACAACGGGCTGTAAAGAGCCATATTAATGTTGAGGTGATGATCATGGTAAAACGGAAAGCCAATCATGTCATTAACGGCATGAATGATGCGAAAAGCCAAGGCAAAGGCGCGGGTTATATAGAAAATGACCAGCTCGTCCTGACGGAAGAAGAACGGCAGAACAATAAAAAAAGAAAAACAAACCAATAGCCGGAACACCTTAAAAAGGAGGCTTTAACATGACAAATAAAAATACGAGTAAAGATATGCATAAAAATGCTCCGAAGGGCCATAACCCCGGCCAGCCGGAACCGCTGAGCGGAAGCAAAAAAGTGAAAAACCGCAACCATACAAGACAAAAACATAATACAAGCCACGATATGTAAAACAGACCCCGTGTCTGTTTTTTTGTGCCATTCACCCATTCAAAGCTTCTGCATACGTTATAGCAAGGCTTTTTAATATGGAGGGATGCTTCCATGAATCACTCAAAAAACGCTGAAGAATTTGATGATACGGAAGAATGGCTGCGGCAGTTTTACGAGGACCCGTATGCTTGGTATGACGAGACGCTGCCGATCGATCTATATGAAACAAGCCGTCAATATATCATTGAAGCCGACCTGACGATGCTGAAGCAGGTGCAAGCGATAACCGTCACTCTTTCGGGGAATGAATTTATGCTCTCTGTTAAAACGCTTGAACGGACGTTAAACAAACAAATGGTGCTTCCTTTTTATCTGAATGACAAACATATTTTCACTGATTTCACCAACCATATTCTGACCGTCTCCATGAACAAGGAGCCAAATGAGACTCCTGCCTCATTTTCCTTTCAATTTCCTCTATAACATAAAAAAAGCCGCTTTCATCCCTCAATGGAAGCGGCTTTTTTGTCCGGTCATATCAGTCATATACCCTCAAAGTGAATCTCCCATGGCCAAATAGCAGAATCACTATACGATAGAATATGTTCTAGCAACCGGAATGACTGGACATCTATCATTTTTTCTATTCTTTTTTTCATGTGTTCTTCTATTCTGTCTTCGTTTACAATATGGTTAAAGTAAGGAGGAGATAGAACAATGCTGGAAGGCTGGTTTATGTGGTTTATTTTATTTTGGGTCATCGTGATGATCGGATTGCTGTCTATCGGCGGGTTTTTTATGTTTCGAAAATTTTTAAAACGCTTACCGAAAGAAGACGGCCGGTCAGAACTGGATTGGCAGGACTATTATATTGAAAAAAGCAGGCACTTATGGAATGAGGGTGACAAGGCGTTTTTGGATGAATTGGTCGCCCCCGTGCCGGAGCTCTTTCGGGATGTAGCCAAAGCGAAAATCGCCGGAAAAATCGGTGAACTTTCCTTAGCGGAGGAAGCTGAACAAATAAACCGTGATTTAATCATCAGGGGTTACATACTGGCCACTCCTAAGCGTGATCATCAATTTTTAAAAAAGCATCTCCGTGAAAAACAGATTGATCTTACTCCTTATCAAGCCCTGCTCAAATAAAAAACCTTTCCGGCGCACGGAAAGGTTTTAATTCATCTGAATATCAGCGGTCTTCAGTTCATTCGAAAGTTTGCGGTAAGACAAAAACATCGCGATGCGCCACGGGACAATCATTCCGAAAGCCAGAATCCAAAACATTCCGCTTAAAGCTCCGTAATCAATCGTCGTGCTCAAAATGGATTTCATAGCGATTCTGATAACCAAGAGACCAATCAGGATAAACACAAACGCTTTTGACCGTTTTAAATAGATTTCATTATTTTTAATCTCAAATTTAGATGTTTTAATCAGAAAAATAGAGAAGATCACGCCCAGCGTAATGGCCTCCAAAAATTCTTCGCCCGTCACTCTGAAAATCGGAAAAAGGAACATAAGCGCTCCCGTACTCATGAAAATCGGCGGGAGAATTATTTTTTTAGGTGAAGCGGGCTTGTCGGAGGATTTAATCCTGACGATCATCACGGAAATTGCCATGGCCGCTGCAATAACGGATGAAATTATAATCATCATCTTTATCATTCCTTTGCTTGCACGGAGTTTGATACTATATACTATACTCCAAAAACATAAAAAAAACCAATTTGAAAAGAGAACACGTTTACGTTCCCGTTACCCGGCCTACGGCCTCCAGCACTTTAGATGCTTCAAACGGTTTAACGATAAAGTCTTTAGCGCCTAATTCAATCGCTTCCAGAACGATCCGCTGCTGCCGCATGGCGGTGCACATGATGATCCGGGCTTTCGGGTCAAAAGCTAAAATATCCTGCAGGGCCTGTATACCGTTTTTGACCGGCATGGTAATATCCATTGTCACCAGGTCGGGACGGATTTTTTGATATACTGACAGGGCTTCCTCACCGTCAGCCGCTTCCCCGGCAACTGTGTAATTCGCCGATTCCAGAATCTCTCTGATTTTCACCCTCATGAACTTGGCGTCATCTACAACTAAAACTCGTGTCATATTCCCCTCCACATATTTAACATTAACTAGTCTTATTGTACCAAAAACAAAAGGGTATATAATAGTTCAAAAGTTATTAATCCGTTACAGACCGGTAAATCCTCCGAAAAGATTTGACAGAACGATCAGAATGTAGCTCATCCAGTTAAAAAACAGCATAACTCCGATCAGAATCATAAGAATGCCGCCGATTTTCATGATAAGCAGCTGATGCTTGCGAATCCAATTCATTCTGGTAATAAAAAATGAAAGAACAAGAAAAGGAATCGCAAATCCGAGAACATATAAAAACATATACGGCACTGCTGAAGAAGGATTTGTATTGGCCAGCGAAAACACGGCTCCTAAAATAGGCCCGCTGCACGGCGACCAGCCGGCTGCAAACGCAAGACCGATCAGAACCGAACCGATAAACCCCTCCGGACGGCGCTTAAAGTGAATGCGCCGCTCTTTCATCATGAATTTCGGCTGAAACACACCGGCAGTAATCAGCCCGAAAAGGATCAGCATGATAGCGCCAAACTGGCGGATCGCTTCATGATATTGGGTAAAAAAACTGCCGATAAACGAAGTTCCATATCCCAATGCGATAAAAATCACGGAGAAACCAAGCAAAAAACAAAGTGTATGCACGAGGCCGCGCTTTTGCAGCATCACCTTTTCTGTTTTCACCTCGTCCATACTGACACCAGTTATGTAAGATAAAAAGGCGGGGTACAACGGCAGACAGCATGGAGAAATGAAAGACAAAAATCCGGCCCCAAACGTCAGAAAGTAATTAAAACTCACGATGACACACTCCCTTCGAGTTATGACAAAATCATTTCATTTTTTTAACATTTTCCCGAGAAGGATTACTTTTTATAGAAAAAGCTTATATAATTTAATTTGACATCGAGATATTATACTCCTTCTTATTTGAAAAACAGTATAAATGTGGATATAATAATAGCGACTCAGGTGAAAGATTTATGTATGAAAGGATATATCCCTGTGATTAGAGAGCATCTATTAAATGAAATTGAAAAAAAACGGGCAGAGCTGCTTAAAATCGTCATGACAAACGGAATGACATCAAACATTACGATAGAACTCAGCCAGGAGCTTGACCACCTTCTCATACAATATCAAAAAGAACTGCACACCGGCAGTTGGGGTGAAACATGACGCCAAAATAAAAAACCCTCTCCGGGTTTTTTATTTTTATAACCATGTATATCTATATCATAATCTGTACGTGTTATTTCGCTTGATTATTCATGGCTTTCATCATTTGATTAATTTTCTTTTGAGAAGGTTTCATTCCCATTTGCATCATCATCATGCGTAACATTTGTTCATTAATAGGCGGATTCTTTTTCAAATAGCTCATCATATATTTACGAGCAATAAAAAACCCGAGTGCAACACCTATGAGCAATGCGACAACGCCCACTAGGATGCCAACCCATAAAGTCATTTTATTTCCTCCTTCATGTTGTCTAGTTTAAAGTGTACTAAACCAAAGGCTATTATACAACATTTACATCTCTTTTTCCTCGTTTTTAGACAAAATTTCTTTCTCTGACCGGATTTAACCACCCGTAGCGCCGTGTCTTGAAATCCATTGCAAGAAAACAGGGGCTGATTTTACGCAGAATCTCAAAGAAAATCGTTTCCGCCTCATAATCTCCCGAAGCCGCAATCTCAATTAAACTGTCTTTCATCATGAAGGTGGCGCGGCCCTTTTCTCCGGGCAGTGTAAGCCGGTAAATGGAATCCAAACGGCTGTAACTCATTCGGTTTAAATGCAGCTGGAGACGCTGATGCATATGTATCACCGGAATCGGTTCCGTTATATATTGAACTTGCTTTTCTGTCATTTGATATTCCTGGGGTGTCAGGTCTGTCCAATGATAGTCTCGAAACAACTCAAACATAGCCGTTTCCCGCCCGAAGTAGTGGTTCGCAAACTCATCCTTTATCAGGTGCGTATAGTAATGACGTTCCATTTCCTCATCCCCTTTTACAGCGCTTCGTTATTGTTTTCTATTATACAAAAGGAGAAAAGAAAGAATTGTCTATTACTGTTACGCCGCCCCTTCTATTTTTGTCGCATAAACAGGAAAAAGAGGATGATTTGACTCATCCTCTTTTGTCTCGTTATTTGTTTAAAAGTTTTTTCACGCGGTCAACCACGTTTTCTGCAGTAAACCCGTATTCTTTCATAATTGTTTCTCCCGGAGCTGAAGCACCGAAACGGTCAATTGTGAGCACGTCTCCTTCAAGACCGGTAAATTTACCCCATCCGAAGCTTGAACCCATTTCGATCGCAAGACGTTTCGTCACATTCGGAGGAAGCACGCTGTTTTTGTACTCTGCCGATTGTTTTTCAAAGCGGTCCCAGCTCGGCATGCTGACTACAGATACGTGAATGTTTTCTTCAGCCAGTTTCGCTTGAGCTTCGATCGCAAGTCCGACTTCAGAACCTGTCGCTAAAAGAAGAGCGGCAGGTGATTCCGTTTGGGCTTTGGAAACGATATAAGCCCCTTTTTCCACGCCCGCATACGCTTCTTCAGCCTGCTGATCAATCGTCGGCAGGTTTTGGCGTGTCAATACAAGAGCTGTCGGATGATCTTGGCTTTGAACGGCAACCTTCCATGCAGCTGCGGTTTCATTTCCGTCAGCAGGTCTGATTACAGATAGGTTAGGAAGTGCGCGTAAAGAAGCAAGCTGCTCAATCGGTTCGTGAGTCGGCCCGTCCTCTCCTACGGCAATACTGTCATGCGTGAATACATAAGTGACAGGGAGTCCCATCAATGACGCCAGACGAATGGCAGGTCTTAAATAATCAGAGAATACAAAGAATGTGCCGCCGAATACGCGGAGGCCGCCGTGAAGCGCCATTCCGTTTAATGCAGCGCCCATCGCAAATTCACGGACACCGAACCAGAAGTTTTTCCCGGCGTAGTCTTTGGCCGTGAAGTCTCCACCATTTTTGATTGTCGTTTTATTTGAACCCGCAAGGTCAGCAGATCCCCCGACAAAGAAAGGAATTTTCTTAGCGATCCCGTTCAGCACCTCACCTGAAGATGCGCGGGAAGCAAGGCTGCTGCCTTTTTCATAAACGGGAACTTCCTGATCCCAGTCTTTAGGAAGCTCGCCTTTCATTCCGAGTGACAGCTGTTCAGCAAGCTCAGGATATTTTTCTTTATAAGCCGCGAACAGTTCATTCCATTCCTGTTCTTTTTTCGAGCCGGCTTCTTTTACAGCTTGATTGAAATGCCCGTATACTTCTTCCGGAACATAAAAATCTTCTTCAAACGTCCAAGCATACGCTTCTTTTGTCAGCTTGCTCTCTTCTTGTCCTAACGGAGCGCCGTGAACGCCGGATGTGCCCGCGCGGTTTGGAGAACCGAAACCGATCGTGGTTTTCACTTCGATCAATGTCGGTTTTTTATCATTCTGGCGCGCTTTTTCAATTGCAGCCGTCAATTCAGCGATGTTGTTTCCGTCCTCAACATAAAGAACTTCCCAGTTCATTGCTTCAAAACGCTGCTTTACATTTTCAGAGAAAGAACGGTCTAAATCGCCGTCTAAGGAAATGTCATTAGAATCGTATAATACGATCAGGCGGCCTAATTCAAGATGGCCTGCAAGAGAAGCGGCTTCGGAAGAAATGCCTTCCATTAAATCGCCGTCTCCGCAAATACTGTATGTATAATGATCAACTACGTTGAATGAATCACGGTTATATGTCTCAGCCAGATGGCGTTCTGCAATTGCCATTCCCACTGCCATTGCAATACCCTGTCCAAGCGGCCCGGTCGTAGCGTCTACTCCGGCTGTATGCCCGAACTCCGGATGTCCCGGTGTTTTGCTTCCCCATTGACGGAACTGTTTCAAGTCTTCAATGCTGAGGTCATATCCGCTTAAATGCAGCATGCTGTATAAAAGCATTGAACCGTGGCCTGCTGATAAAACAAAGCGGTCGCGGTTAAACCAGCCCGGATTCTGCGGGTTTACATTCATAAATTTCGTCCACAGCGTATATGCCATCGGAGCGGCTCCCATCGGCATGCCCGGATGTCCGGAATTCGCTTTTTCAATTGCGTCTATAGATAGTGTACGAATGGTGGCAACTGATTTCTTTTCAATTGTATCCATTATAATCCCCTTCCTTATTGTTGTACCTTTTCATCATAAAGCGATGCTGACTTTTTCTCAACTCTTTCAGCTTAAATTTGAGATAAACTTGTTGAAAATTGTCGTAAAGCACATCCTGATATTAGTATATACGAAAAAAGAATACGTATTGCCGTATTCTTTCTGTTTAATGAAGATTATTTTTCTGTTGTTCTCTTTTTAATTTTTCAGGGGTGACATCGTTGCCTTCCGGATCAATCACTTTTACGCTCTTTAACGTATTTTTCATTGAGGAGCGGAATCCTTTCAAATACTCCTGGCGAAGCTTTTGCTGTTCAGCTTTTTCCTCATCCGTTATCGTGTTTGATTTAGCTTTTTGAGCCAATTCGTTAATTCTTGCGATTTTTTCTTTAGAAATCATAATAAGCTCCTTTGGTGCGTGTTGATTATATACTACTAAAACGCAGTCTTTTTTACAACTGATGCGCGTCAGCTGCCTTCTGTGTCTGCGGTATATTCCTGAAACCGCCGGTGAACCGTGGCTTTGGACACATCGTAGCCGAATCCCCTTAAGGTCGCTGCGATTTCTGCAAAGGTAAGCTTGTTGGCTCTCAGCCTGATAATTTCCGAAACCGGAACCTCTTTTTTTTCTTTTCCGCTGTTTTCATGTCTGTTTTTCAGATTCCGTTCAGGTTTGTAGCCGTTTTTCACGGCTCTTTTCATTCCCCGCCGGATTTTCATATTGTGAATTTTCCTTTGATATTCCTCAACAATACTGACGATTTCGAGTACCATCGAATCAGCTTCGGAAAGCTCCAGTTCACCTTTATGAGCCGTCGTATATATTTTTACGTTCTCCCTGTAAATGCAATGCAAAAGCGCAATCTTGGCGTTTCCTCTTCCCAATCTCGTTTCGTCCTGCACCAATATCGCGTCAATATGTGATTTTTTAATTTCATCAAGCATTTCAAATACTCCGTCGCGGTCCATTTCGTAACCGCTGGCTTTCTCAGAAATGACTTTCACGACTTCCATGCCGTTTGCAGCAGCTATCTCACTGAGCTCCTCTTCCTGTCTTTTTAATGATGTTTGCTGCTGTTCTTTGTTTGTGCTTACGCGGGCATAAATGAGCGCCTTCATTTCTCTCTTTCCTCTCTAATTGACAATGGCCAGCTGATATACGGCCGGATGCTTTTTCTTAACCGGAAGAATAAGTTCGTCTCCGGGCTTTATATCAGCAGTTTGGAGATGATTATTCTCCGTCACCCACTCAATGAAATCTTCTTTATTAATGTGTTTCTTTTCTGCTACATGATCCGCAAGTGACCAGAGTGTATCGCCGTCCTGAACCTTTATTTTAACATATTGGCTGAGGGACTGATCATTTCCCGCACATGAGACAAGTAAAATAGCGGCACTTAAAATCGCAGTAAACAGCCCGACAAATATAATAGATTCTTTCGCCATGTAAACAACCTCCGATAAGAATGTTTGTTCGCTTTTTATACCTTTCAGTATATACGAACAAACGTTTCTGTCAATCGTTTTTTTCGAACCTATGTTTGTACTGTCAGGAAAATCATGCTATAATCTACTTAAAATCGACGTTTTGAGGTGCGAAATATGACGAAGCTATCAAAAAGGCAGCTTGATATCCTGCGTTTTATTAAAGAAGAGGTAAAAACGAAAGGATATCCGCCTTCTGTAAGAGAGATAGGAGAAGCAGTAGGACTGGCTTCCAGTTCAACCGTGCACGGCCATTTGGCGCGGCTGGAGACAAAAGGCCTGATCAGACGGGACCCTACTAAACCGAGGGCGATTGAGGTATTGGATGAAGAAGAAGTCCACATTCCGAAAAGCCAGGTCGTAAACGTTCCGGTCATCGGGAAAGTGACGGCGGGTATTCCGATTACGGCTGTTGAAAATATCGACGAGTATTTTCCGCTTCCTGACCGGATGGTTCCTCCGGGCGAACATGTCTTTATGTTAGAAATCATGGGAGAAAGTATGATCGACGCCGGCATTTTTGACAAAGATTACGTCATTGTCAAACAGCAGAACACGGCCAATAACGGAGAAATCGTCGTAGCTATGACCGAAGATGATGAAGCGACGGTCAAGCGCTTCTATAAAGAAGACAATTATGTGCGGCTGCAGCCGGAAAATCCGACGATGGAGCCGATTATCCTGCAAAACGTAAGCATTTTGGGGAAAGTTATCGGCGTATTCAGAGCCGTACATTAATTCTATTAAACTTCATTTATCGTAAAAAACCCCTTACAGAGGGGTTTTTTTGCATAAAAAAAGCAGATTCGCCCTGGCTTAAGAAACGAATCTGCTAAGGAGGAAAAACTTACATTCTTATTATCCGACATCACACTTTTGAAGTCAACTAATAATGTTTCCCTCGAGAAACTTTTCATTCATTTTTCAACTTTGTATATTTGTGCGTGATGAATTTACTTTTGTTTATGTTTTCTTTGGGCGGGTGCATTAAAATTTATATATGAATATTTAGTACATAGTACAATAATTTATATTTAAATATAAAAAAACCCGCTGCCTTTAGCGAGTATCTATTTTCAATCAAAATGATAATATTCTACACCGTAAAACCCTTTAATATAGACGGGGCCACAGACGTTTGAAGAACTTTCAACCAGAATTCTGTATTTGTGATACGGATCAATTGATTTTTTATCCTGGGCACTGAGGTTTAACCAGCTGCCGCTGTAGTTTTTAGAACTTAATGTATAAAAATTCCCGTTCAGCGCCATCCGCTGGAGTTTCATGCTTAAACCGCACGAAGAGTTGTTCATTATGGTGAACTTATATCCTAAAAAGTAATCGTCGGCAGCTACAGCCCCCGGATTTTCAATATGAAACTCTTTTGCATTTCCCTCCAAAGTGAAGCTTGTTTTTGATCCGAATTCAGTGGTAGCCGCTTTAGCTGAGTGTATTCCGCTAAAACATAATAAAAAAACAGCAATACATATCCAGTATTTTTTCATTTGCATCCCCCTTTTTACATATTTTAACTTGTGAATCCTGTGATGTCTATTCACATTTTATTAAAACGTATGCTTTATAACCACTATATACCAGTTTAAAAATTTGCGGATTGCTTACAATGAAGACTAAACGAAATAACGAAGGTGGTTCAAATGAAACACGTAATTGCTTTCGCTTCTAAAACGGCGCTCACACTTGCTTTACTGTACATTGTTCTGGATCTTATGTACCAAGTAACCTTTTTAAACGTTCTGTTTATTACAGTGATCTTAAGTTTAATCACTTATTTTGCGGGTGATTGCATGATTCTGCCGAGAACAAGCAATTTCACAGCCGTTGCAGCTGATTTCGGGATTTCATTCATTATATTATGGATATTCCTTATGAACATTGGCGGATTTAATGTCTCGCCTGCCGCGGCATCGGTTATCTCTGCACTTTGCATTTCTGTTTTTGAGGCATTTTTTCACCGGTATTTGCAGCAATATGTACTTCCCGAAGATTATCAGGACACAACAGAGACGGATAGCACGCTATGGAGCTATCAAACCGAGGCGTCTGAAGAATTAGTGCCGGAAAAAGACCCTCAGGAAAAAACATAAAAAGGAGGCAATCGCCTCCTTCTCTTTTTATTTTTGCTTCTGATCGTCCAGCGGCAGCTGCAGCAGTGAGTCTGTGCCTGTCGCTTTCGGCGTTTTTCCGTCCCATTTTTCAATCCATTTATATTTGATCATTTCATCGGACATTGATTTCTTTATGATTTCGTTATAATCAGCGATCCCTTCCGCTTCAATTTTTTTCTTTTTCGCTTCGGCTTCGGCTATTTTAATTTCAGTTTGTGTCCGTTCAAGTTCCTGTGAAGACTTCACCCTTGCATCGATAGCTTCCTGTGTGGCTTTATCCGGCTTCGGTACGCCAAGCGTCAGATCATCAATTAAAAATCCAAGACTCTTCATATCATCAGCAAATCTCTTTTGAACATCGGCAGCGGCTTCTGCAGATTTTTGCCCGTATGTGTCAATAACCGAGTATTTGCTGATTGATTTTCGCGCCGCATCCCACAGCCTTGTTTTTAAATATGTATTTTCAATCGTTTCAACGTCTACCGCTCCGAATTTGTTAAACAGATCGACTACTTTATCAGGCTGCACGACATAGTTGTAAGCGATATCCATTTCTATATTTTTACCGTCTGAGGTTGCCACTTTTATATTTTCATTATTCACTGTCTGCATACGCACCGGATATTCCGTTACTTTATTAAATAATCCGACTAAGTGCCAGCCTTGGTCCAATGTGTCGGATTTTACCCCGCCATTCGGTGAGTATACAACCCCGACATAACCGTTCGGTATTTTTTCAATGAATAGTGACGCTGTAACGCCCGCAATTAAAAGGGCTGCACCTATAATCACACCGCCGATAATTTTTTTTGTGTTTCCGCGCTTATTTTCGCTCATGCTGATCTTCTTCCTCCCATGACTTTTTGAATTTTTTGGCTCCGCTTCCCACTTGTTTAAAGATTGGACTAAGCATCAGCCATAAACCGAATCCGATGATGACAAGAAGAATGATAGACCCGATCATCACTTTCATTTGCCCACCTCTTTTCTTTCATCCTGTCAATTATGTATACGATCTTAAGAACTTAAAGTTTCATAAATTTCAAAAGAAAAAGCCCCGCCGACAAAATAGGCGTGCTTATTAATATTTGTCACTGATAAAATCAGAAATCGTTTTTGTGAATTGGTAAAAGGTCCCGTTTTGTGTGGATGCTCTGCTTTTCAGCGCAAAAGTGTCAAATAGTGATTTTCTGAAGCCGGTGCTCATTTCGATTTGAATACTCAATCCGGATGAAGATTGATTGGCAAGGTTGTTCGGACTGACGCCTGCATATTTATCATTTATGCCAAGAAGAACGGCAGGATACCCGTGCCGTTTCAGCACATCGGTCAAAAGTTCGGCCCGTTCTCTGTCTGTACCGCCGATTTTTATCTTTTTATCGTCACTGCCGTAACCGTGCAATGAAATGACATGAGAGTGCTCTTTCACCATTTGCACGGCCTTAGGTTCATCGAAATGCGAACTTGTCAAATGCAGAGCCGCATTACCGGCTGATTTTAACCCTTCAAATAAATATAAACTCCGGTTTTCGGCAATTTCTCTGGCTAACTCACTGGTCCCCGGCTCTATGCCTCCGCCGTGTATAGCTAATATGAGGACAGAAGGGTCATGCTCTCGCGTTGAAATGGAAAAATCGGAAGGATCTTCATTCAGCTTTAATTCCTCGAAACTGCCGTAAATATCTGAAGCGGCATCAGCCCGAAAGAACGGCAGAAGCAAAAACGGTAAAATTAAAACGAAAATTCCTTTTTTGGTTATTGATGGCATTTGTATGTTTATGTTACAATACAAATGCTTCAGCCTTTGAAGCGAACGGCAGAACAGGGTGACTTTGGACGGTTTCTTCTGCTCTGCCTCTTTGCCAGCTGCTTTACGGTCTATTCTTCTAACCCTTTTTGCCATAACATCATCCTTTCTTTTGTTTACACTTTTGTCACAATATTATATACGTTGGACAAAACCTCCGTTCATCTTGAAGAATAAAAACATCAAAACAACTTCTATCCTTTAACCTAAAAAAGTCTTTCTGTTCAAAGAGACGGAAGGCTTAAATGATAAAAATGAAACCCTTCTCCAGTTTTGGAGGAGAGTGAGGACTGCAGGGAAATCATTTTATCAATATGCTGAGCTGGGCTGGCGTCCGGCTCAAATATTTGCTCCGGCATAGACGGTTACGGAGCGGCCGGTTATTTCGATGTCAAATTCGAACGTGACGTATGATTTCCCAATTCAAGAATCCCCGAAACAAATTGAATGTAACTGCTGTTTCCATAAAAAAAAGACTGCTGTTAAGCAGTCTTTTTTCGTTTTATTTCGTACCTGTTGATCCCAGTCCGCCGCGGTCATTGTTCCCGAGCTTGTCTACTTCGATCAGCTCCACTTCAGGCATTTTCTTCATGATTCTGAATTGGCAGATCCGCTCCCCCTTGGAAATGTCGGTATCCCGAAGCGCGAATGCAGGAAAAAACCAGAAGTCATTGTCGCCTTTATAAGATTCATCAATGACTCCCATTGAATTTGTCTGAATGATACCGAAATGCTTATATGTACTTGAACGCGGAACGACATGGGCCTCATATCCTTCCGGCAGTTCCATCGCAACTCCAAGCGGGATAAGTTTGAATTCACCTTTTTTGATTGTTATATCTTCAGCTGCCCGCAAATCAATCCAATCGCCCTGTTCAATTTTACTGATTCTCGTTTGCGTATCATCTGAATATTTAATTTTGATTTGTAAAGTCATTTTCGCTGCTCCTTTTGCTTCCCTATTTTAGTCGTATTGATGACCAATCCGTGCCCCATTATACCATTTAACTGATAAAAATGTTGATTTTGGTGTATATGCAGCCGAAGAGGAAGCACTGCGAAGCCAATGAGAATAAACCTAAAATGAGGGCCCCTCCTATCAGTTTTTCCTCCATTTTCACATGACAGCTTCAATTACAATAATACAAAGCTTTATATCCGTTCTTTCAACAGAGCTTTTTTAAAATTTCACCTTGGTTTCAAAAGGAATTTCGTTCTGAATAAAGAATTTGAAGAATAAGCGCTTAAAGGGCGCACGACTCTTTTCTGTCCCCTGCCTCAGGCGCTTATATCAAAAGAAAGAGGTGTCTTTAGAATGGTTCAATTTAAAAACTTTCCTGATCCGTCTTTAAACGCCCCATTGCAGTCTCGCCCTGCACAGCCCTCTGAATTGGAGCATCTCAAAGCAAGGATGCAGAATTTTATTAAGCATTCCGCAACGGATGATAATCTTGAGATCGCAGATGCCCGGGTGACGGCGGAAGGAATGGTCACCTCACTTTTAAAAGAACGGCTTGATACCGAATACGAAATGCTTATGAATAAAATCACCCGGGAAGTGAATGTGGAGGACTACGGAGCGGTCCCTGACGGCCGGGACAATACGGAAGCTTTTCGGAGAGCGATCGGGAACGGCCGGGTCAAAGTAAATATTCCCGCAGGAGAATTTTTGGTTCAAGGGATAAAACTCCCCTCATGGACTACCATTTCCGGTGAGGGACAAGGGATTACCGTGCTTAAGCTTCATGAGGACACTCCCGCATTCGAATGGGTCATTACTAACGATGATTACGAAAATGGAAACCGTAATATTTTTGTGGAAAACATGACTTTAGACTGGAATCCTGATCGTCAATGCGGGGTCAGGAACCCCGGAGGACAGTTTTCCAGCTGTTTAACGTTTGCTAATGTGCAATACGGCTGGATTAAGAATGTTGAAACGGTTAACGCGGGTCTCCATGGTATTGATATTACATCTCCGACTTACGATCATTTGCCTGAAACAGAATGGACGAAAGACGGCTGCCGATATATATGGATTGATAACTGTGTGGCATACGGCGCCGGAGACGACGGCATTACCACCCATTACAGCGAGTATATTTTCATTTCCAACTGCCATTCCGGAAACCCCCGCGGCACAGAGCATGCTGAGGGCAGCGCAAACTCGAACGGCATTGAAATTGACGACGGCTCTAAACATGTATGGCTTTTAAATAACTATACGAGCGGAAATATCCGCGGGATTGAGGTAAAGGCGCACAGCCTGTGGCCGGCTTCTCAAAATGTTCATATTATCGGTCATGTTTCGTATCGTGATGTACGTTCATTTGATATTCGTCATATCGGCCATCATCAGGCCTCAGACCCCGAAAGCACGACGGCTTATGATGTTACTTTAACCGATTGCACCGCGATTGAACCGGTATTCAATGCTCTCTATGACGGTGTGACCCCGAGGGCGCTGGTCATCTCTGCCTATAAAAACGTTAATGTAAACGGATTCACAGCTATTGGTGATCCCTCATACGACTATGGCGGGAATCCAGTCGTGGCTCTTCAATACCGCAGTCAAAATATCACGATCAACGGCATTAAAATACGCGGCTTTACACAAGCAGGTGTTGACATCAATATATCCGGCGGATCAAATAAAACCGATTATGTTAAAATTTTAAATTTTGATATATACAAGTCATCTCCTAAAGGCATCTCAATCGGCGGAGGCCAATATAACGTAAATATTATGAACGGTACGATGATCGGAGACGGCGGTTCCGTCGGAATTACGTCCCCTAACAGTCAGGCCGTCATTCTCGGGGTGCAAGCGGAAGGTTACAGCGCGGCCGCATCTATAAAAGGACAGACTTATGAGCAGATCCCCGTCAATTTAAAGGGAGGCGCACAGCTCGCGACCAGCTCCGGTTTTGCATTCAACCCGACAAGCGCCGTTATTGCGGGAACAGGCGATATTACGGCCAGAGGTGACAGAAATGCGATCATCAGCTCTTCCGGAGGTTCAAGTTCTGAAGGTTCAAGGGCATTTATCGCCGCTTCTAACAATGTCCATATTACGGGCAGCAAAGTCTCCAGAACAATTCTGTCATCAGAAAGCATTACATTGGAAGAACCATACACGGTTGCCGGAGGGCATCAGTCCATCAAATGGAAATTGGATTCAGCGGGCGGCCACGGTACGTTCGCCGGAGCTGTCACCTCTTCCCTGTCAGGGTACGGAGAATATTTTGAAAGTGTAACCGGCCAGACAATTCCCGCCGGGACGATCGTCACAGTGAAAGGCGAAAAAATTGAATCGGCTCACGTCGGAGATTACATGCTCGGCGTCATTTCAGAAACAGCCGCTTTTATCTCAGGAGCCGCAAGCTTCGGATGGCAAAGCCGCTTTTTGACAAACGAGTTCGGCGGTTTCATATACGAAAATGTGACTGACGAGGAAACAGGAGAAACGGTACGCGTGCCGAAACAAAACCCAGACTGCAGTCCGGCTCTTGAAGCTGACTATGAAGCACGCGCGGCCAGAGACGAATGGCACATTGTCGGACTCAACGGCCGGCATTACGTACGGGTCGACAGTACGGTCAGCCCGGGAGATTATATCACGGCTCATAACGGAATCGGGACTAAAGCCGCGGAAGGCTGGAAGGTATTGAAACTGACGGCCTTATACAGTTCTGAAAAAGGGTACGGCATTGCAATTGCGGTTATCAAATAGGGTCTCAATATCAGGATCATCTCCTCTCTTTTCTATCGGGCGGGTATGATCCTGTTTTTTATACCGAATGAGATGCCTCTTTTTCAGCATACCGTTTCATTTGTCCAAGCCATCCATGCTTTCTGTCATAGAATACTACCGTCAGATGAAAAAAGGAGGAATATGAGTATGGATATGGGTATGGATATGGACATGGATATGAACGGACATTATGATCACCACCCAAAGCAGCCTAAACAAAAAAAGAAGAAACAAGATAAAAAGCATCTTGATTATGATTACATCGTTGTTTATAAAAGAAAATGCAAAAAATGTAAAAAATGCTGCTAACTTGACATATCAACACTTTTTACACCCGGTAAACTCCGGGTGTTTTTCTTATTATGGCGTTTCTCCGGGCTATTTTCACCCAAAATCCGGTCATCCTATCACAATACATAAAAAGACTCTATTATTTTCTTCCCTTTTCGCCTAATTAAAAGTATTTCATTTACAGAAAACAACACAAATAGAATGACATGACTTTTGAGAAAATCTACTCTTTGCTTGGTCAATTTTTCTGCGATACCATGAATTTGCAACAATTTTTAAAAATTTCCTCAGGAGGTCATAGCCATGAAAATCGCCAGAACGATAGTCGGATCATGCTTAGCTTTATCTCTAACAATTCCTTTCACAGCCAGTGCCTCAGCAGCCAGTCAGTCTGAACACGCAAACGCGCCTCACGTTTCACCCGTTGCAAATCCGTTAGAAAGTAAATTATCTCAAACAGCAGACCAAAACGTAAAAGCAGCAGGTGTTGATGCCGGGCTGAACGTAAACGTAGATGTTCTCGGAATCTCAGATCGCATTGCTGAAGCGGTTAAGTCAGATCAAAACCGAACCGGCTGGGTAAAAAATGTCATGGAAACAACATTTTACGCATCAGGACAGAAGTACAACGTCATGGTGTTCAATTTAAATCAAGAATATGAAGACCGGTTTAACGGCGTTCAATTTTACGGATCAGCCGTTTATGACGGTATTACTTACGGAATCTGGGTCTTCGAAGACGGGTCCTTCGATAACAAAGGAGACGGGGGCTGGATCAATTGGGCATTCAGAGGGTGGTTCGATCGTGATAATCAGCATATTGAATTCCACAGACCTTAATACGGAGAAAACTTGCGGCAGCGCCCGCAAGTTTTTTTAACTGAACTGCACATTTTTCACCGTTATAACGACTATACTTGAAGTGCGGGCTCCGATCGCAGCCCCGGTAAAGTCTTTCAAAGTGAGGGTATACTATGTCAAAGTCTTTAAAAATAGTGTTGTGGACTATATTGGTGTTCATCATCTTGTTAGTGATTATCGGAATCGTTTCTTACAATCAAACTCCGTCTGCAGAAAGCACAGCAAAAAAATGCTTTATGGCTTCGAATCAATTTTAAAGTTCTGCAATAAGTCTTCACCGGCTTTTTAAACCACAGAACACCTGACAAAACGACGAATTTTCAATTTATTCGTTAACGATCTCATTCAGTATAGAATATACACGTGTATCATGGGGCAGTCCGTTTTGATACATATATCTTCTCAAAATTCCTTCAGATTGAAACCCCGCCTTTATCAGTAATTGATGAGACGCTGCATTCTCAATGAAAACAACAGCGCCTATACGGTGCAGCCCAAGCTTTTCAAACCCAAAAGAAAGAACATTCTCCAACGCTTCAAAAGCATAGCCATTCCTCCAATAATTCGGATGAATCTCATAACCGACCTCCGCCCGCTTATGCTTGGGCACCCAAGAGTTAAAACCAATAGTTCCGATGATTATTCCCTTCGCATCTTTTCTCTCGATTCCCCATCGCATTCCCTTTTTATCATGATATTGATCTTTAAACCAGCCAATCATTTTTTCAGCCTGTTCCATTGAATCAAAAGGTTCCAAACCATAATAGCGTGTTACATTTGCATTTGAAAAACAAGCAAATATTTGCTTTGCATCTTTCTTTTCAACTTCTCTAAGAATAAGTCTGTCCGTTTCTATTACAGGAAGCATTTACGATCCCCCTTTAAAAGAAATGTGAGAAGAAAATATATGCAGACTAAAGAAACTTTTTTCAAAAAGTAAACTAGCATCCCTATCAAACTTTTCATTTCGGCATAATATGTATTAATCCTCTTTAGGAGGTGAGATTATATGGGATTCTCAGGTGGTTATGGTAGCTCCTTTGCGTTAATCGTGGTGCTATTCATTTTATTAATCATCGTTGGGGCTTCTTTCCTCGGCGGTTATTAAGAATCCTCTTACCTCCGCATCCATGTCAGCAGCACCTCCATGATCGTACGGCGCCATAAATGAAATGTTTATGGCGCTCTGCTGTTTTTCCCCTTTTCATTCACACATTAAAACTAAAAAGATCGGCCGATGTATCAACATGCAGCCGATCAATAATTCATAGATTATTGTGTAAGATTTACATCGATGACGTTATAGAAGGCATTGGAAGTATCCGCAACGTCCCATACCCCTAAAATGACATGATACCCGCTTCGATCAGTCGGCACAAAAATCTTATGAGTCAGATTCGTATCTGCCTTGGAACCGTCGTGGTTTACCGTTCCGATTAATTCGAATTCATCTCTTGACAAAGGTTTATTCGGATTCCAGTTTTTCTTGGTGATATAATAGTGCCACTTTGATGTCGCATGAGGGGCCGTGTAGTACCAAGTAAAGGTGTTAAAACCGCCGCGGATGTTTTGTTTTACCCAATAATCTGCAGTCTGCTTGTCTAAACCGAAGTCAATTTGTCCAGATCCCCCATTTGCAGACGCAATTCTTCCATCAGGCGGACCTGCGGCCGGAAATCCTTTCGGCCCTTCTACAGACTGAGGATTATCAATGACGGAGCCATATTTCTGCGCAGCGGCCGTCCAGCCCAATGTTTGTTTCTCTAATGCTCCCATGTACGCTCTGCTGACGGGCTCTTTTATATACCCGTGCGCAGATGCATCACTTGAATAAAAAGCGCCTCCAATACCAAGAGTAACAGTTAAAACCGCAGCTTTGACTAAACCCTTCATTACTGCATCATCCTCCCTCTTTTATTAATAAAAACCTTTCGGTATATACACTTCACGATGGAGGATGAAATGACCTTCCTTTTCTTGATAGGAAAAAGCAATGAGGTTGGCGCTTTTCCCTTTGTTTTTTATAATCATAAAGAAAAAGCCGGGCCGATTCTGTTATCGAATCCGCGATTGACCGGCCCGCCCCTTTTGCGCAGAACTTCATTCGCTGGATTTGCCGGTTTCCTTTCGGATAACCGGTGCTACTTCCGCTGCTAATCGTTCGATGTTTTCCGCGGCTTTTTTAAACGGCATACCTCCTATATCGATTTGCGCGAGAAATCGCTGATGTCCGAATAACTCGTATTGATGCATGATTTTTTCAATGATCTGCTGTGAGCTTCCCACAAATAAAGCTGTTTCTTTTCCGGACGCCCGCTCAAAATCTTCCTTCGTTAAAGGCTCATCGATCCCGTGATATGAATGAACGTGAGACCAGTAATTTGAATGATACGGATAAAATTCTTGTATTGCCTGTTCATTCGTTTTTGAAATGAACATATGTCCGGTTACGGCAACCTTCACATTTTCCGGAGGATGACCGGCTTTAGAAGCCGCTTCCCGGTATTTGTCAACAAGCGGCTTAGATGACATCGGATCACCGCTCAGTACAGCTAATGCCAACCCCGCACCTGCACGCCCGGCCCGTTCTGCGCTTTCCGGAGTCCCCGAAACACCTAACCATAGCGGAATGCTTCCGCGAAAAGGCCGCGGAGAAATCTCTGCCTCGCGCAGCGGCGGCCGGTAACGTCCTTTCCAGGTAACCGATTCTTCCCCGGAATTTAATTTTAAAAAAAGGTCAATGTGTTCTTCAAACAGTTCTTTATAATGGCCTACGTCATAACCGAAAAGAGGAAACGAGTCTAAAAATGCGCCCCGTCCCGCAATGATTTCCGCCCGGCCGTCTGAAATCAGATCAAGCGTTGCAAAATCCTCAAATAAACGGACGGGATCTGCGGTGGATAATACAGTCGTGGCACTGGTCAGCTTAATATTTTCAGTGATCTGTGAAATCGCTGATAAGATGGCCGGCGGCGAAGATACCGCATAATCAAGACGATGATGCTCGCCTACACCGAATACATCAAGCCCTGCGTCGTCAGCCAGTTTCGCCAGCTTCATCAATTCATCTATCCGCTGCTTTGCGCTGACTGTTTTCCCTGTCAGAGGATCGGGATATAATTCTGCAAATGAATAAATTCCAATTTCCATACAATCACGGTGTTCAGCCCTCACATTTCTCTCCTCCTGCACTGAGTAAAAAAGCTTTTATGTTATTCTATTCAGCCGTTTTACAAATAGGAATTCGTTCAAAATAAATACAGAAGGTGGTATGAGAGAAAAAAAGTTTCTGGCGTCCTTCAATTCTGCCCAATATACTCATGCAGCCGGACTAGGCAAGAACAAAGCCGGCACAAGCGGATTCGAATTCATGTGTTCATTTTCAGTCCAATTCAATCCAATCGTGATATTGATCATAAAGCTTTCGTATTCTTCCGGCATCAAGAGCAATGACTTCACACCCTCTGTCATCATACAGAAAGAAAATAATATCTTTTGTCATATTCACAAAGAAAACATCGGGATACCCAACGGAACAGCCCCCGAACCTTGGCTTCAGCGGAAAATCTTCGTGGACGGCTGCCTTAAGTAATTGGGGGATACGCAGATCTTTCCGTTTACATAATAAAGAAAACTGCTGCATTTCATATTCTTCTTCGACCGGGCATGGACAGGTCTTCACTTGAATCCGATATAAGTCATCCTTACACTTCAGAAACGGCTGATAAACCTTTAATTTTCTCGCATGATTACCTTGAGATTTGTGCTTATACACGTTGGCAACAAGAAACAAGTCATCGCTATGTTCAAACAGCTCATTGAAAAGTGCGGCGGTTTGATGATGAACAAGCTGAAAATACTCAAGATTCAAAGCACCGCTTTCATTAAATTGATACATATTGCCGCCGAGAGAAAAATGAATTCCCACGTCCCATTGATGATAAATGCCGGGCACTAATTTTAAAGTCGGAAACCTTTCCTTCAGATAATCATTTATTTTCATTCAAACATCTCACTTTCCTTTTCCCGCTCCAGAAGCAGAAGAAGCCGAAAACATTCCGCTTATTTCTTTTTCACCCTTGTAATATTATTCCGATTGGAATACAATGAAATAGAACACTGTGAACCCCATTGATCAGGGTGGATGCTGGTCACATTCATCCTGATCCTTTCTTTTACATAAGATCGCCCCAACTTTGAACCCCTCCGTTTCCAACCTTATTCATTGATGTTACATATATTTCAATGGGTTTATTTTCTTATCATAAGCATCAAGAGGTGTCAGCTTTGAACAACATCAGAAGATTAAGAGCATATTTTCAGTCTCACCGTAAAATAGGTCTGGCTGCAGACTTGCTTACGGCTGTATTGCTTATCTCATTATCCATTCTTTTTTACGGATGCCGGCAGGGAGCTGTTAATGGTTTCTTTATGTATGTCTTAGTAAGTAATTTTATCGGCTCCAATCCCTCTTTTATCGACTTCAGCACATCGAGGAAAAAACAGACAAAAATAAAGGCTCTGCGTCAAAAAGAGGGTTATACCGCCCTCTTTTTATTCTTTCAGTCATACCAATGCGTTCTTTTCAGATTGAATTTTTCTGAATAGGACTCATGATCGGTTTTCCATGCTGCTTCGACAGTGATTTCATGACCGATTACTTCATGTTCCGGCATATATTCAAACGTCTGAATATGGTCTTCTCCCGTTCCGCCGCCTTCTAATTTCTCTCCGGTGTATTCTGAAAGATGATAGTCTTTATCTTCACCATATTTCCGGCCGTCAACAAATAATGTTAATCTCTTAATCACCGTGTTCTTTTCATTCACTTTATTACCTCTGTAATACAAATTCAAGAAATAGTTAGGGCCGATAGAGGTCTTGCCTGATTTTTCGATTGACGCTTCCCACGTCTTGCTTTGGCTATAGCCGATATATTTAACTTTTTCTCCTGAAATTAAAGAAAACAGTGCAAATCCGGCTGCTATTATGAGAACAGTGATAATAACCAGCAATGTTTTAATGACTTTACGTTTTTTCATGACATCCCGCCTTTATCATTTAGAACGTATGAATATTAGAATTGTTACATTTAATTTGAAAGAATAATAAAAAGGGATTCTAATCCCAGGAATAAAAAAAATACTAAGAAGATCATATTCCCCTTAGCTTCACATCCCAGACTGCCATGCAATAATGATAAAAGTCGTCCAAAAAGTTGTGACGAAAATAAGCATAACGGTTACAATCATTAAAATGAGACAACTTATTGTTAGAATTGAGTCTTTGTTTTTGTAAGAATCAGAGTACCCATTGATCCTGCAGCAAATAGATACGACAAAACCGCACCGACCCAATACCACAGCATAGAGTCATTGCTCCAGTAAGCCATTGACTGCATATAAATACTGAATATAAATCCTGACAATGCTAATAGAAACGAAACTAAATTTGATTTCACGTATAGAGTTCCTTTCTTCATAAGTTTTATTTTTAGGCACGGTCATACATCTGATAACACCTTTTATGCGTTATGCTTCGCTGCTTTGTCTGCATATTTTAATTCTTATTTCGTTTTTAAATATGTTTACGAAAACAGAAATCATATAAAGTTCACCTGAAACGCCGATTTAAAATTAAATAGATGTTTTATAAGCGTTAATTGCTTGATTTCTCAAAAGCATATTATCTTTCGCAACCATTCCAAGATTGTATGCTTGTTTGATGATATCCAGCACTTGATTATCAGTTTCAGTTACAACTCGTCCACCAGTTATTCTGGATTTCCAATAATCAAACTGGTGATTTCATTCTGAACAGCTTTTAACATTTTGATTATCAACCACTTTTCCATTCTCGAGCGCATCATTGCTGATTCGATTACTTCCCGCTCCTTCTGTCGTTAAACTGCAAAATGTCCATCACATTCATCCTCTCTCCAATTTTACAACGTTGCTATAACGAATTTTATGTTTTTCCCAACCTTCAAGCTTAATCTTTTTGATCGTTACTAATCTAAGTACTTTTTTCAATTCCATAATCCATTGGTATGATCGGTAACCTAATGAAGTATTTAACTTAAATACAAAAAAACCTGCTTTCAGCAAGGTTTTTTCGACAAAGGGGAGATTATTTCCCCACAAATTCTATTAACTATGTTTTTGTTTTAACCATTCTTTCTTTAGCAATGCGTATTGGTAAGTGTTTTCATATTTAGGTGTTCCATCCTCGTGTGCAGTAAATGAAATAAATTCAAGAAAATAACCTTCTTTACGCATTCCTAATCTTTCACATAATTTTTGTGACCTGCAGTTATCATCTTCAACATATGCATAAAGCCTTCTTGCTTCTTTTTGCATAAAGAGATACTCAAAGAAAGCCTTCGCACTTTCACTTGCGTATCCCTTCCCTTCAAAACGGGCATTGAAATTCCAACAAACAGAATAGGTATCTGGCTCTTCTTTTAAATAAAATAGTTCTCCGACCAGATCTTTACTGTCTTTTAAACAAACTGCAATATAAGAGTCATCTCGGCTTCTTTTTTGAACGTTTACGGCAGCTTCTTCTAACGTAGACATTCTGTCATCAAGAAAGCAATTCACTCTCGGATGTGCCGAATATTCCAACAAACCTTGCGCATCTCTCTCCGTAAAATTTCTTAAAATTAAGCGATGGGTTTCAATTTTTTGCATTTGCAGTCTCCTGTTTCATTGTTATCGATCTTTGAAAAGAACTTCTTCAACAGATCTTCTTCGTTTGTTGAAGAACTTATCTCAATCTATTTTTACTATAATGATGGACGTTATCATCTTTGTCAAAAACAATAATCATTCATTTGCCGCCCGCGATGTAAAGTACTGAACAATTTTCGTGAAAAACCCTCAGTATCGAATATAGAAACGAGGAATAGTAATTAAAACAAAGTTAAGCCATTAAAAGCTTATTGAGTATTTTTTCAAACTTATTCACGCTCATCATCTCATGAGTGAGAAATGTCCCATTATAAAACACGCTGAAAGTCGTCCAAACTGCCGGGGATTTTTGCGCCATATCTTTTGACTTTATTCGCCGGGCCTGAAAATGAAGTCCTTTCTTTTCAGTCAGTTCCTTTAAATCCTTTAACAATCCGACTGCAAATGGGCATTGAGCTGTATAAAATACTGTGATTCCCTCATCATTAACGGAATTACTTTTCACCTGTTTTTTAAATACAGGAGGATATGCATGTTTATTCCACGTCAGTGACATCAACTGAAAATAGGGTTCTGCTTCATCTTGCACAGCAAATCCCATATGTTCAAAGAAATGCTTATCACTTAAATAAGGGAGTTTTTTCTTCCCCACTATATGAACTATCCCATCCATACCGCGGGATTTTGCATCTGACACACATTTTTCTAACAAGTGTTTCGCATGTCCGTTATTCTTATATTTACCTGAGACCCAAAGACAATTAATAAACATAAAATGAGGTGCGCTTACCGGAACCCACGCTTCTTCTGCAGGTAAATATTCAATAAAAACTTTTGCCCGTTCGTTTAGGCGATAGAACACCAAGCCATCAATCATCCGATCCTTGAGCCAGCTCTTCTTTTCATTTACCGCATCCTCATATTGTTTCGTACCTAATGCACAGCAAATATGATTGTCATCAATATTGCCTCTAGTCAACTCAATGTATTTCATTTTTCCTCACCCGCTTTCTTTTGGAAACACCAGCTTTACTTGCAGTGAACATTGTAATTTCTCAGAAATATAGAGTCCCAGAACCAATATATGAACGCAGCAACAATGCTCATTATGTAATAAATGAAACTTCTGAAAACTGTGAAATCAATTGACGGATTATCTATGTGCCAGAACAAGAACACAGCTAAAAAAGCGACTGCTGTATAAATGAAAAGATGAACCAAGCTAAACTTTTTAGGCTTCTTTCTTAGCCATAGTTGCACAGGAACAGCAAACAAAAAGTAAGTAATAAATGCGTAAAAAGCAATGATAACCACAGTAACCAATGCAAATGGCACAAAACCCGAGTATACAAACATATATAGCCCGAAGATCAAACCATACGACAAACTTGAAAAAGCCAATGTGTAAGTATAGCTTTGACTTTTGCTCCAAGTCGCCGCTCCCATATAGTTCACCTGCTTTTTATAAAAATACATTTCTCATTTTTTTCCTATTGTTTAAAATCAGTATATATCCATCACTTTAAAAGATCTATGTTTTTTTGGCAGATCATCAATTCACTATCTTAATATCCAAATTTTAATTGCCATTAAAAAAGGTCAAGGAAATACCTTGACTGTGTATCGCTCACCAATCTGCATCCGGCTCATCATGTTCGAATCCGTAAAAGCCTTTAATCCACACATCTCCGCAGCCGGCTCCTTTTGTGATCAATAAGTAATGATTTCTGTTTGCATCACCATTCACCTTATCAGCCGCGCTCAAGTTCAAATGATTATCCGTGAAATTCTTTTTACTAAGGGTAAAATCATATCCTGCCAGTGTAATTCTCTGCAGTGCAAGTCAAATATCGACAGAAAGATTACGACCACAAATTCAAAGCATTCTGTGCATTTGGAGACTACCCCCCCATTTAAACACCATTCGGATGACAAATGCATAGCTCCCTCAACTTTTGTAGAGACACTTGTCCGCAAAAAATGTAAGGGTTTTCAAAAGGAGAGCAGTGTGCTAAATTGTAAGATAAGTAAAAATTTTCTGCCAATATTCGAAAGGGGTGCATGATTTGAAAGCAGTAGTAGCAACAAAAGACAAAAGTATAGCGATCGTACAAAAAGAATTACGTCCTTTACGACATGGTGAAGCCAAAGTTAAAATGGAATACTGTGGTGTATGTCATACTGACTTGCATGTTAAAAATGCTGATTTCGGGGATGTTACTGGCGTCACTCTAGGTCATGAGGGAATAGGCATTGTAACTGAGATCGGTGAAGGTGTAACAAGTTTGAAAAAGGGCGACCGCGTCTCTATTGCCTGGATGTTTGAAAGCTGCGGCTGCTGTGAATATTGCCTAACTGGCCGTGAAACCTTGTGCCGCGATGTAAAAAATGCCGGCTATACAGTTGACGGCGCAATGGCTGAAGAAGCAATCGTAGCGGTTGATTATGCAATAAAGGTGCCGGAAAATTTAGATCCTGCAGCAGCAAGCAGCATTACTTGTGCAGGTGTAACAACTTATAAAGCCGTTAAAGTCAGTGAAATTAAGCCAGGTCAATGGATCGGTGTATTTGGAGTCGGCGGTTTAGGCAACTTGGCTGTTCAATATGCAAAAAATGTCTTTAACGCTAAAGTGATTGCGTTCGACATTAGCGACGAAAAATTGAATTTTGCTAAGAGCTTAGGCGCTGACGCGGTTGTAAACAGTTTAAACGAAGACCCCGTCGCTAAAGCAAAAGAAGTGACTAACGATTTAGGGCTTGATGCTGTGGTCATCACGGCTGTCTCTAAAACCCCTTTCAATCAAGCGATTGATGTTGTAAAAGCAGGAGCTCGCGTAGTCGCTGTCGGTTTACCGGTGGACAAAATGGATTTAGATATTCCCCGTCTCGTGTTAGATGGAATTCAGGTTGTAGGTTCATTAGTAGGTACCAGAGAAGACCTGAAGGAAGCTTTTCAATTTGCTGCAGACGGTAAAGTTGTACCTAAAGTGACAAAACGCCCGATTGAAGATGTGAATGATATTTTTGAAGAAATGGAGCAAGGTAAAGTGACCGGCCGCATGGTTATCGATTTTACTTCCTAATCATTAAGGCTGCCGGGAATGATACGGCAGCCTTTGATCTCGATTCTTGCTCGGCGCCCCACCCAGACTGAATGAGACTTTGTCATTTAGTTCAGAAAAGAAACTTTGCAGACCATTCGTCGGTTATTCATTTTGCAAGTACTGCCTGAACTAACCCTGATACCAATATAATGCCAGGTCATTCATTGCCGAAGCGTAGCCCTGCTGTCTTAACATAGTTGTTATGCTGCCCTGATGATAAGTTCCGTGATTGGCAACATGGAATAAAATTTCTGAGTAAGCAGTTTCTCTGTAACCTAACCAAGGGTTATTTAAGTTCATTTTTTGTTCTACATCTGTTTGGCTATTCATCCATTCTTCAAACTGTGAAGCCAGTTCTTCATAAGACGCCGCAAATTCATCTGATATTCAATAAAACGGCTGTTGAACCTTTGCTTATGTATACAGCTTCATCTTCACAGGCCCAATTTAATCTGCATAATAGTTCACTGAATCTCTCAACAATTTTAGATAAACATCTTCTTTTTATAGAGATGTTCGTTCAATCGACATCCTTGTGATATATATGGTAAAATTTATAGAAACAAAGGAGTGTTGTTACATATGAGTCTTATCATTTTAGCATCCATGCTTTTATGGGGTGCAGTGATCCACGAGCTAAACAAACCTTCAAAAAAGCAAAGTAAACGAAAAATGATCCCTTTGGTATCCCTCAGTTCTTTATCTACTTTAATCATCACAATTTCGCTTTTTTCTAATTTAATTGGTTGATATTTGTTATGAGGAAACCCGCCAGAGGTTCCTCATAACACTAAAAACCTACTCACTGCACTTTTTACAGCAGACCTTATCAGAGTGTTTGCTTAACACTTTATCCATTCTCCCCACAGGCATCTTCTTCTCACTCGGAAGTGTAAGATAAGCTGTTATCTGATCCCCTGATTTTAATGTTTTTCCGCAGATAGAGCATTTTAACTCAGTATTAAAGAAATTTTTTAATCCCATTCAGAAGCCTCCTTACTTACCTTTATAAAGTAATACGTTAATGCTTTATAAAAGTTTCAGGTTAAAGAAATATTCCTTGCCCGGGAATATACTTCGTTTCAGTTGATCCTCAGCCGTCCCGGTCATCGTTATACCTCACTCAATCAGGCAACTTCTTCCTTATATCCTCTACGACATTAAATGCGGGGAAAACGTTCATTCAAGAATTCAGCGTTAACCAAAAAGGAGAATACATCCTGAAATATGATAGCGGCACCGGTGATAGTGTCAATGGTTTCTTTAGATCTGTTGAGATCTAAATTCCGTTAGGAAAGTCGGCAGTTTTGCCGACTTTCTTTTCCAAGCATTCTGCAGGAATAAAGGTGAAGTGTCGAATAAACATATGAC
Source organism: Bacillus sp. GW821-FHT11D08 (assembly GCF_058808515.1). NCBI lineage: Bacteria > Bacillati > Bacillota > Bacilli > Caryophanales > Bacillaceae > Bacillus > Bacillus sp. GW821-FHT11D08. Next base: position 133,109 of record NZ_JBXARS010000004.1, read on the forward strand.
CTTTTTGAAACGGAAACTTTATCGGCATCACAAACCCGCAAGCAGCCTCCTTGTATCGTACCTTCCGTCCCTTTGTGATTTGTTTTGATTTGTCGTATACTGCGCTTGCCCGGGAAATGATGAATATTTTCGTTAACTATAATTTCCCTGTACCTCTTCGTATGTGGCTCTGCATGATGAAGTAACTTCATGGCTCACCACTTTCATACACAGTTTTATTGCATGTTTAGCCATATCCCTCCTCTTTAAACAGCAAACCGTCCCATCCATTTCTCTCTTTCAGTTAACCTCCCATTATTTTATTGTTTTAGAAGCTCTTCATTTTAGACATAACATTCATTTTTTCTTATTTAGACTTAAATCTATGTCGAATTTTATCGTCCGGCATATTATGTACTATCCTAACAACAGGAGGTGGCAATAATATGGGGAACTACGGTGGAAATTATGGCGGAAGCTCTTTCGTATTGATCGTTGTGCTGTTCATTTTGTTAATCATTGTAGGTGCTGCATTCCTTTTCTAGCACATTGACGATTTATATTCGTCTCCCAAACATTGCATCCCTTAGTTCGGACAGACGCCATAAGAAGTTTTATGGCGTTTTTACTTTTTAAAAAAACCAATCTGAGATAAACATTTTTTATTTTTACTCTGGTAAGCGGGAGAGTTTCCTCCCCTGCCTGCGCCAATATTGCCGCTATGAAGAATGAGGCGAACAATCCAAAAGGTGTTGTGATCCATTCTTTAAAAACGATTCCGAAAATCAACAATTCGCAAGCAGTTCCATATAAAATAGCTAAACCTGTGATTGCCCATTGGCTTATATTCTTATCGCCTAAACAACCTGATACATCTCCAGTCCAACCGCTCATCATGTTTGATGATGGGCCCGTTGTATCTTCTGCAGACTTTTCTCTTTCAAAGACACCAGACTTATCTTCATCTTTAACGCCATTAACCCAAAATGTCATTTTGTTTTGAATAAAGACTTGTTCATGAACATAGCTCCTAAATAGTTGTTACTAAGGCGTTTTTAATTCATCAGGATTACAGATGTTGTGGACTTAAAAAGGATATTACTCACCTTTATAAAATTGTCATTTGTTAGATTTAGTCACTGAATCTTTTTTGTTTGGTATCTTAGCGGCCTTCCACACTCATTTAAAAAGAGTCCGCCCACAAAATGCGGTGTTCACACATTAAGTCATTTTCACATAAAAAAAACCGGATTCCTCCTCTAAGAGGTTCCGGCTTTTCTTAGTAAAATGCGGGAAATATCTGGTGACGTGCTGCACACCCCCGCTATTATAATATTTCAATAGAGCCTTCTGTTCCATGAACGCGTATTCGCTGCCCATCTTTTATCAATTGGGTTGCATTTTCAACTCCGACAACTGCAGGTAAGCCGTATTCACGCGCGATAACCGCTCCGTGGGTCATCAGTCCGCCAACTTCAGTGACCAGGCCTTTTATGGATACAAACAATGGTGTCCAGCTGGGATCAGTATAGGAGGTAACTAATATATCCCCATCTTCCAAATCGGCATCTTCCATGTTTAAAATAACCCGTGCCCGCCCCTCTATGACTCCCGAGGATACGGGCAGCCCTGCAATCGCTCCGGCCGGGAGATTTTCTCGTTTGTACTCGCCTGTAACGATTTCACCGTCAGACGTGATAACACGCGGCGGAGCTAGTTTTTCATATACTTGGTACTCGCCTTTTCGTGTGCTGATGATTTGGTAATCCAATTTATGTGTGCGTACGACTTCCTGAAGTTCTTCAAAAGTGAGATAGTATATGTCTTCTTTTTCATGAATAACGCCCGCTTCTGCGAGTTGTTCGGCTTCTTTCAGTAAAGCCTGCTTATAAACGAAGTAGCGGCTGATCATGCCGTATTTTGGATATTCCCTGAACCCGCTGAAGTTCCGGATGATGCGGATCATTCGTTTAGTTTCTTTGGCTTTTTGTTCACCATCCGGTAATTGCTTCAATCGGTCTAATAACTCTTGTTCTTTCTTCAACGCCTCCTGCCGCCCTTGCTCAAATTTCCGCTGGCTGGCATTTGGCTCAAAGTTTTTGAGATTATTAAGAATCATAGGGACAAGTGCAGTTGGTTTTTCGCTCCATCGAGTTCTTGTCATATCAATTTCTCCGGCACATCGCATTCCGTACTTGTTGAGATAAGCATAGATAGCGTCACGGGTTTCCCGCCCGCCTTCAAACGTCACCAGCCCATCCAAAAAGTGATCATCTTTTACATTCTCTAAATAGGCAATGACTTCTGGATAAGGGCGGATCACATCGGCGACGTCCAATAGCGCAAGCCCCATTTCTGAAGTAATATTATGGGGTACAGATTGAGAAAGCGTATCTGCTGCGTTTTTTTCACCTAACCACTCGTTCATTTTTTCGTTAATCCATAATGAAGCATCCATTGCAGTTCGAATCAACACTGAACTTTTTGGGTTAAATAGAATCTTCTTTAATTCCTGGATATCTTCCAAAATAAAACGAAATAAATCATATCCTGATTTCGTCTGGATGTTTTGTTTTAACTCTTCTATCGATGCCTGACTGCTCTTAATCAAATCAGAAACAATTGCCGGATCGTTTTCAGCTTGATCCGGCATATCTGCATTGCCTTTGCCGGGAATCGGCGCCGTTTTATCCGGTATCGGCTTAATGAAATCATCTCGCTCTATTATGGTCATAAGTGCGTCTTTTAAGAGCGGATCGTGCTGCCCCATGCCTTTTAAGAAAACTTCTCTGACATTAGGAGATGCCAGTTGATGTGTGACATCAACGAATAGCCTTCCGCCGGCTTTACGCATGGGTGCAGCAGTCGTCAACAGAAAAAAAGACAATCCAAGGGGTTTTATGGGATCCGTCATCATTTGCTGATGACCAACAGAGATATAGACGTGATTTTCTTGATCGTTCGCTTCAGGAACGGGGTATAACGTTGTGATCGGACGGCTTTGAACAATATAAAAAGTATCGCGGTCCAAACACCATTCGATATCTTGCGGCTGGCCGAAATGAGCTTCGATCTGTCTCCCGATACGTGCCAGCTGTAAAATTTGTTCATCAGTCAGTGTTTGAATCTTTTGCTGATCAAGAGCGATCTCCTGTGTTTCTGTTCCGCCTTCTTTTCGTCCATAGATAGCCAATTTTTTAGTTTCTATTCTCTTATCGATGATTTGCCCGTCCTGTACTTTATAACAATCGGCAGTGACTAAGCCGGAGACCAGTGCTTCACCAAGTCCAAAACCGGCATCGATGGACAGCAGCTTTCGGTTTCCGGTCATCGGATCAGCGGTAAATAAAATTCCCGAAGCCTGAGGGAACACCATCCTTTGGATGATAACGGATAAATAAACTTGGCTGTGATCAAATCCATTTTGCATACGGTAAATGACCGCGCGATCCGTAAATAGAGACGCCCAACATTTACTGATATGCTGCAAGATCGCATCGACGCCGGTAATATTTAAATAGGTGTCTTGTTGACCGGCAAAAGAGGCATGCGGCAAATCCTCAGCTGTCGCACTGGAACGTACGGCATAGGCATGTTCTTCGCCGAACCGGGAGAGATGATAAGCAACTGCTTTGACTACATCTGAAGGAATTTCTGCTTCCATAATGGTTTGCCGGATTTTTTTGCTGACTTCACCAATTTGATCCCGATTCTCCACTTTCAGCATGGTCAGTTGATCCAACAGCGCTTGTAACGTTTCGTTTTGTTCAATGGCTTTTTGATATCCTGCGGTTGTGACACAAAATCCTTCCGGTACTTGTATTCCTTGAATTTTTGATAATTCCCCTAAATGTAACCCTTTTCCTCCAACGAGCAAAGGCTGTGTTTTTTCAATTTCGTGAATGCCGAGAACCAAAGAACTCATTCTATATCTCCCCTTCAAAAAAATTTGACAAGAGCTTTTCAGCATGATATAATCATAATATAGGATGGATATCTATGACTTTCACACAAAAAGCGCGCGTGTTCTGATTATATCACCGTGTCTGTTTTTGTGCAATATAAAAAGAACCTGGCCAATTTGGCGAGGTTCTTTCTTCATTTTTGTCGAAAGCTCTTTAAAGCTGTATTGAGATCTTTTGTGTGAACGTAAATGTTCTTATACAACTCGAATAGTGTTTTATATTTTTGAACATTTTGTTCTTTTGGATAAAATGCAGCTGCTTCATGAATGAACTGCTCTGCACATTCTTCAAGAGAGTCAAACCATCCGCTTCCGAAGGCAGCTAACATCGCAGCCCCCATGGCGGGACCTTGTTCATTCTCTAACTTAACAACCCTCGTATTGAAAATATCAGCCTGCATTTGAAGCCACGTTTCATTTTTAGCTCCCCCGCCAATAGAGACAACCGTATCAACTGATTTTCCCGCTTCGCGGAATAGCTCAATTGATTCATATAAAGAGAATGTGATGCCTTCCATTATCGCCCTCAAAAAGTGCTCTCTTTTATGGGCTCCGTCCATTCCGATCAAGCTTCCCCGAATAGATGAATCAGCATGCGGCGTTCTTTCACCGACTAAGTAAGGAGTGTACAGCAGTCCATTTGCTCCTATCGGAACAGATTCCACCCCCCGTAATAATTGTTCAAACGATTCGTTCGGCGCAAACGTTCTTTTGAACCAGTCTAAGCTGTATCCAGCAGCGAGCGTGACTCCCATCGTATAAAAAGAATCCTTCTTTCCATGATTAAAAAAGTGCACTTTCCCTTTAAAGTCCCTTTCTTTGTCTTCTTCACAGGAAAGTATGACTCCTGACGTCCCGATACTGCATAATGTTTTTCCGGAAGAAAGAATACCGGCTCCGACAGCACCGCATGCATTGTCTGCTCCCCCGGCGTACACTTTTGTTTTTTCCAACAGCCCAGTCTCCGCCGCAACGCTCGGAAGCAGCGATCCTACACAGTCATGGGATTCAACAAGCGGAGGACAAACTTCCGCTGAAATACCAAATTGATTGCAAATCTCATCGCTCCACTCTTTGCGGGTCATATGTAAAAGTAACGTTCCCGCCGCGTCGGAGTATTCGGTATGAATGGCGCCAGTCATGCGGAATCTCACATAGTCTTTCGGAAGCAAAAAAACAGCGGTTTTGTTAAAAAGTTCAGGCTCATGTTCCTTCACCCATAACATTTTAGGTAATGTAAACCCTTCAAGGACACGGTTTTTTGTGATATCAAGCAGATGATCGCCAAATGTCTCGGTCATCCTGCTACATTGAGGCGTCGTTCTGGTATCATTCCAAAGAATCGCATGACGCAGCACCCGCCGATCTTGATCAAGCAGTACTAACCCATGCATTTGTCCTGAATAGCTAATCCCGTCAATATCCCCGGCTTGAACGTTGGATATCGAAATCAATTCAGCCAATGCTTCAATTGTTTGCTGCACCCAGTCTTCAGGATTTTGCTCACTATATCCCGCCTTCTCTTGGATGAGCGGGTAACTTTTGGACGTTTCTGCACAAACCTTGCCGTTTTGATTGACTAAAATGGTTTTAACGGCACTCGTACCAAGATCTATTCCAATGACATACTTCATTTTTTCACTCCTTCCTCTCTAAATAGATCTCCATTGAAATGACCCGCCATAACAGTAACTTCATGACGGGCCATTCCGGGAACTCGGCTGCCTGCATCTTTTTATAGCGGGATCTGGAGCTTCTTTTTTCATTTGTTATACCTCTAAAATGTATTGGTTTAATATCGCTTTTAACCGCTCCTGTCTCCCTGATTCGTTTTTAATTGGCTGATTGTTCAGCGCATATTGCTCAAGCGTCTTAAAATCAGCTCTTCCTTCTGCAATTTCAAGCCCAATCCCTTCAGTAAAGCTGCGGTAACGGTGTTGAATCACATCTTCAAACACACGATCTTCGATTAATTTGTGGGCGGCTTTCAACCCTCTTGCAAATGTATCCATCCCTGCAACATGGGCATATAGTAAATCATCAGGCTCAAAAGAAGATCTCCTCACCTTTGCGTCAAAGTTTAATCCGCCGCTTCCAAGACCGCCATTTTGCAGAATTTCGTACATTGCTAATGTCGCAGAATATAAATCTGTCGGAAATTCATCTGTGTCCCAGCCTAAAAGCGGATCACCCTGATTCGCGTCAACAGAGCCAAGAAGGCCATGCACTCTCGCCATGCGTAATTCATGTTCGAATGTATGCCCGGCTAATGTGGCATGATTGGCTTCGAGATTTAATTTAAAATGATTGTCTAAGCCATATTGCTTTAAAAAGGCAATGGTTGTTGCTGCGTCCGTATCATATTGATGGGTGGTCGGCTCTTTTGGTTTTGGTTCAATCAAAAACTGCCCTGTATACCCGATTTCCTTCGCATAATCCACTGCCATATGCATAAATCTGGCCATATTATCAAGCTCAAATTTCAAATCGGTATTTAACAAAGTTTCGTACCCTTCACGTCCGCCCCAAAATACATAGTTCTCGGCGCCAAGCTCCTTTGCTGTTTCTAATCCTTTTTTTACTTGGGCTGCGGCATACGCAAATACATCTGCATTACAAGAAGTCGCCGCACCATGGACGAAACGGGGATTCGTAAACATGTTTGCAGTATTCCATAATAGCTTAACGCCGCTGGTTCTCATGTAGTCTTTTATCATGTCCACGATTATATCCAGATTTTGATTTGTCTCTTTTAACGTACTTCCTTCCGGTGCGATATCCCGGTCATGAAAAGCAAAAAATGGCGCATCCAGTTTTTCAAACAGCTCAAACGCTGCATCTACCCTCGCTCTCGCCAGATCCATGCCTTTATAGTGATCCCACGGTCTTTGCATCGTAGCTGCGCCAAAAATGTCTGTGCCGTCAGCGGTAAATGTATGCCAATAGGCAATAGAAAATCGCAAATGCTCTTTCATCGTTTTTCCGCCAATTACTTCTTGAGAATTATAGTATTTAAATGCTAAAGGATTCGTGGATTCTTTCCCTTCGTAAATCAATTTGTTTGCGCTTTCAAAATAGTTGACCGAACCGGAATGAGAGTGAGCCATGTGTGATTTCCCCCTTAAAAATAAATTCTAAACATGATCATTCAAATACAGATGCTTTTATGTCATGTTGCACATTAGTTTGTTGGCCAAACAAACTAACTTATTTTCATCTTATATAACCTCATCAGTATTTTCAATATTTTTTTTAGTTTTTTACGAACACATTAGATATAATAAAGGTTGGATTCGCTATGTACTGCGTTTCGCACGATAACACAGAACGTTCAACTTAATTTAAAGATTATACAAATGGAGTGGATGAAGTGGATATCGCTGATCAAGCCTTTGTCAAAAAAGTTAACCAAAAGTTATTGCTAAACGAAATACTTAAAAATTCACCTATTTCAAGAGCAAAATTATCTGAAATGACCGGATTAAATAAATCAACTGTTTCGTCACAGGTAAACACATTAATGAAAGAAAACCTCGTATTTGAAATCGGTCAGGGACAATCAAGCGGCGGCAGAAGACCTGTTATGCTTGTTTTTAATAAAAAAGCAGGATACTCCGTAGGAATAGATGTTGGCGTGGATTATGTTAATGGCATTTTAACAGATCTTGAAGGGACGATCGTCCTTGATCAACACCACCATTTGGAATGCAATTCTCCAGAAATCACTAAAGATATTTTAATTGAGATGATTCATCACTTTATTGCAAATATGCCGCAATCTCCATACGGCCTTATTGGTATAGGGATATGCGCGCCCGGGCTGATTGACAAAAATCAAAAAATCGTTTTCGCTCCGAACGCCAACTGGAGAGATATTGACTTAAAATCTTTCATCCAAAAGAAGTTCAATGTGCCCGTTTTTATTGAAAATGAGGCAAATGCCGGCGCATATGGAGAAAAAGTATTTGGTGCTGCAAAAAATCACGATAACATTATTTATGCAAGTATCGGTACAGGAATAGGGATCGGCGTTATGATCAACAATCATTTATATAGAGGGGTTGGCGGATTCTCTGGAGAAATGGGACATATGACAATAGACTTTAAGGGTCCTAAATGCAGCTGCGGAAACCGAGGCTGCTGGGAATTGTATGCTTCAGAGAAGGCTTTATTAACATCTCTTCAGACGAAAGAGAAAAAAGTGTCCAGCCAAGATATCATAGACCTCGCCCATCTGAATGATGTTGGAACTTTACAGGCATTACAGAATTTTGGTTTCTATTTAGGAATAGGCCTGACCAATATTTTAAATACATTTAATCCGCAAGCCATCATTTTAAGAAACAGCATCATTGAATCGCATCCTATGGTTTTACATTCAATTAAAAGCGAAGTGTCATCGAGGGTTTATTCCCAACTAGACAATAGCTATGAATTATTACCATCTATCTTAGGAAAAAATGCCCCTGCTCTAGGAATGTCCTCTATTGTTATTGATCATTTTCTCGACATGGTTCATAACTGAAATGTACATACTTCTATGTTTTACGCTCATCTTTAAAGATGGGTTTTTTTATTCTAGGAGTATTTCTGAATCAATACTGACAAAGGCACCTTCTAATATGAAAAAGGAGTTCTAAAATAGAAATCTCCTTTTTCATGTGCTAATTATTTTTCTTTATAACGGAAATATCTGAAGTCGGCCGGAATATGATGACCGCTCGTATCTTGGCATTGCATCCCTACAAAAGCTCCTGTAAAGAATCCCCCGCCGCGGATGTAATCATCTGATAATTTTTTCGATTCTAATGCAATGTCGATTTTGTGCCAATCTTCTTTGTTAAATGAATACAAATAATAATATTTTTCGTTTTCAATATTCACTTTTAAATAGACATACTTGACTTCACGAGGAATCACAATTTTATTTTTTAACGGTTGTGAAAAAGAAAAGTTATCACATATCGTTAATTCAAGAATACGGCCAAGTTCTTCATCATACGTGACTTGAAGAGCCGTCCAATTCTCTGTATTGTAATAGTTCACCAAACCAGCGGCTTGCTGAAAATTTTCCGGATAAAACGCAACAGCCGTTTCCGCTTCAAAATGGAGGCTTTGCCAGCGTCTGGCTACAAATGCCTGAGTAAATGTCGAAGTTAAGGATTCATGGCCGTATAATCGTAAATGATTTGGCGCTTGAGTTAATGAACCTAATTTCTCCGTAAACGGGATTCTTAACGTTTGAAAATTAATATTTAATATTGCATCCTCAAATTCATCAACTTCCGGATAGGTTTCTTCAAACATTGTTTCAGGTATAGAAGGCGCTTCCACTTCCAAGCTCCCTTCTTTTCCGCCTTCTACATAAGGCCAGCCATCTTTCCAATAGAGCTTTTGAATAGCTGTTTCTCTGCCCAGAGGACAATATCCTCTCTGCTGAAAAATTGAATCATCGTCCGGGTGAATGGGACGTCCCGTTAAATGAGCTAAATACCACTCGCCTGTATGTGTTTGTACAATGGATGCATGTCCGCATTTTTGCAGCGGATTTTCCGGCGCATGCCATGACGTTAAGATAGGATTATCAGGATGTACTTCATATGGACCCTCAATATTTGCAGAACGGGCAATTGTAGCAGCATGTTCGAACCGTGTTCCTCCTTCTGCGGTTAATAAATAATAATAGTTCCCGATACGGTAAAGGTGCGGCGCTTCTGTCAGCTTTCTTTCAGTTCCTTTAAAAATCACTTTCGGTTTACCGATTAGTTTTTGCTCCTTATCAGAATATTCCTGCATGACAATGCCTCCAAAGGAGTGCCGATCAATACGCTGATCCCATAACATATTTAATAAATATTTTTTCCCATCCGTATCATGGAACAAAGAAGCATCAAAACCCGAGCTGTTTAATGTGATCGGCTCCCCCCAATCACCATCAATCGTGTCACAAGTCACTAAATAATTGTGGCAATCTTTCCAGGCGCCATCTACTACCTTAACATCCGTATAGATCAGCCAAAACTTTCCGTCGCTGTAACTTAAACATGGCGCCCAGACCCCGCCTGAATTAGGATTTCCTTTCATGTCTAATTGCGAAACTCTCTGTAATGGATGTGCAACTAAGCGCCAATTGACTAAATCTTTTGAGTGGTGTATCTGGACTCCCGGAAACCACTCAAATGTAGATACAGCGATATAATAATCCTCTCCAACCCTGCAAATACTCGGATCGGGGTTGAATCCTTTAAGTACTGGATTGATGATCTTCATTTTGAACTCCTCCTCAGCTATTTTCTGTTGACTCATCATGTTTTAAGCTTTGAAATCGTCAATATGATCCAAATAAACTTTGTCTCTATTCTCTAATTCTCGAACCATGCTTTTATATTTTTTCTCATCTAAGTTATAGAAATTAATATCAATCATGGCCAGAACCAGTAAGAACACGGGAATAATGGTTGTTGTAATTAAAATTCCCGTCAATGCCTCCGGCGTTTGCACCTGATTTGCCACATATCCAAACTGATCTAGAACCAAACCCGGTACAACCCCTCCCAAGGCCATGCCGAATTTAAAGAAAAATCCGATAATAGCGTATATAAGACCGCCCATTCTTTTCCCGGTCTTATACTCTCCATATTCTATTGTTTCAGGAATAAGCGCCCACATATATCCCCCGGCAGTGAGACTTCCTGCAGCAGCCAGCAATCGAAAGGAAAGTATCAGGAATACATTACTTGACGGAACGAAAAGTAAAGCTAAGAGGCCGATCATATTCAGTAATAATGCATAGTTTAGTAATTTCTTCTTCCCTAATAATTGATGAAGCTTTGGAATAAACGGTAAAATGACCAAAGCAGGCAAACTTCCCAACAAACCGTACCACTTCACTAAATCCGCTCTTTCTAAATTATACGTTACGTAATAGATGCCAACCGAATTACTGATTGAATTCACTCCAAAAATAATAATAAAGAAAATACTTAATACAACTAGAGGCCGATTAACACGAAATTGCTCAAATATATCCGAAAATTTAATTTTTTCTTCCGATTTTTGAAGCGTGACACGCTCTTTTGTGCTTTTAAAACAAAAGATTAAAAGGCACCCGCCTATAACTCCCATAATACCCATGGTTAGCTGCCAGCCAAGAGATTCGCTGCCGGAATTATCGCTTAAATAAGCAGCCAGTAAGGGAACAAAAAATGCAACGACAAGTCCTCCAAGATTTGCAAATAACATACGGACAGACGTTATACTAACAACTTCTTGATTATTTCTGGTCATTGCAGATGTTAACGCGCCATATGGCACGTTTATCATGGTGTATGTAAGCGATAAGCCGACATAGGTGATATAGGCATATATTAATTTCCCCATATCCGAAAAATCCGGGGTTGTAAAACAGAGTATTGCCAATATGACAAAGGGAAAAGCTCCGAATAAAAGATACGGTCTGAAGCGGCCAAACCTGCTATTTGTTCTGTCAACTATTGTTCCAATAAAAGGATCAGCGAGAGCGTCGATGATTCTAACCACTAAAAACATCGTACCGGCTGTTGCTGCCGATAAACCAAAAACATCTGTATAGAAGAACAAAAGATACGTAGACACTGTTGCATAAATTAAATTACATGCAAAATCTCCAGACGCATATCCAACTTTTTCAACCATGCTGATCTTCTTTACATTTTCACTGAGCATGATTTCCTCCCCTTTTCGATCCTTTACATAAGGAACATGATGAAATGGTATAACATTTCTTTAAAATTATCAGCCAGTGAGCGGCATATAAAAGCGCTTTCAAAAAAATGATAGCGGTTTACTTTCACAGAGCATTTTCAACATCCAAATGGTGATCAGATAGCAGTGAACAGGATAAAAGCTTGGCTTTCGCTTTTTATATACCTCCAATTAAATCGAGCCTCTTATCCCCCTCCCATTTAAGACCTTTACATGATGGACAATTAAAGTGGTTTTATTAGTTTGTTGATCGAACAAACTAACTTGATTTCATATTATAAAATCTTTTCTGCTTTTTCAACTCTTTTTTCAGAGAATTTAAAACCGACCAAAGGACATACCATGTTGTAATTGCCGACTGCTTCGACAGACGTTAAGTAAACCCCCCTGTGTCACCTGACTGACTTATTAAATGATAAGAACTTCCATCATCTTTTGTTTAGAAAAACTTATTAAGAAACATGCACTAGAAAAAATGCGAATCATATATAAGTGATATCCCGTTTAATTGGTTGAGGAGGATATTATGAAACCTATGCTGCCTTTTGAAAAATATTTTGGGGATTTAGAACTGGTTTATGCATTTTATGGAGCTATGCCTACCGGTGTTACTGTTTCAGAAACTGGTCGTATTTTCATTTGTTTTCCGAAATGGGGAGACAATGTTAAATTTACGGTGGCGGAAATAATTGGGGATAAATTGCAGCCTTATCCTGATTTACAAACCAATTTGGTTAACCCTGAGAATATCAAAATGACTTTCATCAGTGTCCAAAGTGTAGTTACTGATGGAAGAGGAACGCTTTGGGTACTAGATACGGCGGCACCCAATTTTTCTGAACCAATTAAAGGCGGGGCAAAATTAGTCGCTGTTGATTTAAAAACCAATACAATCAGAAGAGTTTATACCTTTACAGAAGATGTTGTCCTTCCAACAACTTACCTGAATGATGTCCGATTTGATTTTCGTGTTGGAACTGCAGGTTATGCCTATATAACGGATTCTTCTTCCAAAGGACCAGGAGCTATTATCGTCGTGGATTTAGAAACCGGAAACGCATTTAGACGGTTAAATGGAGCAAATCCAACTTCACCGGATTCCTATTTTATACCGAAAGTAGAAGGCAAAATTTTGATGAATCGTAACAGGGATGGTTCAACTTCCCCATTTAGGCTGGCATCCGACGGTATTGCGATTTCTCCTGACGGAAAGGTATTATTTTTTTGTCCACTGACCAGCCGTCATCTGTTCTCGATCTCAACAGAAGCCCTGAGAGATAGAAATATACCGGACATGGATTTACTTTATCATGTGGCGTATTGGGGAGAAAAAGGCGCGTCTGATGGAATGATTACAGATGCGAAAGGAGCCATTTATGCCGGAGATTATGAGAACAATAGTATTCGAAAGATGCTGCCGAATGGCACAATGGAAACCATCGCACATGATCCGAGAATTTTATGGCCGGATACTTTTTCGATTGGTCCGGATGAATACTTATATGTCATCGTGAACCAATTACATCGGCAGGCTAGATTTCATTATGGAAAAGACTTACGACAGAAACCTTATAGTTTACTTCGTATCAAAATTGATGAATTTCCTGCTCCTGCTTTTTGAAAATAAAAATGGCCGGTTCAATTTTAGAACATAATTAGCTTCATTTAGCCTTCATCCTAAACCGAATAAGGGATTACAATAAATACGTGTCCTCAATTATAACTTCAATTTTTTTTGGTCATATTCTGGTCAAGGACCAAAAATGTTGTTCTTTTAATCTTATGACCAAAACCAAAAAATCCCCTGGCACCAATAGTGCCAAGGGATTGAGAGATTAATACTGAGACATGTATTGTTCGCGCTCCCACGGATGAACCTGTGTGCGGAACATATCCCATTCGATTTCTTTTGCTTCGATGAAGTGTTCGAACAGGTGCTCACCGAGTGCCGCAACCATGACTTCGTTTGATTTGAATTCGTCGAGAGCTTCCGCCAGCGTCGCCGGAAGATCTACGATGCCGTTTTCCATGCGCTCTTCTTTGCTCATGACGTAGATGTTGCGGTCAATCGGAGCCGGTGCTTCAAGTTTGTTTTTGATTCCGTCAAGGCCTGCTGCAAGCAATACGCTTAACGCCAGGTACGGGTTTGCCGCCGGGTCTACGCTGCGGACTTCAACACGCGTGCTGATGCCGCGGGAAGCCGGGATACGGATCAGCGGGCTTCTGTTTTGCGCGCTCCATGCCACGTAGCAAGGTGCTTCATAGCCCGGAACAAGGCGTTTGTAAGAGTTCACTGTCGGGTTTGTGACAGCCGTAAAGCTTGTCGCGTGTTTTACGATACCGGCAATGAAATGTTTTGCTGTTTCACTCAGCTGAAGATCAGCGTCTTTATCAAAGAACGCGTTAACGCTATCTTTAAAGAGTGATAGGTTGCAGTGCATACCGGAACCGTTTACGCCGAACAGCGGTTTTGGCATGAATGTCGCATGCAGACCGTGTTTGCGGGCGATCGTTTTGACAACCAGTTTGAAAGTTTGGATGTCGTCACAAGAACGGATGGCACCAGCATATTTAAAATCGATTTCGTGCTGACCCGGAGCAACTTCATGGTGAGATGCTTCGATTTCAAAGCCCATTTCTTCAAGCTCAAGCACGATATCGCGGCGGCAGTTTTCTCCCAAGTCAGTCGGAGCCAGGTCGAAGTATCCGCCTTTATCGTTCAATTCAAGCGTCGGTTCGCCTTTTTCATCTAATTTAAACAGGAAGAATTCAGGCTCAGGTCCAAGATTGAAATCGCTGAAACCGAGTTCTTTCATTTCTTTCAGAATCCGTTTGAGGTTGTTACGCGGGTCACCTTCGAACGGCGTGCCGTCCGGATTGTAAATGTCACAGATGAAGCGTGCTACTTTACCTTTTTCAGCCGTCCATGGGAAGATTACAAATGTGTTCAGATCAGGATATAAGTACATATCAGACTCTTCGATACGGACGAAACCTTCGATGGAAGAACCGTCGAACATGCATTTATTATCAAGTGCTTTTTCAAGCTGGCTCACAGGAATTTCCACGTTTTTAATCGTTCCGAGAATGTCTGTGAATTGAAGGCGGATATACTTTACGTTTTCCTCATTTACTAATTTTACGATGTCTTCTCTTGTGTACTTTGCCATTTCGTAAAACTCCTCCTCTAAAAGGTAAATGTATATAGCAAAACAGTTGCTAACGGATTAATGAAAGAATCGGGACATGTCACCTTGGCGGAAAGTATTTCCCCGCTGGAAACGGCCTGCCTGCATCAGTTCGTTTTTCAGAAGCTTTCTGAGTTCGTCATCAGACAGATTGTGCTTCATCGGTTTGGCGGTTTTTTCGGATTTTTCTTCCGGTTCGGCAGATGCCTTATCCAGAATTTGTTTGATCCCCGCCATATTGACGCCTTGTTCAATCAGATTTTTGATTTCTAACAGTTTATCTACATCATGGAATGAAAATAATCGTCTATTTCCTTCGCTTCTCGCTGGAAATATCAATCCATTTTCCTCATAATATCGAATTTGCCGGGCAGAAAGTTCTGTTAACTGCATGACAATCCCAATTGGAAATAAAGGCATTGAGCGGCGAATGTTATCACTCATCTCAATTTCCTCCTTTTCTTATCTTAGTCTCATTATAGGTGATGTTATATTTTGTGTCAACACAATGTAAGGAATCTTAACATCAAATTCTTTGAAAATTGCAAACGGCCTAAATCAGCTCTTTTTCCATTAAAGCATTTACGGCGCTGCAAATCGCATTTTTCACGTGCGCGTAGGTTAATCCTCCTTGGACATACGCGACATAAGGCGGTCTGATAGGTCCATCTGCTGATAATTCAATGCTTGCTCCCTGTACGAATGTGCCCGCTGCCATAATGACATCGTCTTCATATCCCGGCATATAGCTCGGATAAGGCGTCACATGCGCATTAATCGGTGAAGCATATTGTATCGCCTGGCAAAAAGCGATCATCTTATCAGGGTCCTGAAACTCAACTGATTGAATCAGATCCGTTCTCGGCGCATTCCATGCAGGGTTTGACGTAAAGCCGAGCTTTTCAAGAAAACGGGCGGTAAATACCGCTCCCTTCAAGCTTTGCGCCACTACATGCGGAGCGAGAAAGAAACCTTGATACATTTCCTGCAGTGAATAAAGCGAAGCGCCGGCTTCACTTCCGATTCCCGGGGAGGTCATCCGGTAAGAGCAGGCCTCAATCCACTTGGCTTTCCCTACAAGATAGCCGCCCGTTTTAGCAAGGCCGCCGCCCGGGTTTTTGATCAGGGAGCCGGCCATAAGATCCGCTCCGACGTGGCAGGGTTCCCGCTCTTCTGCAAATTCTCCGTAGCAATTGTCCACAAAAACAATGACATCTTCTTTGATTTCCTTTACGAAACGAATCATCTCTTTAATTTCATTTATTCTGAAAGACGGACGATTCGCATATCCTTTTGAACGCTGGATGCCGATCACTTTTGTATTCGGCCGGATTGCAGCCCGGACCGCTTCAAAGTCCACTCTGCCTTCTGATGTTAAATCGACTGCATTGTACCCGATTTGAAATTCCTTAAGCGAGCCTGAATACTCCCCGCCTCTTACTCCGACGATTTCCTCGAGTGTATCGTAAGGCTTGCCTGTTATATAAAGCAATTCGTCCCCGGGTCTCAGCACACCGAAGAGCGCGATTGAAATCGCATGCGTTCCGGAAATGATTTGCGGCCGCACGAGTCCCGCCTCTCCTCCGAACACATCAGCATAGATCTTCTCCAGTGTATCTCGTCCGATATCATCATAACCGTATCCGGTTGAAGGCGTAAAATGCGTATCGCTTACTTTATGTTTTCTGTAGCTTTGCAGGACTCTCCATTCATTCCGTTCACTGATTTCTTCTATTCTTTTATGAACGGCGGAGATTTCCGCTTCTGTTTCTTCGGCGGTTTTTTGTAAAAGAGCGCCATGGGTCAGTGTGTCAAACATGTTGTGTATACCTTCCTTACATGAATTTCTTCAGTTCTCCGAGTATGCTTTGTTCTTCCTGTACATAACCTGAGACTTCGTAGCGTTCATTTTCTTCATTAAAATAAAGGCTGTCGATCATGGTCTCTGTTTTGATGCGTGACATCAATTTGCCTTCGGCGGCAGGCACATGAACTTCATACGGCGTCATCAGCTCCCGGCGCAAATAAGCTTCGATTTCCGCTTTTAGTTTTGCTTCATCCCCGGCGATTCTGGCGCTGATCATGATGTGGCCTTCTCCCGCTGTCGGGATGAAGTCAGGAAGTGTATCATCACGTTTGTTATAAGCGGTCAGCACCGGAATATCATCTGCCTCAAGCTCTTTTAACAGACCGAGGACAGTCTGTTCATGTCCGGCATAATCTTCATTGGATGAATCAATGACATGAATGATCAAGTCTGCTTCCTTCACTTCCTCAAGCGTTGAGCGGAAAGCCGCAATCAGCGTCGTCGGCAGGTCCTGAATGAAGCCGACCGTATCAGACAAAAGGACGCTGTAGCCGCTTGGGAGCGCCATCTTTCTCGTCATCGGATCAAGTGTTGCAAACAGCAGATCTTCTTCATAGCTGTCTGAGCTTGTTAATTGATTGAACCATGTTGATTTTCCGGCATTGGTATAACCGACGAGTGCAGCCTGAAGCACGCCGTTCTTTTTACGTCTCTCCCGATAACGGCTTCTGTGGCGGATAACCGTTGACAGCTGCACGTTAATTTCGTGTATGCGGTTTCTAATGTGGCGCCGGTCTGTTTCAAGCTTTGTCTCACCGGGCCCTCTCGTCCCGATTCCGCCGCCTTGTCTTGAGAGATTGATTCCTTGTCCGCTCAGACGGGGCAGCGCGTATTGAAGCTGGGCCAATTCGATCTGAAGCTTTCCTTCTCTCGTCTTCGCCCTTTTTGCGAAAATATCCAAAATAAGCTGCGTGCGGTCGATGATCTTCGCTTCAATTGCAGTGGCGAGTGATTTAAGCTGGCTCGGTGACAGTTCATCATTAAAAATGATCAGATCCGCTTCAAGCTCTTCACACAGCGCCTTCAGCTCGTCTACTTTCCCCTTGCCTATATATGTAGCGGCATCCGCTCTGTTCCGTTTTTGCGTAATCCGGGTCAGCACCGTTCCGTCAGCCGTTTTTGTCAATGAAGCAAGCTCTTCCATGGAATGTTCAAAGTGCTCATCTGTCATGTGCGGAAGCTGGCAGCCGACCAAAATGACCGTTTCTCTTTTTCCTTCCTGTTCGTTCAAATGGATGTTCCTTTCTGTGTCGTATTGGGCAGTAGTACTATCATACCAAACCCGCAGGGCGTATACCACACATCCGGCGGGTTTTAAAGAGAGAAATAAAAAAGAGACCCCTCAAACCGGCTGAGAGGTCTATTCGTGAGCTGCCGCCTCATCTTGTATAAGTAAATCCTGGCTCTTGATCGTCATTAAATCGTTTTTTAAGTATTGGTCTCCCATTAAAAGTCTCATGGCCTGAGCGCGGATTGATTTTTCAATCACGTTTCTGACAAAGCGCCCGTTGCTGAATTTTATGGGGCTTGTCGTGCTTTTCACTGTCATTAAGTAATCTTTTAACTTCCACTCGGCTTCCTGGCTTAATTGATACTCCCGCTCTGCTATCATGCGCTTTGCGATGTCCATCAGCTGAGTGACAGAGTAATCCGGAAAATCGATGCTGATAGGGAAACGCGATTGCAGGCCGGGATTTAATGACAGGAAATGTGTCATTTCTCTTGAGTACCCTGCCAGAATCAGAATAAATTCATGCTGTTTGTCTTCCATATGCTTGACAAGCGTATCAATCGCCTCTTTACCGAAATCCTTTTCTCCGCCCCTTGCAAGTGAGTATGCTTCATCAATGAATAAAATGCCCCCGAGCGATTTTTTAATCAGATCTCTCGTTTTTTGCGCCGTGTGTCCGATGTATTCACCGACCAGATCAGCACGTTCCGCTTCGATCAGATGTCCTTTGGAAAGCACGTTCATTTCGAAGAAAAGCTTGCCGATCAGTCTCGCGACGGTGGTTTTCCCGGTGCCTGGGTTCCCTTTGAACATCATATGAAGAGCTTGTTTTCCGACTTTAAGCCCTTGTTCGGCCCGTTTTTGGTTGACGAATATCCACGCGTAAATTTCTTTAATGTTGCGTTTCATTTCTTCCATACCCACTAATGTGTTCATTTCTTTTTCAATTTCTTTCAGAATGCTGTGCTTGGCTTCATTTTTTTGCAGGGCGGCCTGATATTCCGCCTCAGCTTCTGCATTTGTCAGCACTTGCTTTTGGCCATTAAGAATGATGTTAATTTGTCCGTTATTTTTATAGGTTACAGCGCGCTCCAACATGCTCACCTCTCTGTTCTCTCTTTATCTTACTCATGATGAAGCGGTTCGGTGACATCCGCCTATCATCATGAGGCCCCTTTTCCTCTTTATCTGTCATTTTTTCCGTTCTCTTCGGGAATGATGTTGAATCCTGCGCTTTCCCGAGAAATATTTTTCATTTCTTATTGTATTCAGAAGAAACGGGAGGACAAACCATTTATTTTTATTTTCCGGGAAATGTTGGGTGTATTTCTCATTTTTTTCATGAATGACAGCCGTACAAGCACCTTTTGATTATCATCATATGCTGTAATGAGGTGATGGAGAATGGTTAAAATTTTTATAGACCCCGGTCATGGCGGAACTGATTCAGGTGCAACCGGAAACGGACTTCAGGAAAAAGCGGTCACGCTGGAGATCGCGCTGGCTTTGCGCACGATTCTGACGAATGAGTATGAAGGAGTTTCTGTCACGATGAGCAGGACAAGCGATAAGACGGTCAGCCTGACGGAAAGAACGGATGCCGCCAACAGCTGGGGCGCAGATTATTTTTTATCCATTCATATTAACTCAGGAGGCGGAACCGGATTCGAAAGCTATATTTACCCCGGTGTCGGAGCGCCGACCTCGACTTACCAATCAGCCGTCCACACGCAAGTGATTCAAGCATCGGGTTTTAATGACCGAGGAAAAAAAACAGCCAACTTCCATGTGCTGCGGGAGACAAGTATGCCGGCGATTTTGACGGAGAATGGTTTTGTTGATACGTCAGCTGATGCAAACAAACTGAAAACAGCCAGTTTTATTGAAAGCCTTGCAAGAGGACATGCCAAGGGCTTGGAGCAAGCTTTCGGTCTAAAAAAAAAGGCTGACTTATATAAAGTGCAAATCGGTGCATTCAAAGTGAAAGCAAATGCTGATGCGCTTGCCGCCGATGCGGAGTCTAAAGGTTTTGACGCGATTGTGCTTCCAAAAGGCGGCTTATTTAAAGTGCAGATCGGCGCATTCTCTTCCAGAGATTACGCTGAAGCGTTGGCCGCGCGGGCCGAAAAAGCCGGATTTGATGCCTTCATTATACAAGACTAAATGAAAAACCCCCGCTCTCCCTTTTTTGGGACGAACGGGGGTTTTTTGTTATTGAAGTATATCGGCGACAAACTGAGACCAAGCTTCAAGACGCTGATACACATTTTCCTCTTTCAGTTCGCTCAGTTTCATCCAGCGGCCGGCGATTTGATCTTTTTCTTTCACTTCGACTTGTGCCGCAGACGCTAACTGGAGCGCAGAAAGGATGCCGATATGCACCTTCCCTACATCGTTTTCATCATCATTGATCAGGCCGAGTGTGACAATGTTTTGTTTGTCCTCCTCGCGAATGTACAGTTCTTCCGCCAGCTCCCGGTCGGTATTCTGTTTCAGCACTTCCGAAAATGAAGCCGCCCCTTCCATAGGGTTCATGTGTCCGCCGAAGCCGAGAGAAAGCTTATTATGGAGGCGCGATTCCCCTCCGCCGGCGAGCCGTTCATACACAAACACCTCATCATCGCGGCGGATGACGACATACGGAATCGGCTGTTTAAATCGCGGGTCCTCTTCCGCGTCGCCTCTTCTGATTTCAAAAAAATGCGCCTCAATTTGAGCCATAATGTTTACGATACGTTCATCCTCGCTGTTGACTCCCTGAAATGTCAGCATTTCGTTTTGAAAGACGTCACTCCGCGGTGCAGCCAAGATGATTTCATCCATTTTATTCATGCCCGTTCCTCCTGTCTTACCTCTCCATTCAAGCCAAAAGAGCAGATATTATATCTGCTCTTCATCTTGGCCAAAATAAAAATCTTCGTCCTTAATCGGTTCTACCGTCGCCTTTTTGTAACCGTTCCCTTTCATGGAGAAGAAATCATGTGATTTTGTTTTGGTGTTTAATCCGTTTAATACGATCGGATTAATATCCTCTTCTTCAAAGTAAGGATCGAACCCTAAGTTCATCAAAGCTTTATTGGCGTTATAGCGGATGAATTTCTTTACATCGTGTGAGAGTCCGACTTGATCGTACAAGTCCTCTGTATATTCAAGCTCATTGTGATAAAGCTCTTCTAAAAGCTCAACCGCAAATTCGCGAAGTTCCGCTTTTTTCGCTTCTGTTTGTTTATTGTATATTTCTTGGGCAAGCAGTCCGACATATACACCGTGGATCGCTTCATCACGAAGGATCAGGTTGATAATTTCACCGCTATGCATCAGTTTTCCTTGTCCGTAGAAATATAACGGATAATAGAAACCGCTGTAGAATAGGAAGCTTTCTAAATACACAGATGCAACCATGGCTTTGAACAGTGAAATCTCGTCATCTTTTTTAATCGCTTTGTAGAGTCCGACGATGATTTGCGCTTTTTTCTGCAAAAATTTGTTTTGTTTGACCCATTCGAATACTTCATTAATTGTTTCAGTCGGTGCCAGTGTCATGAAAATATTAGAGTACGATTTTGCGTGAACGGCGTTCTCCATCATCGCCATAAAATTCAGCACGGCTTTCCGCTGGTGGCCGTCTACGTGTTCAGCCACGATCGGCATTCCTGTATTCCCCTGCTCTGTATCAAGAAGAGTCAATCCGGCCAGTACCTTCATATACGTGTCTTGCTCGTTTTTCCCGAGGTACTTCCATGTGAGGATATCGCCGTTTAAAGCAATCTCTTCCGGAAGCCAGAACTGTTTCACATTTTGGTTATAGAACATTTGGGTAAAGTCGTCTTCATGCTTTGACCAGTTTGCTGCGTCATAAATTTTCGTCACTATAAACTCTCCTTTAATCAAACAACACAAGAAAGGCAGCTATCTTGCCCGGTATCTTTCGTTCTTGCATAGTAAATGGTTTTGATGCCTCTATGGTGGGCATACAGATCAATACGGTTCAGATCACGAGTTGTCATCGTATCTTTCAAAAACAGGGTAAAGCTGATTCCCTGATCGATATGCTGCTGGATTGTCGCGATCATATCCACCACTTTGAACATGTCCATATCATAAGCTTCTTTGTAGAAGAACCAGTTATTAGACGCTAATCCCGGCATCGGGTAATACGTTTTTGAATTTCCGTATGTTCTTTCTTCGATCCGTTCCATGATCGGCATAACGGACGCCGTGCTGGATTGGACGTAGGAAATGGAGCCTGTCGGCGCGATGCACAGTCTGTAGCTGTGATACATACCGTGTTCAGCGACAAACGCCTTCAGCTCTTTCCAGTCTTCGATTGTCGGAATGTGCATGCCCTCAAAGAGCGCAGCGATTTTTTCGTATGCCGGTGAGAACTCTTTTTCGATGTATTTATTGAAATATTCTCCCGTTGCATAAGTGGAGCCTTCATAATGCTCAAACGTTTCGCCTTTTTCTTTCGCAAGCTCAGCTGAACGCTGGATGGAATAAAAGTTCACCATCATAAAGAACGTATTCGCGAAATCTCTTGCTTCCGGGCTTTCATAAGCGATGCCGTTTTGGGCAAGGTAGCCGTGGAGGTTCATGGCGCCTAAACCGATCGACTTCATCGCTTTGTTCGCGCGTCTGACTGCCGGCGCGTTGCGGATATCCGTCGTCTCAGATACATGAGTCAGGGAATCCGTCGCGAGTTTCACCGTGCGCTCAATCGATTTATGTTTCATGACATTCAAAATATTTAATGAACCAAGGTTGCAGGAAATGTCCAAGCCGATTTCGTCTTCTTCATCATAATCTGTGTAAGCCGAAACTTGTGACGCTTGAAGCACCTCAGAGCAAAGGTTCGAGAATTTCACTTTTGATACGTGGTTATTCGCGTGCTCTTTGTTTACGTTGTCCTGGAACATAATGTACGGATAACCTGACTCAGAACGGAGAACGGCAAGCTTTTCAAGCAATTTGCGCGCATTCACTTTTTCTTTTTTGACACGCGGGTTGTCGACAAGCTCCTCATACATCGCCGTCATGTCCATTTCGTCCATATGCTGGCCGTATTCTTTATAAATCGTATGCGGATAGAATACATAAGCCGCTTTGTCCTCACGTGCAAGCTCAACGAACTTATCCGGAATGACGACACCGATAGAAAGCGTCTTGACGCGCACATCTTCATCCGCAGAAATCTTTTTCGTATCAAGAAAATCATTGATATCGCGGTGGAAAATGTTTAAATACGCCGCGCCCGAGCCTTGTCTCTGTCCCATTTGGTCAGCGTAACGGAACGCATTATCAAGAAGCTTCATGACGCCTACAACGCCTTTTGTGGCGTTTTCAACATCTTTAATCGCTTCACCTTTCGCGCGAAGCTTGGACAGATTAAGAGAAACCCCGCCGCCCAATTTAGACAGCTGCATGGAAATATCGATCGCCCGTGAAATATCGTTTAAGGAATCATTGACTTCGAGCAAGAAGCAGCTCACCAGTTCTCCGCGGCGTTTTCTGCCGGCATTCAAAAATGTCGGTGTACTCGGCTGATATTCCTGGTTGATCATCAGGTTTACATATTCTTTTGCTTTCTCAGTGTCGCCGTTTGCGAAGAACAGCGCGACGATTGAGATTCGGTCCTCATAACGCTCGAGGATTCTTTTCTTGTCATTCGTTTTCAAAGCATAGTCATTATAAAATTTAAACGCACTCATGAAGGAAGGAAAACGAAACTTCTTAGCGTAAGCTGTCTTAAACACTTCTTTAATGTCTTCAAAAGAGTAAAGGCTTAAGAATTCCTCTTCGTAGTATTGGTTTTCAATCAAATAATCCAGCTTCTCTTTCAAATCGTGAAAGTAAACTGTGTTTTGATTGATATAGTCAACAAAATAGCTATGTACAGCCTCTTTATCTTTATCAAACTGGAATTTTCCATCTTGTTGGATCATGATTTCGTTATTTAACTGGATCCATTTTGGCACTTGATTTTGTGACAACTCTTTCTACCTCCTGAGTAAACAATTCAACGTCTTTAGATGTGCCGCTGAGTTCAAATTTGTGCAAGATCGGCACCTGATATTGTCTTGAAATGGTATCGGCGCTTTTTGCAAAGTTATCGCCCCATACTTTGTTGCCGCTCGCAGCGACTCCTAATAAGAGATGGGCGTATTTTTCGAGAAATGATTGTGTTGATGCCGGTACCTGACCGAAGTTTGTCGTGTAGGTGACCAAAACAAACGGAGTGTCCACGTGGTCCGTTTCGTCCACCTTGCGGATCAGCTGAAAGTCTGTTTTATTCACAAAACGCTGAACATTCCCTGTCTTTGAATCAAATATGATTTGAACCATCCTTATCACGACCTATCAAAAATAATGAATCTCTTAACACTATATATAGTATACTAACCTCTCAGAAAAACACAACATATTGAGATCGATTTATAAAAAATTCATATTTTTGAAAGAGCGGACTTTGGCTCTGGCCCGATTAACGCCCAAAAAAGAGAGCAGAACGAGAATCATCTCTCATCCTACTCAAGGTGTCATGTGTAAGCCGATGTCTATCATAACATGAAAAAAAACTGCTTAGTAGTCTAGACTTTTATTCTTATTTTTTGTAAGAATCACATTTTTTTTCGCTTTCAACGGTTTCTTCAATCTCCACATCAGCACCGATTTCTTTCAGTACGGCTTTCAGAGCGCTTGTGATGGAAGCCTCTCTGATCAGTTCTTTGCCGTCAACGATGATGCTGGTTCCATATTCATAGCAGGAATCATCTTCACAAGTTTCTTCCCAATGGTTGATTATCACCTTGTGTTTCAATCGTCTCACCCTCTGCATGATCAATGTCAGTACCTAGTGTAGCTTGTGCGGCCCGCTTTGTAAATTCGAACGCTTGTGAAATTTATTCAAGCTCATCCAGCGCCGTTTCTTTTTTCAGTTCGATTTTATTCGTTTTTTCATCATAGCGGTATATTTTTAAGTAACCGTCCTCGACGATGCCGAAACGATTATGTTCCAGCTGCACCATGCCTTCTGTCTGCGGTTCGGCATCCGATGAGCCGCCGTCATCATCCGTCACCACCGTCTCATGATTGCTGCAAGCTCCAAACAGCAAAAAAACAGCGATCCAAACGAGCGTAATCCTGATTCTTCTCAGTTCATTTTCACTTTCGAACACGATTTTCCGAACCCCCTTTTATGTTTCCGATATACAGCCTGCAATATACAGATGCGCATAGAAAAAGACCATTGTTCATGGTCTTTTTCAAAAAGTCTATTCAAGCTCAAGCTGGACGTTTTTTTGCGGGGCGAACGTGGAGATGGCATGTTTATAAATAAGCTGCTGCTTCCCCTCCGTTTCGAGCAAAACGGTAAAGTTGTCAAAGCCTTTTACCTGGCCGCGAAGCTGGAAGCCGTTGAGTAAAAACACCGTGACGAACGTATTGTCTTTTCGGATTTGATTCAAAAACTGATCTTGAATATTAATCGGTTTCATGTTTCGTCCTCCTTGGTTCTCAATACAATACTGTTTCGATTAAATTTCCAGTTTTCCTGCTATGCACTCGAAAATTTCCTTTTTTTTCTGCTCAATATCAACAGGCGGCGTCATATCTGTCCATGAAACGGGCATTTTATTGCGAAACCAGGTCAGCTGGCGTTTCGCATATCGCCTTGAATTTTGTTTTAATTGTTCCACAGCCTGAGGGAGCGGCACTTTTCCATCAAGATATTCATACAGCTCTTTATAGCCGATCGCCTGAATCGATTGGCTGTCCCGGATATTCATATCATACAGCCGCTTTACTTCGTCAAGAAGGCCGGTTTCCAGCATCAGGTCAACGCGCTCGTTAATCCGGCCGTACAGCACTTCTCTGTCCATTGTAAGACCGATAAGAACCGCATTGTAAAGCAGCTCCCGTTTTTGGGTTTTAAGATGCTCTGACATTGTTTTTCCCGATACATGCAGAATTTCGAGCGCGCGGATGACTCTTCGCGTGTTGTTTTGATGAATGGCTGCCGCCGCTTCCGGGTCGGCTGCCGCAAGCTTGGCATGAAGCGCTTCCGCCCCTTCTTCAGCCGCCAGTTTCTCCATGCGCTCCCGGAATACAGGGTCGCCGGAGTTTTCCGTGAACGTATAGTCATACAGCACGGACTGAATGTACAGACCCGTTCCCCCGACAATCATCGGCAGCTTTCCTCTATCGGCAATCTCGGTGATTTTTCCCCTTACCATTTTCTGATAATCCGCCGTTGAAAAAGTGTCGGACGGCTCCAAAATATCAATCAGGTGATGCGGCACGCCTTCTGTCTCTTCTTCGGTGACTTTGGCCGTTCCGATGTCCATCCCTTTATATACCTGCATGGAATCTCCGCTGATGATTTCCGCATTCAGCATTTTCGCGAGTCCGATGCTTAGTTTTGTTTTTCCGACTGCCGTCGGTCCGACGAGTATGACGACAGGCTGTTTTTTATTTTTCAATATGTATCACTCTCTTTTATAAATCTCCCCCTAATTATAGCATTCATTTCTTCAGGCACCTATCCATTTTGCCCTTTTTCCTGAGCGCTAAACGTCGCTACCACCCGATCGGCTCGTTTCCGACAACCTCTCTCGTTTTTCCTTTGAGTGTATGGCGGTGCGTTTTCCGTCCTTCCTCCCGCGGATCGTAAACGACGCCGCCGTGCTGGATCTGAATCGGCTCATTGTAGGCGGCAAAGGTGGTCTCTGAAAGCTCATGGTAATGTGTTCCGTCAACCCTCGGGATGGCAGGGCCGGAAATGCCGTAATACCTATGAAAATGGCCGTTTTCAAACGAGGTGATGCCCGTATAGAAATGTGTATGCTCATCTGTATTGCTGCCGTTTTCCGGCTGCGAAAAGCCTTCAATCAAATGGTAATGCCCCTGCACTACATCCGTAACCGCCCGGTATGCGTGTGTGTGCGGAGGTTTTTTTGACCAATCGGACTGATACAGGCCCACAAAAGCTCACTCCTTTATTTTTTGATAAACGCCCAATCAAAAATTGGTGGGCTGAATACTCTGTTATCATCTCAAATTTATTCTTGGAGGTACCTTAATTATGAATGAAGAATACGCATACGCAGTAGATAGTGATATGAGACAGTTCGGGCGGCCTGGATTTGGGTTCGGACGTCCCGGATTTGGGTTTGGACGGCCGGGCTTCGGCTTCGGGCGTCCCGGATTCGGATTTGGATTCGGACGGCCGGGTTTCGGATTTGGCCGGCCTTGGTTTGGTTATGGATTCGGACGGCCGTTTGTTTTTTACGGCGGACCGTTTTTCGGAGGGCTTGTCGGGGGGCTTGTCGGGAGCGCTTTATTCAATCCGTACTTGTACGGGGGTTACGGCTACGGCTATCCGTATTACTATTGACGAATCAAAAAGGTTCCTCCTCGGGGGCCTTTTTGTATAGGCCTAATGTCTTGACTTGGCGGACAAAGTTCGGATATTATTTTATTTTACTGCCTTAAACAAAAGGCATAACGATTATGATGAGAGGGGGATTTGATATGATTCTGGGTTATATCTTCCTCACAATTGCTATTTTATCAGAGTCAATCGGCGCGGCCATGCTGAAGGTCTCCCGCGGATTTACGCGGTTTTTGCCGAGCGCGCTTGTAGTGGCAGGCTATTCATTGGCCTTTTATATGCTTTCACTGACACTGAAACTCATTCCGCTTAGCTTATCCTATGCAACATGGAGCGGAGCAGGAACGGTGCTCGCATCCATTATCGGAGCGAAATGGTTTCATGAAAAACTGGACAAGCAGGCCGTCATCGGACTCTTTTTCTTATTGGCCGGTGTCATTTTGATGAATTGGTAGAAAGGAGAGGCATGCTGATGAAAGGATTACTTTGCTTGGCATTAGCCATTGTATCAGAAGTGTTCGGGAGCACGATGCTGAAGCTGTCGGACGGTTTTACGCACCTGTGGCCCGCTCTCGGCGTCATTGCCGGAATCGGAGCCTCTTTTATGTTTTTGAGCTTCTCTTTGAAAAGCCTTGATTTATCCGCCGCATACGCGACATGGTCAGGTGTCGGCACCGCTTTAACGGCAATTGTCGGCTTTTTTGTTTTTAAGGAGGCCATGACAGTCAAAATGATGATCGGGCTTGTTTTGGTCATCACGGGCGTCATCCTGCTGAACCGTTCCAAGTCTCAAAAAGCTAAAAAAAATCAAACGGCCCGGAGCTGACCGTTTGAACTCGTCAAGCGCGGGCAGCTTTTACTTCAACCTCAAGCTCCATCTCCACGTTTCCTTGGACCGCTCGTGAAATCATACATGAGGACTCCGCTTTTTGCGCTAACTTCCTGGCGAGCGTAAAGTCCGTTTCGGCTGCATCCGGCTTTAATAATATAAACGGGCGGTGAATGATTTTCTGGTACGTGAACACACCGTTCGTGACGTCTACAATTCCTTCAGATTCCATATGTAGATCTTCTTTATCCAGGCCGCTTCTTTCCATCATCGCCGCAAGCGTTATAATATAACAGGTCGCGGCCGCTCCAAGCAGCATTTCATCAGGATTTGTGCCTTCTCCGGGTCCGTCCATTTCCTTAGGAATGGACACAGCCGTTTCCAGCCGGCCGCTTTTAATATCGCCGACGTCATTGCGATTTCCGGGCCAATTTGCTTTTAAATAAAAGTGATGTTTTGCCAAGGGACAAACCTCCTTTTTTTCAGTTTACTCATCTTTCACTCGTTTGTCTTTTTTTAAGCTTACGAATACTCTTGATTGATCACTCTTTTTATCGTACGGACAAACCGGTAAAATTCCTCCGTTTTTGTGAATTCCCTTTCGCGGTAATCAAAATTATCAAAAAACGCTTCCCGCTGTTCTCTGCTGATCTCAAGCTGTATGCTCAGCCCGGTTTGCGCCTGGTTATTGATATTTTCGGTGTCAACCCCGGCCAGACCGGTTTTTGAGGTTGCCAATTCTGCAGAAAATCCGTTTCGTTCGAGAGCTCTCACCAATTTTTTCGCCCGCTTCCGGTCGCTTCCTCCGACAAGAGTATTTTTCTCGTCGCCTTTATAACCGTGAACTGCGATAACATAATGGTGCTGCTTAATGCTTTCGACTGCTGAAGGCTCATCGAACCTGGTGCTCGTAATATGAAGAGTCTGGTTATCATGCGTTTTTAATCCCTCAAACAGATAGGTTGAATAATCATCTCTGAAAGAGCGGACGATCTCGCTCACCCCGCCCTCAATTCTCCCTCCGTGCGGCGACATGATCAATACGGGGCTCCCCTTTCGCTTATTGTACGATATATGATAATCATCGGGGTCTTCATGTTCAGCCAAATCTTTAAAATCTGTGTATGTATCAGAAGAATTCGAGGGATCAGGGTCTGACGCATAATGAGCACATCTTATTAGTAAGACCATTGCTACGATAATGATGACATTAAGTAAAATTCTTTTCATCAGCTCTCCTTCTTTGCTCCTTTCTGAAAAATGACATGTTCATTATATGGATTTTTGTCAATAGGTCTTATCTTAACATTCTATTAACATTATCATCAGTGAAAAACTTCCCGGTTTCGAAAAATCAATGGATTGTCACGGTTCAAGCGCTCAAATGCCGGGCATCAGTGAAAAAAGGTTGAGAGAGGGCAAAAAAAAAGGGAGGAACGCCCGAATTTTCAGGGGCGGGAGATTCACGGCCGGAAACGGACGGCATCAAGAATACGCTTTTAAAAATGAATATCCGCCTCCCGAAGCAAATGCACAGGACAGAATGGAGCCCGTCAAAAAAGTTCTCATCTGCCTTTTTGTACAGCAAAATGCCGTTACAGCCCGCTCATCCCCTTTTTTTATCATAATGGTTCGTTTTGAAATGGAACCGTCTTTTTTCATATATATAATATCAATCGGAAGCTGTTTTTCCAAGGAATGTCTCAATATTATGTTCATGTATATACCTCCTTCCGCCGGCTTCATTATAAACGAACAAACGTTCCGTTTCAACTCGAGTTCTTCTCCTGAAAAAGCCGCAAGTAACCAGCGCTCCTGAAGGACAAACGAACTGACCGAACATAAGGCCTGTTCATATGGTATAGAGAGAATCGCCAGAATGGGAGGAAAAGTATATATGTTTGGTTACTCAATGGTACAAATGGTGCGGTCAAATGCTCATAAGCTGGACTGGCCGCTCAGAGAAAACGTATTACAGTTATATAAACCTTTCAAATGGACACCTTGCTTTTTGCACAAGTTTTTCGAAAAAAAGGTGAAAAACAGAAAGAAAATGTCAGTCATCATTGAATTTGAAGAGGGCTGCCATGAATCCGGTTTTCACAGCACAGGACAGGTCTTATCAAAAGAAAAACGCTGCACCATAAAAAAGCAGTTTCAAACAATCAATTGCTGCAGCGCCGAAGTCACTCCGTCCGCCCTTCACATGCTTCTTTCGCAATGCCGGGATATCCGTAAAATCTATTTAAACCGTGAAGTAAAAGCGCTCCTTGATACGGCAGCTGAATCGTCTCATGCAAAAGAAGTGACCCGTAACGGCACCGTATTAACAGGAAAAGGCGTAACCGTCGCCGTTATTGATACCGGAATCTATCAGCATCCCGATTTAGAAGGCAGAGTTATCGGATTTGCGGACTTTGTCAACCAAAAGACAGAACCGTATGATGACAACGGACACGGCACCCATTGCGCCGGTGATATCGCAAGCAGCGGCGCTTCATCTTCCGGTAAATATCAGGGGCCGGCGCCGGAAGCCGATCTGATCGGAGTCAAGGTATTAAACAAATCAGGATCAGGAACCTTGGCTGATATCATTGAAGGTGTGGAATGGTGCATACAATATAATAAAGAACACACAAAGAATCCGATCAGAATCATCAGCATGTCACTGGGCGGAGATGCGCTCAGATATGATAAAGAAACGGACGACCCGCTCGTCAAGGCCGTTGAAGAGGCATGGAATGAAGGAATCGTCGTCTGCGTCGCCGCGGGCAACTCCGGTCCGGAAGCTCAAACGATTTCAAGCCCCGGTGTCAGCGAGAAGGTCATCACGGTAGGCGCCTATGATGACAATGATACGGCCGGCAATGAGGACGATACGGTCGCTTCTTTCTCAAGCCGCGGCCCGACGGTGTACGGAAAAGAGAAGCCTGACATTCTTGCGCCCGGGGTCGATATCGTATCTCTCCGTTCTCCGCGTTCATACCTTGACAAATTACAGAAATCAAACCGTGTAGGCTCCTTGTATTTCAGTCTGTCGGGCACGTCCATGGCCACTCCGATCTGTGCGGGCATTGCCGCCTTAATCCTTCAGCAGAACCCGCAGCTTTCGCCTGACGAAGTGAAAACACTGATCAAACAAAGTCCGGATCAATGGACAAATGAAGATCCGAACATTTACGGAGCGGGCGCAGTAAACGCTGAAAACGCCGTGCCGAAAGAGTAACCTTTTTATCATGAGAACGGGGTCGTCTAAACCTGCAGATGACCCCGTTTTTTAGGTGAACAGATGAAACATTTATAATGAAGGAACTCGGAATGCTTCAGAACCGGCTGTCAGAAAAAAAGATCAATGCAAGGCAGTGTATTTCTAAAAAAATAGGGAATAAGTATGGTGTAGATAAAAGGAGGAATCACAATGGCACTTACAAACACCGAATTGTCTGAATGGCTGCAAAAACAGATCGGACAAACGCTTGATATCAGGAAAGGAGAGCTGACAGACAGCCGAAACGAGATTTCTGATATGGATCAGATCATGCTTCACCTTGATGATGTTCTCGTCCGCCGGACAAACCATCCCGATGACTATGTAGCGGACGAAGAACTCGTCTTAAAAGGGCATGGCACAACCTATACGGAGGAAGGAAATGTCCCGCTTCCCCAAGATGCGTATGAAATCCCTCTGCTCGGCGACATTACCATCCAAAAGGAGCAAGACGGATTAAAGGTACATACAGATCGGGCCGTTTATACAATCGGTACCCGGAAAGAGCAATAAAAAGAAAAAACGCCCTGAATCAGCGGCGTTTTTTTATTGGTTTTTTTCTTCTGAATATCCGTGGAACATCGTGAATGCGCAAAGCATAATGCCTAAAATAATGATAATCGGGAGCCAGATCACGGCAAACTTATAATCCGGTTCGGCAAAAGCGCCGATGACCGCTCCAAAGCAATACAGCACCAAGGCAAGCGCGCGCAATACAGCATCTCTCGTAAACTGCTTCCGCTTGTCCGCTTTGTAAAACCTTGCGGTGAGATCTTCAAAAAAATTAGCGAGCGTTCCCGTTAATACGGTCGTGGAAATCCCCGCTACACCAAGTTTTCTCGCGGCTGTCGTCTGCATTCCCATTGCGAAGCTGAGCAGCATAATCAGCACATAAACAGAAATGGCATCTGCAAAAAAGCAGGAGAACAAAGCAAACAGCAGCAAAACAGCTCCTTCAATAGCTAAAGCGGCAGTTACCGCAGGGGGCCAGAATGATTTCTTTTTATTGCCCACAAGCAGGGCCGCGGCAATAACGCCGGCAATAAATCCGATTAACGAGGTTAACGATTTGAGTACGGCAAGGTGCCACGAGTTGCCGATCGCCAGGCCGAACAGAACGATGTTCCCCGTCATATTGGCGGTAAAGATATGTCCCAGGCTTAAATAACCGATCACATCCACAATTCCCGCTGTTAAACAAAGAAGTAAAAGTGCAATATTTCGGTATGTAGTCACTGTCAATGTGATCCAATCCTTTCTCATGCTGATTCCAACATATAAGTTTACTCTTTGCCATTTCATATGTCCAGCCGGCGTGCCGCTTTTTCAGAGCATAAAAAAACTCCGGCGAACCGGAGAAGCTACTGAACGATAAATAATACTCTCGTGCCGTCGGAATATCCGCTCATTTGATTTCCAACCCATGAACCGGCCCCGCGGTTATCCGACGGGGTTACATATCTGACATCAGCCCCCGCCCCGCCTTCTGTGCAGACTGCCATGGGCCATTCATCACGGTCAAACCCGGGCTTTGTCGGAATTCCTTTCAATGATTCTTTCCTTCTATTCTCCGCTCCGCCCCGATCAATTGTACAAATCTCAGAATGACCTGCCGAAATGGCGTCTTTTATATGATTTCCCGTCTCCGGATATTTTGACAGCGGGAAATACAGCACCTGATCGTATCGGGATGCGGCACGAGCAGCACTGTCCGAATGGATGCCGGCGCCCGTAAGGCCGAACTGAAGAGAGATCACCAAAAGCAGACTTGCCGCCCATTTCATAAACGCATTCATTCACATCCTCCTTAAGAAGTTGATATGAAGCGTAAATATGTATATTAGCCGGATTTAACACACATGATGAAATGGCAAAAAAAGTTTGCTGTTTTGTTGATAATCAACGAAAATGGCGGCTTTACGATTTGTCTATTGAACCGGCTTCTGTTTCCTTATATATTTTAGACATACTTATGAGCCGTTGTGATCAGTGTCTTCGGCAGATAAAAGGAGGAATGCCGTCCGGTCGGCAGGCACCGGCTGTTTGTTATGTCTTTTCAAAAACATGAAGGCGGGGAAATCCAGATGGAAAAAACAATGTTTCACCCACACTCACCCGAGTTTCACGAAAACCCTTTTGCGGTTTTAAGCAGATTCAGAGAGCAGGACCCCATACATAAATTCGAACTGCAGCGTTTCGGAGGCACCTTTCCGGCTTGGCTCATCACGCGTTATGATGATTGTATGGCGTTTTTGAAAGACGGCAGAATTACGAGAGATGTAAAACGAGTCATGCCGAAGGAGCTGATCGCGAAGCTGAATGTCAGTGAAGATATCGATTTTGTCTCAGAGCATATGCTGGCAAAAGACCCTCCGGATCATTCACGACTTCGATCTTTGGTGCATCAGGGGTTCACTCCCCGGATGATTGAGCAGCTTCGCACCGGGATAGAGCAGATCACAGAAGAGCTGCTGGATGAAATGGAAACAAAAGCAGACCCTGATATCATGAGAGATTTCGCCGCACCGCTTCCGTTTATCGTCATTTCCGAACTGCTCGGGATTCCGAAAGAGGACCGCGCCAAATTTCAAGTGTGGACAAACGCAATGGTCGACACGTCAGAAAGCGGACAAGATGCGACCAACCAGGCTCTCAAAGAATTTAAACAATATATGAAAACACTGATCGAAGAAAAAAGAAAACATCCGGGTGAAGACCTGACAAGCAAGCTTATTTACGCTGAAGAGGACGGCCAAAAGCTGAGTGAATCAGAGCTGTATTCCATGCTGTTTTTGTTAGTCGTTGCCGGGCTTGAAACAACGGTTAACCTTCTCGGCTCCGGCACCCTGGCGCTTCTTCTGCACAAAGACCAGATGGAGAAGATAAAGCGGCAGCCGGAAAATATCCAGACGGCGGTCGAAGAGCTTTTGCGTTATACCTCTCCCGTCATCATGATGGCAAATCGATGGGCGATTGAAGATTTCACCTATAAAGATGTTTCCATTAAAAAAGGCGATATGATATTTATCGGCATCGGTTCAGCCAATCGGGACCCGGAATATTTCGATGATCCTGATACATTAAATATAGCGAGAACACCGAACCGTCATATCTCTTTTGGATTCGGCATTCATTTTTGTCTCGGGGCTCCGCTCGCCCGGATGGAAGCATCCATTGCCTTTACCGCGCTTTTAAAACGGTTTCCGAATATAGAGCTGAAAGGCGCGCCCGAGGATGTAACATGGAGAAAAAATGTGTTTTTGAGAGGGCTTGAAACATTTCCTGTCAGATTTTAACATCGTCCCCCCTGTTTATCGGGGGTTTTTTTAATGTCTTATAAACAGAAATCAATATGACAATGAAAATTTTGTACATAGTAAATTTAGTTCTATATGGATAAAAAAAGCGGCCGGATTGCTCCGGCCGTTCTCTATTACCGTTTTACCAACTCATTTGTTTCGTCCAGCTTTTTTCTGAAAGATTTAAGGAAATTTGCGCTTATCGTTCCTTTGTTTGCGTACAGTTTTTCGCAGAATGCCTTAATGGCGTTTTGCGGCTTCGGTTCCGACAGCATCGTGACATGATTGGAAGAGTGGACGTCCAGCAGGTGAAACTGTTTCATCTGGCGTTCCCATTCTTTCCAATACGCATCATAGTCTAACGGAATTTGTTCTTCCTCTGCCGTCAGATAACGTTCAAGATCTCCGAGGAACAAACCGCTTTTATTACGGAAGTAGTAGCATTGCAGCGCTTCCGGATGAGGCAGCGGCTTCATGTCATACTCTTCCATTCCGTAAGCGAGCTGCGTCTTCATCATTTGCTCCAGCTGCATCCGGATTGCTTCTTCGGATTTTGGCAGACCGCGCTTTTTGGCAAGGCCGATCAATTCTTTCAATACTTCTTCTTCCTCAGCCTGGACGGTAATGTCTTCTCTGCTGATTAATGCCTCTTCAAGGTTTTCAGGCTTAAGATATGCTGTAAGCATCGTATTGATCGTTTGCAGCATGACTGACTTAACAGATGGTTTTCTTTCTTTCCATTTTTCACTGTACGGGGTGTCGATCATGACGGCGCTTTTTACCGTATGACCTTCCTCCTGCAAGAGGCGCGCGGTTTCATATGCAAGCATTCCGCCCAAGGAATATCCGCCGAGATCATAAGGGCCTTTCGGCTGTACCGCTTGGATGATTCTCTTATAAGAAGCGGCCGTCTCTTCGATTCCTTGCAGCGGCTCTTTCCCTGTCAAACCTCTTGCCTGGATGCCGTAAAAAGGTCGCTGACTCTTTTTGGCGAATGGCTGGTATGCTTCCACGCCTCCCGTTCCGCCGTGAAACCAAAAAACAGGACGGCCTTTTTCTCTATCATTCAGCTTGACGAGTTCTGGAAAATTCCGGCCCGTCTCCTGCGGTTGGTTCATTTTTAACAGCATGCCGATCTCCTGAAGAGTGCTGCATTTCTGAAGAGCCTCCAGACTGATGCGGCTGTCTCCGTCCTCAAGTTTTTTCAGCAGCTGAATAGAGGAGATTGAATCGAAGCCGTATTCAGTCAGCGGCTTATTTTGATCAATTTCCGCTGCCTTCATCCCCAAAATGTCTGCCACAATGTCAGCCGCGCTCCCGCAGCGGATCTGAGGATTCTGTGAAACCGGTGCAAGGCTGATGTCTTCTGGCTTACCGCCGTTCCAATACTTATGGTTTTCAAAAGGATATGTCGGAAGCGGCACTCTTTGAACAGATTTGCCTTGGTGGAGTCTGTCCCACGGTATATCCGCACCTTTCACCCAGCAAAATGCAAGTTTTTCGAGATTGTTTTCAGCCAACAGCGTCTCCGTGACGACTGTACCGAGAGTCCCTTCCAGTAAAACGCCGATATCTCCTGATCCAGTCTGCTGAATGCCTGTAAAGAAGCTTTTCATTCCATTGCTTTCTTCGGAAAATGCTC
The DNA here is from genome assembly GCF_058808515.1 of Bacillus sp. GW821-FHT11D08. Classification (NCBI taxonomy): domain Bacteria; kingdom Bacillati; phylum Bacillota; class Bacilli; order Caryophanales; family Bacillaceae; genus Bacillus; species Bacillus sp. GW821-FHT11D08. Next base: position 169,507 of record NZ_JBXARS010000004.1, read on the forward strand.
TGTACTCTTTCAGTTTTTCCAGCAATTCATCTTGATTGCGGGCAACGAGGGCCAGGCGGCAGTTCATCGCCTCACGGCCGGTCTGAAGCGTATAAGCAATATCCCGCAATGACGGAGTATCTCCAGTTTGTACAAAATCAGCCAGCTGACTTGCGACCGCCTTAAGACGCCCTTCGCTCTTAGCAGAAAGCACGATAAGCTGCGGTTCATGCACAGATTCTTTGTCTTTATGGCTCGGGCTGTACTGTTCCAAGACGACATGCGCATTCATGCCGCCGAAGCCATAGCTGTTAATTGCGGCCCGGCGCGGGATCGGTCTGCCCGTATGGTCGGTGAGCTGTGTCCATTCCTGATTGTCTTCGGTGAAACGGAAGCGGCTTTTCTGAATGGCCATTTGCTCATTTGCAGCTGTAAATCCGGGAATGCCCGGGATGGTATGATGCTTCATGGCCATCGCCACTTTTATAAGGGCGGCCAGTCCGGAAGCGAGTTCGCCGTGCCCGATGCAAGGTTTCACGGTGCTGATATAACAAGGCGCGATTTCCTCTTGATTTGCAGACTCGCCGTAACCCGCTTTGATTGCATTAAACTCCAGCGCATCTGCCATTTCGGAGGCAATGCCGTGCGCTTCAATATAAGTGACGGTTTGCGGATCAACATCGGTGTCTTCGTACGCTTTTTTCATCGCGGCCTTCATTCCCGCCGGATTCGGCGCGTGAAGCGACATGCCTTTACCGCCGTGAGACACTCCTGTTCCTTTAATGACCATGTGAATATGATCGCCGTCTTCAATTGCCGCCTCAAGCGGTTTGATGATGATAACGCCCGCCCCTTCGCTTCTGACAAAGCCATCGGCATCTTTTTGGAACGATTTCGCCCGGCCGTTTTTACTTAAATATCCCATTGAGTCAAAACCGATAAAGCCCTTCGGCGATTGCAGAATATTGGCTGCACCCACGACAGCCTGCTCACATTCTTTATGACGGATTGATTGAACCGCCCTGTGCAATGCCACCAGGGTTGACGTGCAGGCAGCCTCGTAATATTCACTCGGTCCTTGTAAATTCAAGGCATATGATATTCTGTTCGGAATGATGGACGGGATGGCTGTTCCATTGTTCGGATCGCTGTTGCCCGCGGCAACGAAAACGCCTGTCGGTCTGCTTGATAACGCCTTATTTGTCAGGCCCGCATCCTCCATTGCTTTCCATGTATGCATCAAAAGCAGAAACTGCTCCGGCCCCATTTGTGATGCCTCTTTAGGGGAAATTCCGAAAAAGAGCGGGTCAAATTCGCCGACACCGTCAATAAAACCGCCCCATCTGAGACTCGTGTCATTCTCATCACCGGCGTAACGGCGCCAGTCCCAGCGGTCCGCCGGAATTTCGGTAATACAGTGATCCCCGTTTACGATGTGCTCCCAAAAAGACTGGATATTCGGGGATTGCGGAAACTGAGCTGACATACCGATAATCGCGATTCCTTGCTTGACATCGGCGTTATCACAAGGCGGATGCTGTTTCCTCGGTAAAGTGCGCTCTTCTGTTTCCGTGACCCTGGCCTCTTCTGAATGCTTATGATCGGCAAGCAATTGAGAAAACTTGCTCTCATATGCTGACGCGAAGTGGCGGGTCAGCTCCTCCGCGGTCGGATACTCGAAAAACAATGTTGGATTCACATCGATGTCCGCCTCTTGGCCGATCTCTTTTGTCAGCCCGATCAGGCTTGCTGAATCAAGTCCCAATTCCATGATATTCGCGTCAGAACGAAGAGATGGCCCGGGTTCATCCATCATCTTGGCGAGCTTGCCAAGGACGTAGCTGCGGATATCATCTGTCAGACTGCCGGCAGAAATCGGTGCTCCCGCATTCTTAACAGCCGTTCGGGCCGGCTGATTCATCTGTTCGGTTTTCGGACGGAACCGTTTCAGGGCATAGCCTTCAAAACGCATCACCACTTCCGATCGGCTGCTGATGACATCTGCGTTAATCAGAATCATTTCCCCCGTTTGTTTGGTCAGCTTGATGTGCAGCCAGCAATCGATAAGATCTTCAGGGCTGCTGAAGGTGACGGAATTAATGCCGAACGGCAGATAGCTTTCCGCCTCCGTTTGATCCAATAAAGAAAGTGAGGCCAAGTAAGCACTGTTGGCGATGAACGGATTTACGGCATAATGATGCGCTTGTTGTGAGTCGCTATTGTTCAGGTTCACTTTCGCTAAAACGGCATCAGAGCCTTTGTACAGGCGGGTAATCGTTTTAAATTCTTCTCCCCACACGACGGGTCCCGTTCCGTCTCCGTATAACTCATCTATCCGGCCCACTTCCCGGTAAGAGCGCTGAATGGCCGCCAGATCCGCGTGCTGCTTTTGAAACGGATAGGGGCTGCACTCGGCATACGCCGCTATGCTCCAATCAGGAGACGTGCGGCTGCGGTGCATTATGCTCAGTTCAAATCCATTCCCATTTTGTTTCGATTCTGTTTTCAGCTCGATGCGATCGCCTTTTTTTACGGTAATGGGGCTGACGTAATTCAGTTTTTTAATTTGTCCTCCTTCCGCTTCAGGAAAAAGATCACAAAAATGATCGACTGCCAGACTGTTATATGTAGCGCCGACGAGTACCGGTTCTCCGCTGAATTGATGCCCTTTCACGTATGGATCGTCATCACTGTATACCGCCTGAACGCCGCCAGCGTTTTCTGATTCACCGAATTGAAAAGAAGTCCCGTGGTCAAAAGCGTAGGCCGGCAGATGAACAGCGTGCTCTTGCTGCAACTGATCAAACGCGATATTCTCTCCTTTTTCCCATTGCCGCGCACGTTGGCCAATATCAGAATCGGAGAAATTGAGATTCCGCTGATCCATACGGTAAGCGGCCAGCTTTTCCAACAGTTCCTGAATGGAGGAAGCCGTAAATGCCGCCCGATACTCCGAATGATGTGTTCTTTTTTGCAGCGCGGATGCGATGGCGGCCGGTTGAAGAGATGGCGTCTTTTCTAAAAAGGCCGCCAGTCTGTCAAGATAGGCTTCAAAACTCCATTTTGTTTTCGCTGACACAGGGAAAATATATTCCTCATCGCCGTGACGGGTCTGATCGGAATTCGGGCTGATATATTCTTCTACGATGAGATTTGCATATGCCCCGCCTGCCCCGAAGGAATTAATCATGCTTCTCCGCGGTATGATGTCCCCCGTTTCGGCATCCCTCATACGCTCCCAATACTCGTTTTTTTCCTGCAGGTAAAAAGCCGTTTGTTCAAGGTTGATATTCGGATTTTGCGGTTTTGCGTTAATCGTCGGGACTAATGTTTCCCGCTCCATTTGCAGCAGCACTTTCGCGAGCTGAGACATGCCGGAAGCCGCCTCTAAATGGCCAAGATTTGACTTGACGGATCCAAGCGCGCAAAAACGTTTTTTATCAGTATATTGCGCGAACGCATTTGTCAGGGCAATGACCTCAATCGGATCTCCCAATACAGAGCCGTTTGCCGCTGATTCAACATAACTGATTGTTTCCGGATTGATTCCGGCCTTGTCGATGGAAGCCGCCATGAGCTTCGCCTGCTGTTTCGGATCCGGAGCCGTGTACATCTGCCTTCCGCCGCTATGACACAACGCGCTGCTTTTAATGACCCCGTAAATATGGTCTTTGTCGGCAACCGCTTTGGAGAGCGGCTTCAAGAGCACTGCCCCGACTCCTTCTCCCGGCATCAGGCCCGTGCCGGTTCCGAAGCTTTTGCTTTCACTTCCCTGTTCAAGCAAATTCGCCCGTTCGAGCGCATCATATTTAGACGGTTCAAGCGTGAGATTGACCCCTCCGGCAATCGCCATGGAACAGCTGTTAAGCTTCAGGCTTTCACAGGCGAGATGAATGGCGCTCAGTGAGCTGGAGCATGCGGTCGTAACGCCCATGCTCGGGCCCGTTAAATTGAAAAAGTGGGAAATGCGGTTGGCGATATGCCAATCCCCTCCGTTAGAGCTGAGCGCAGCTTTTTCCAATGACGGGATATTCCAGAAATATTGATTGTACATACTGCCCATAAATACACCGATGCCGCTGTCTGATTCCTGCCATTCGTTTACTCTTTCTAACGAGTAGCCTCCGTTTTCAAATGTTTCCCATACGGTTTCAAGGCTTAGACGGAGCTCAGGCGTCATCTCCATCACATGGTCTTCCCGGATGTCAAACAAGTGATGGTCAAAAGCGTCAATATGCTGCAGAAATCCGCCGTACCGTGTTTTGCGTTCTTCTTTTCGTGTTTCTTTTGCCATTGTTTTCAGAAGACCGGATTTCCATCTGTTTTCCGGAGCTTCCGTAATACAGCTGTCTCCGGCTTTTAAATGCTCCCACAGCTCATCGAGGGTTTCAGACTCGGGATAGCGGCCGCTGATGCCGATAATGGCAATGTCGTCACAGTCAGAACGATTAACGGTGACGGTTTCTGTTTCCGGCTTTGGCGCTTTTGGCTCTTTTTGTTCAGTGATAAACCGCCGCGTTTCCGTGACAAGCGGCACCGGTTCATTCATTGCAGGTTCCGGATGCTTTGTTTCAGGAGGCGCTTGTTCGGCTCCGAATGCCTGTTGCAGCTTATCCGGGTAAGTTTCCAGCAAATACTCGGCAAGTTCTTTCGTATTCGTGTGTTCAAATAAGACCGTTTTCGGCAGCTCGCCCGTCAATGTTTCCAGTTCGCGGATAAAATTCACCTGCAAAATGGAGTCGATGCCGTATTTTTCAAAGCTGGTTTCCGGCTGAATGCGCTCGGGAGCAAGCTTTATGGACTTGGCTAACGTTTCTTTTATGAATTGCACAGTCCGGTCTGTGACTGAGAAAGACGGTTCTGTGACATCAGCCGGCTCTTTGGAAGCCGCAGTTTCTTCAACCGCCTGCGTGTCCGGCTGCTTTTGCCTGATGACACCGTCGCTTTCTGCCGCCACGATCTGCTGGCCGAGGTGATGTGACGATTCCGCCATAAATGTAACGTACCGATATCCCTCGCTTTCCAGCGCAGACTGCCACGCTTCAGGATACAGCCCCGGGCATCCGGGAATGCGCAGTTCGGCGTCTTCATACAGCCACCAGCCTTCCAAAAGACCGAATGTCAGGTGAGAATAAACCGAATGGCTGCTGATCTCATTTAATAGCAAAATCCCATTCTTTTTCAGCACCGCTTTGGCATTGCGAAGTGTCCGCCTAATATTTTTTGTCGCGTGAAGCACATTTGCCGCAATTACCGCGTCATATGCGCCCGCCTCTATACCCTGCAAAGCCGGGGGCTCTTCCACATTAAACCGCTTATAAGTCAAATACGGATTGTCGGGACCGTATTCTTTTTCAGCATGCATGAAAAAGGCCTTTGACAGATCGGTGTAGCAATATTCTTTCACATGATGTTTGTACTCTTTTAATCTTTTGAACACGGCCGCGCTCGTCCCGCCCGTCCCCGCTCCGATCTCTAATATCCGGATTTCCGCGTTCGGGTCTTCTTTCAGGCGTTCTTCAATGAAAGCCGTCAATGTGTCAGCGAGCACCTCATTATAATAGTCTGCCGTTTCATTGTTTTTATAGATTCCTTCCACCAATTCCATTGAGGAATCAGGAAACAGAACATCAGTGGCAGAAACTCTGCCGGATAAAATATCCGGCAAAGCTCTGAGAGCGGTCTCCACTAAGGTGATCATCGCCTGTTTGCTGCTGTCCTTGAGTAAAGGAGCTTTCTTTTCATCCCATTCTTGCCACAGAACGTCCGCACGCTCTATCGGACCTGTTAACACATACGTACTGCCTGACTGTTTCAAAAAGCCTTTTTGCACCAAGATGGAGATGCTTTCTTCCAGCCACCTGCCGTAAAACCCCTGCATGACAGGCTGCGTTTCGTTTTCCGTAAAAAATCCGACAGATTTCAGCTGGCCTGCCAATAGTTTGTAAAGAAGATCTTCAGTGTTTTGCAAAGCCGTCCCCTCCTTAACTCAATTGTTGTACATGTCTTGTTACTTTAGGCTGATAGCTTCGCAGTTTTTGCATCGCCGAGCCGTGATGTTCAGGGTATACTTCTATCATTTCTTCCGGTTTTTCCTCCGGCTCTTCCGCCTGTTTCATCATGACGAACTGATTCAACGGGCCGCCGAGCAATCGTTCAAGCGCCGCCATTGCTTCCGGCGCTTCAATTGATCCGACTCCCGCCTGTTTCATCCGTTCTTGATAGTCGGCAGATGATACGATTCCGACACTGCCCCAGTAGCTCCAATTCATCACTGCCGCCGAATACGGCCGAACTTGAGCCAAATGAGCGGCAAAGGCATCTTTGAAACTGCATCCGGCAGCATAATTGCTTTGTCCGGCCGCTCGTGCAAATGATTGAACAGATGAGAAGAACAAAGCAAAGTCCAGCGGCTCATTTTGGAACACGCGGGCCATATTCACGCTGACATTGACTTTCGCAGCGAGCACGCTTTTCAAACGGCTTTCCGGCATATTTGCCAGGCTCTGATCCTCTAAAACAATTGCGGAATGGATGATTCCGTTAATTTGCGGGTGCGTGCGTTTGATCGTTTCATACGCCTGTGTGAGCTCATTCGGATTTGCCGCGTCAGCTTCAATATAAATCGGCGCCGGGCCGAATTGGCTGAGTCTGTCGATTTTTTCCTGAATGGCGCTGTTATGTTTTCGTCTGCCGATCCAAACGACTCGCGCCTGATATGTTTTCACGGCATATTCGCTCCATGCCTCGCCGATGCCCCCCGCACCGCCGATGACGACATAAACGCCGCCTTTTTGGTAGGCGGGCCGGCTTGACACCGGCTGCTGTACAGGAATGAGGCGCTGTTTGTACCAGTGATTGTTCCGGTACGCCCATGTATTGCCTTGCTCATCAAACGGCGCTGAGAACAGCTCCGCCTTTGAAACGTCTTCCGGACAGCCGGCATCAATCAGCCTTGTTTGCCAGTTCGGATATTCTTTTGCGAGCGAGCCGACCAAACCGTGAATGCCTGCATGAGCCGGATCAATAATGTCCGCCGGCTGTACGGACTGTGTTTTTATTGTGACTGCAGTCAAGCTGATTCGCTTGCCTCCATATTCTAAAGCAAGCATGGCCTTAATCACTCTGTACATCTGGATGACGCCCGCATCCTGAGCTTTTACCATGTCATCAGCGCTGTGAAAAGGAGCGATCCATACGATATGCCCGAAAGACCCTGTTGCTTTCAGTTCAGCCGCAACAGCCTCTATTTCATCCTCCGGGGTGATATGAAGCCGTTTCGCAGAAGGATGATGCAATTGAAAAGCCGCGCTTTCCTCATCCCCCGCGATAAAGACAACCTCTTCCGTCTTATATGCCGGGCTTTGATCACGGAATTCCGCGAGATCCCACACCGGAGCCAGAAGGTTTGCTCCATTTAATGATGTTTCCGGCGCGGGGCCTTCCATCATTCTGGAAGAAATCCCTTTAATTCTGACACAGACCCGGCCTGTCTCATCGCATAAGTCAATGTCCATACGCTGTATTTTTTCATCCGTTCCCCGGGAGCTGACATACGCCCACATGCTTGTCGTGCACGGGCTGAAAATGTCCAGTTCTTCAAGGGCGAACGGCAGTGACAGCTGGTTATCATCTGCGTGCAGCTTCAGACCGATTGTCGCTTGTAAAGCTGAATCAAGCATACACGGGTGAAGAACGTATTGATCTGCCGTTTCTTCGAGGAAGGAAGGCAGCCGGAGCTCAGCCAATGCTTGATTGCTTCCGATATGAATCTGCTGAATTCCTTGTTGTCCGGGACCGTAGTCAATGCCGATTTTGCTGAATAAGCCGTAACACTGTTCAGAAGTCAGTATACTGAGGCCGCATTGAGCTTTCAGTGCGCCTATATCACGGTGCGGAGCCTCCCCGGCGCTGAGAATGCCGGCAGCCCCCTGACAGTGTATCTGCCTGCCGCTTGCTTCTGTTTGTGAATCCGTGTAAACGTCATACACGATTTCACCGTTTTCCCTCGGGTTCAGGCTGATTTGCGCTTCAATCGGGCGGTTTCCCGCTTCGATCGGCCGAACCCAAACGATGTTTTTCAGGCGGGTGACAGATGGACGTTCCTTTTGCCCTTTGACTGCCTGAGCAACCGCCGCCCTAGCCATTTCCAAGTAGGCAACGCCCGGCATAACCGGCTTGCCCTTAATAAGATGATCGGTGAAAATCGTCTCTTGTCCCGTAAATTCGGATCGGTACCGCTGCTCTGTTAAATCTGATACATTTTCGTGAAGCAGCGGGTGCAGCACCCGCGACGTCGGCACAGCTTGCGGTTTCTCTGCTTTCGGCCGATTGTCCGTGATCCAGTACCGCTCTTTCGCAAACGGGTAAGCAGGAAGACTCATCCGTTGAGGCTTGATATCAGAATATAGGCCGTCCCATTTGATATCCGCGCCCTGCACCCATAATTCCGCAAGCTTGTCATTCTCTCGGCGGCTTATCAGCTCTTCGATATCCGCCTCGCCGTTTGCACCTGCCAGAATGGATTTCAGGGAGGTTTTACCCGCTTTTCCTTTATAAATGCCCGCTATATCATAACGTCCTTTCGCACAGCTCTTTAGCTTGTCCCGCAGTTCTTCGGCCGAGGAAGCGATAATGGCCGCTCTTTCTTCCATGGCATCACGCCCCTGCTGAAGCGTGTAAGCAACATCGGCAAGATCCGCATCCGTAAAAGAAGCTTGCGCCAGCTGCTGCGCCTGTTCCTGCAGACGTTCTTCTTCTTTGGCCGACAGCACAAAGATTTGAGGGTGTGTGAAAACAGCTGTTTTTCTTTCTTCCTTCGGGATATATTCTTCAATGACGACATGGGCGTTTACGCCGCCGATGCCGAAAGAACTGATTCCCGCACGGCGCGGCAGATGATTGCCGTTTTCGTCTTTCAATGCCGTCCATTCTCTTTTTTCCTGTACGATGTAAAACGGACTGTCTTTCAGCTTGATATACGGGTTGATGACCTCGCTGTGGAGGCTTTTTGCAAGTGTTTTATGCTTCATCTGCATCAGCACTTTGATCACACCCGCGACACCGGCTGCCAGTGACAGGTGGCCGATATTGGTTTTGGCCGAACCCAGACCGCAGTGACTCGCGTAAACGGCGGAATCGCCTGTTTTTTCGTACAGCTTTTGAAAGGCGGATTTCAGGCCGTTGATTTCGACCGGATCGCCAAGCTCCGTTCCGGTTCCGTGCGCTTCTATATAAGTGACGGTTCTCGGATCAATGCCGGCTTTGTCATAAGCCGTTCTGACGACTTCCGCCTGGGCTTTCGGGTTCGGTGTCGTCAAGGAGTTCGCGCGTCCGCCGTGGTTGACCGCGCTGCCTTTAATGACGCCGTAAATATGATCGCCCGCTTTTTCCGCTTCTGACAGCTTTTTCAAAAACAGAATTCCGGCACCTTCACTGACGGCAAATCCGTCCGCCCTGTCGGAGAATGTTTTACATTTCCCTTCTTTGCTCAGCGCCCCCGCTTTGTCATAAGCAATGTGGCCTTGCGGAGTGACGACGGTATTCACGCCGCCGGCGATCGCCATATCGCAGTTCCCGTTTTCAATGGCGCATACGGCGTGATGAATCGCGACCAGCGAGCTGGAACAAGCCGTGTCGATCGGTTCACTCGGCCCGTGCAGATTAAGCATATAGCTGACGCGGTTCGGTCCCGCTGACGGACTCATATTTGCGGCTGACGCACCGCCGATATCCAAGTCGGAAAACAGTGAGCCGTATCCGGTATTCCCCGTGCCGATATACAGGCCTGTTTTCGTGCCGGAAAGGCTTTTAGCGGAATATCCCGCATCTTCTATCGCCTTCCACGCATACATCATTAACAAGCGCTGCTGGGGATCCATCTGTTCGGCTTCCAGCGGTGAAATTCCGAAGAACAGCGGATCAAAATCCGCAACTCCGTCAATAAATCCGCCCCACTTTACATTTGTTTTGTTGGCTTCATTAAGCGGGTCACCGTAATACTCACGCCAGTCCCAGCGATCCGCCGGCACCTCTGTTATACAGTCTTTTCCTTCTTCTAAGTTGCGCCAATACTCATCAATATTTGCGGCCTTCGGAAACACTCCGCTCATGCCGACAATGGCGATCGGTTCCGGTTTATATTCAGCCGCCGTCTGAACAGGCTGTACGGCAGTTTTTGCAAATCGTTTGTTCCCTGCCAGTCTGATGCCGCCATCATCTGTTACACCGCTTTGTTTTTCTTCTTTCGGCTGTGTGCTGCCGGCAAATTGTGTTTGATAGTCTTCTGCTAAATGATGCCCCAAGGCTTGAATCGTCGCATATTCAAAAAATACGGTCGGTGTCAGATCAAGCTGATAAGTGTCATTCAGCTTGTTGGCGAATTCCGTCAGCGTAATGGAATCAAATCCGTATTGATTGAACTCCAATTCGATATCGATTTCTTCAATGTTTATTTTCAGAAGCCCGGAAACCTCTTTTGCCAGCAATTCCTGAAGTTTTGCCGTCAGGTCTTTCGGCGCAGACGTTTCATCCGTTTTCTTAACCGGTGCAAAAGCGGCTGCAGGAGTCTTTTGAAGCAGCTTTTCCCGCATTACGGCGCGGTTTCCTTCCATGACGAGCACGCTTGTTTTCCCCATGCTCCATGCTTTGTAAAGAGCTTCTATTCCGGCCTCAGTGCGCATCGGCGTTACGCCGGTTCTTTTTTCGGTGAGCTTCGCCATTTCTTCATTGACTTGCATTCCGCCGTTTTTCCAAAGCGGCCAATTGACCGACAATGTGTGACCGTGGCGGTACATTGCGGTAACCAGCGCGTTGCGGTATGCCGCATAGCTGTCCATAAATGCGTTTGCCGCCGCATAATCCGCCTGTCCCGCATTCCCGGTGACGCCGGAAATGGATGAGAAAACGATGAAAAAGTCCAGCGCTAAATGCTCGGTTGCTTCATCAAGGTTGACAAATCCGTCCGTTTTAGGAGCCAATACACTGTAAAACTCTTCGGTTGTTTTCTTTGCGATATATTGATCTTTCATCACACCCGCGCTATGAATGATGCCGTGAAGGCCGCCATATTCCGTCTCAATTGTTTTGACCAGGTATGCCGCAGTTTGAGCGTTTGTTACGTCAGCCTGCCTGTATTCCGCTTTTGCTCCGAGTGATTCAAGCGATTGCAGCTGCATCCGCTGATTCTCGCTTAATGCGGAACGGCCTGTCAAAACCAGTGTCGGCTCTTTGACTTTGCGGGCGATTTCTTTCGCGAAAATAAAGCCTAAGCCCCCGGCTCCTCCGGTAATGAGATATATGCCTCCGTCGCTCCACGGAATGCGTATTTTGCCGCCGGACACGGCCGTTTCTTTGACATCTGCGCTGTATCGGATGCCGTTTTCATATTTGATATGGCCGTCATCAGCCCGTGTTTTATTTTCTCTGATGATGTCTGTGATTCTGCCGTTTTCCGCCGGTTCTATTTCAATCAGCTGGGTTTTCAGTTTTTTATGTTCCAGGCCGGCTGTTTTTAACAAAGCTGAAATGCCTGAGAGCAGCTGATGCTTATCTGTTTTAGAGAGAACCGTCTGGATGAGGACGTCTCCATCCGTCTCTTCCTTCAGCAGTTTTTGCAGCGTCTCCAAAATCCGTCCTGTATAATCACGGAAGCGCGCCGCCGCTTTCCCGTGCCGGGAGGTCATTTCAATACATTCAGCTCCCGCGGCTTCAACGGCTTGTTTTAATCCGGCGTCTGTGTCACAAAGTATTACGATATGCCGGGCAAAAACCGGTTCCGTTTGAGTAGCAGTTTCATCGCTTCGGGTCCATACCGGCTCAAGCATGAGCGTTCCCGGAGCTTTTTCTTTTTTCTCAGGTTCTTTTTCAGCCATTCTGAATGACAAACCTTTCAGCCTTACGCAAACCTTGCCGTTTTCATCACAAATATCAAGATCGCGTTTTTCAACCTGGCCGGCTTTGTGGTCTTCAGAAAGTCTGGCGTAAACCCACATCTCGGCAGCGCATGCGCTGAATACTTCAAGCTCCTGAACCGCAAACGGAAGCATCAGTTTTTCATCATTTGTTCCGGTTAATATGCTTGATGCCTGCAATGCAGAGTCCATTAAGCCCGGATGCATGACATACTCCTGTACCGTGTCCGCACAAGCCGCATCAAGTGACAGTCTGCCCAATACGAAATCATCACCTGTATAAATCGCTTTGACACCCCGGAAAGCCGGGCCGTAATCAAAACCGATTTTGCGGTACATATCGTACACTTCATCTGCAGAAAACGGTGTCTCGGCGGATTGTGATCTCAGCTTTTGGAGATCAATGACCGGAGGCTCGGCGTCAGGGCGGACTGATACTGCCCCTTGGCTGTAAACGGACGGCTGATCTGTTTCCCGGCCGCTGTAAATGTCGAATTGAACGTCATTTGCCGTTTCAGGAATGAGACGGATGTTGACATGAACCGGCTCGTCTTCAATGGTGATCGGCCGCACCCAAACCGTATTCTTAAGCTTGACGTTTCCTTGTCCGGCCGGAACTTCAGATGCCTGTTCCATTGCTGCGCGCGCCATTTCAAGATGTGCCACTCCCGGTAAAATCGGTACGCCTTTTACAACATGGTCCGCAAGGTAAAATTCTTTTCCTGTATAGATTGAACTGAACCGCTGTTCTGCAAGGTTTGAAGTATTTCTGTGCAGAAGCGGATGAAGCGTGTCTTGTTTTCCCGCAGATACAGTGCTTGTTTTTTCGTGTTTTCCGGTGCTTTTTGCCGCCCAATAGCGGTCTTTTGCAAAAGGATACGACGGCAGGCTCATGCGTTTAGGCGGACGGTCTCCATACAGCTTCGCCCAATCGACGTTCAGCCCTTTGACCCATAATTCAAGCAGCTTCGCGTATTTGCCGCGTGCCATCCATTTTTCAACGGCTTCTTGAATTTCTTCATCTTCCGTCAGCATTTGCAGCGTGCCTTTGTCTATTCTTCCTCTGTACAAGTCCGCGTGCTTATCTCCAGTGATAAACTGTGACAGTTTTTCCTGCAGTTCTTCTGCAGATCCGGCAATAACCGCCAGGCGTTCTTCCATGGCGTCCCTTCCGATTTGGAGGGTATATGCCATAGAAACGAGGGAGGATTGATCGTACCGTTTTTCAGTAAGCGCACGTTTCAGCTGTTTTGCCTGCTCTTTCAGGCGTTTTTCATTTTTGGCGGACAGAACGAAAAGACATGGGTCGATATGAAAATCATCTGCTTCCTCTCTGTCTTCTGGAATGTATTCTTCGATGACGACGTGGGCATTCACGCCTCCGATGCCGAATGAGCTGATGCCCGCGCGGCGAGGCTGTTCGTTTCCGCGTTCGTCCGTCTGCGTCTTCCATTCCATTGTCTCCCGCACCAGATAAAACGGGCTGTCTTCAAGCTGAATGTACGGATTTACCGTCTCACAGTGGAGACTTTTTACTAGTGTCCGATGCTTCATCTGCAGCAAAATTTTAATAATGCCCGCTGCTCCCGCGGCAAGGGATAAATGGCCGATATTCGTTTTGACCGACCCTAAGCCGCAATAGCCGGCCGCTTTCTCTTTTCCGTCTGCAAACGAGCTGAACGCTTGTTTCAGGCCGTTAATTTCAACGGGATCTCCCAGTTCTGTTCCGGTGCCGTGCGCTTCGATATAAGAGACTGTTTTCGGATCAATGCCCGCTTTTTTGTATGCGGCTTTAATGACTTCCGCCTGTTGTTTCGGGTTAGGCGTTGTTAAAGATGCCGCGCGGCCGCCGTGATTCACCGCGCTTCCTTTAATGACGCCGTAAATATGGTCCCCATCCGCCTCAGCGGCTTTCAGCTTTTTGAGGAAAAAGAGACCGGCTCCTTCACCATGGGCAAAACCGTCAGCCTGATCAGAGAACGTTTTGCATCTTCCTTCTTTACTCAGCGCGCCCGCTTTATCAAAGCTGATATACACATCCGGAAGAACAATCGTATTGATTCCTCCCGCCAAAGCCATGTCGCACGTTCCTTCTTCAATTGAAGAAACGGCATGGTGTATGGCAACGAGCGAGCTTGAGCAGGCGGTATCAATCGGTTCGCTCGGCCCGTGCAGATTGAGCGTATAGCTGACACGGTTCGGTCCGACAGACGGACTTGTATTCGCCGCGGATGACCCTTCAATCGCCGCATCGGTCTTGGCTAAAAGCGAACCGTAGCCGGTATTTCCGGTCCCGATAAACACACCTGTTTTTGTGCCTGAGAGACTCTTTGACGCATACCCGGCATCTTCGATCGCTTTCCACGCGTACGTCAGCAAGAGGCGCTGCTGAGGGTCCATTTGCTCCGCTTCCCGGGGTGAAATCCCGAAAAATAATGGATCAAATTCAGCAATTCCGTCAATAAACCCGCCTTGGTTGACGTTTGTTTTATTGGCTTCTTTTGCGGGATCCCCGTAATAGTCCCGCCAGTCCCAGCGGTCTTTCGGAATCTCGGTCATGCAGTCTTTGCCTTCTTTCAGGTTCTGCCAGAAAGCTTCAATGTCTTCTGCCATCGGGAAAATCCCGCTGATGCCTACGATTGCGATCGGTTCCGGCCCTTGGCCCCGCTGCACTGTCTGCGGAAGTGTCTCAGGCAGAGTGCGGCGTCGCTTAACGGCAGGGCGCATGATTTGAGTCTCTTTTACCGGTCTTGCCGATTGAACCGTTTTTGTATTTACCGCAAACCGTCCGGCAAATTCCTCTTCGTATTCACTGATTAAATGAACGGCAAATTCATGGATTGTCGGATGATCAAAGAAAATCGTCGGCGTTAACGTAAGCCGGTACGTTTTGTTTAACTGGTTCGTAAACTCAGTCATCGAGATAGAATCCAGCCCGTATTTTGTCATTTCTTCATGAGGATCAATTTTGTCAATGTTTACTTTTAACAGTGAGGCCGTCTGCTGTTTTAACAGATGCTTCACTTTTTCAAGCAGGCTGTCAGCATCAATGTCATGACGTACGCCGGTCTCTGCTTCCGGATGATCATTCTCTTTGCGGAACAGTTTTGCTTTCATGTGTTTCACATCTCCTTCAACAACCGTCATCCGGGCTGTCCCGCTCATCAAGCCTTGATATAAAGCCTTGATGCCGGCATCTGTGCCGAGCGGTGCGATTCCCGCCTCCTGCATCAGCATATCTTCCGTCTGCTTTCCTGCCTGCATTCCGCCTTCTTTCCATAACGGCCAGCTGACAGAAAGCGTCTTTCCGTATCTTTGTCCTGCGGCTTGTAAAGAACGGCGGTACTCGGCATACATCTCCATAAAGACATTTGCAGACGCATAATCAGCCTGGCCGACGCTTCCAAGCACACCTGATAAGGATGAAAAGACAATAAAGACATCTAATTTCTCATGTTGTGACGCTTCATCAAGATACACAAGGCCCTTCACTTTCGGAGCGAGAACGTGTTGGTATTCCTCTGCCGTCTTCTTCACCATGTAGTTGTCTTTTATAATGCCGGCACTGTGAACAATCCCGTCCAGCTTGCCATGCCGTTTGCGGATATTGCGGATCAATCGGTATACTTCTGCTTCGTCCGTGACATCGGTCTGCTCATAGAAAACAGAAGCGCCGGCAGCACGTACTGTTTCCAGCATGTCTTTCTGCTTTTCTCTGAGAACGGATCGGCCGGTTAGTATGATGACGGCGTCTTTTGTACGGTTTGCGATCTCTTTTGCAAAGATCAGACCTAAACCTCCCGCACCTCCTGTAATGAGATAAACGCCTTCGTCTTTCCACGGAATGTCCGGCTCCGCTTGAGAAATATCCATCTCTTCCCAATCAGCGGCAAAGCGCTTGCCGTTTTCATATTTCACATGGACGCTTTCGGCATGCATACGGTTTTCGGACGCTTTTTCCGCTATGCCTTCAGCACTTTCTTTCTCCTCGGCTTCGATCATTTGACAGATCAGCTTGGAATGTTCAAGGCATGCGGTTTTGAAGAGGCCGGTAATGCCTGAGAAC
Organism: Bacillus sp. GW821-FHT11D08; assembly: GCF_058808515.1. NCBI lineage: Bacteria > Bacillati > Bacillota > Bacilli > Caryophanales > Bacillaceae > Bacillus > Bacillus sp. GW821-FHT11D08. Next base: position 185,464 of record NZ_JBXARS010000004.1, read on the forward strand.
ACCTGCTGTAAGCCTGCTGACCGCGTAACAGCCTGAAAAAGAACGCTGCCCTTCGGCTTGCTTTTCATTATGGTTTTGATATGGTCAAACAGCTGGCCCGCATAAGAATGATACCGCTCTGCAATAGATGCGGGACGATCGTCCAAGATAATGACGCTTGCATGTTCAAGCTTTGCTTCCACGGCCTGTTTTACGGCTTCATCGTACTCACAAAGGAAAATAATATGCTCTTCATACGTTGGCTCGTGGTCCGCCGGTTCCGTCTGCTCTTTCCAGATCGGTTCAGCGAGCAATGTGTCCGTACGGCTGACCGAAACGCTGGCACCCGCGTTTTCTTCCATGATCCGTGTTGAGAAACCTCTCATCCGCACACAAAGCCAGCCGTTATTGTCATATAGATCAATATCGGCTTTTTGGATAGGATCGCCGGCTTTATTGTTCGCACTGAATGTGACGTGCACCCACATATCATCAGCGCACGGATTCAGAACGTCCAGCTCCTCTAAAGCAAACGGCAATGCGGCTTTGAATGGTTCCCCGCTTTCTGCAAGCAGCGCTCTCGTCACGTTTTGCAAATATTCGGCGGCCTGAAGCGCACCGTCCATCATACTCGGATGAAGGATATAATCAGCTTTTGTATGAGAGACGGATTCAGGAAGCTTCAATTTAGCAAGCAGCCGGTCTTCGCCTTTGTATACAAGCTGCACCCCTTTGTATCCGGGCCCGTAATCAGCGCCGATCATTCCTTTGTAAAACGCTTGAGATTCGATTGTTCCCTGCGTGCACCGGCGCTTCAGCTGCTCAATATCCACCGCTTCCTCCGGTTCCTTCCGGATGATTTCAGCGATGCCCTGATTATAAAGAGGAGCTTCTTCACCGATAGAATCGTTACCCCCGTACATTCTGTATTGAATCTGTCCGTCCTCTTCTTCATAAAGTCCGATATGGACACGGACAGCCTCCTGATCGGCTATCACCGGACGGACCCATACAATATTCTTTAAGCGCAGGCCCAGAGATTCCTCTGTTGCCCCGCCGATGCTTTTCTCCGCCGCGGCCCGTGCCATCTCAAGGGTAACGGCAGCCGGCACGATCGCCATTCCTTTAATGATATGCTCAGCAATAAAATACTCTTTTCCCGTGAATTCCGAACTGAACCGCTGCTCCTGCAAGACGGATGTATTCTGATGTACCAGCGGATGCAAAAGTTTGGTATCCGTTTGCTTCACCGTTTCCTCCGGCCAGAAGCGCTCCTCTGCGAACGGGTAGGTCGGCGCACTGATTCTTTGCGGCGCGGAATCCGGATACAATAAGCCCCAATCGACACGCGCTCCTTCAACCCAGAGCGCCGCGAGTGCTTTCAGCTTTTCATCCCGTGTCTGACATGCCGCAAGCTCTTCCATCTCCTGAGCTGACACTTCTCTGCTTCTCACTTTTTCGCCCCGTAAGATGTTTTGGTCATTGCCGTTGATGAAATCCTGCAGCTGACGATTCAAATCGTGACGATCATGACTGATAAAAACGGCTCTCTCTTCCATCGCTTCACGTCCGGTCTGATACGTAAATGCCAGATCATGCAAGGAAACATCGTTTTCGGCTTCATCCAGAAAGCCGGATAAACAAGATGCATAGGCAGTAAGACGCTGCTTATTTCTCGCTGACAGCGGAACGATATAAGGCGGCTGTCCGTCATTTGATCCGCTGATCGTTTTGTTTTCATACTGTTCAAAAATGGCGTGTGCGTTTGTTCCTCCGAGTCCGAATGAGCTTAACGCTGCGCGGTGCGGCGTCTCTCTCTCCGGCAGCGGTTTTCTCTTATCCGCCACATAAAACGGCGAACCGCTGAATTTGATATTCGGATTCGGTGACGTGTAATTAATGGTAGGCGCCAGCTCCCGATGATATAAACTCATAGCGACTTTGACGCACCCGGCCAGACCTGCTGCTGTATCCAAATGTCCGATATTCGTTTTTACGGAGCCGATCCCGCAATACTGCTCCCGGTCCGTGTAACGTTTATACACTTGCTGCAGCGCGGACATTTCAATCGGATCACCCAATGTCGTTCCTGTGCCGTGCGCTTCGATATAGGAAATCGTCTCCGGGTGAATATTCGTGCTGTCTAAAACATGCTGGATGACGTCAGTCTGACCTTTTACACTCGGTGCGTAAAAACCGACTTTATCCGCTCCGTCATTGTTCAGACCGATGCCTCTGAGCATGGCGTATATGTGATCTCCGTCCTGAACGGCTTGTGACGCCTTTTTCAGCAGAATGACGGCCGCTCCTTCTCCGCCCGCCATACCGTCGGCTGAAGCATCAAATGCCTTGACATGCCCGTCGCTTGAAAAATTCAATCCGTTTTGGTGCACATAGCCGATGCTGCTCGCTGCATGCAGAGTTGCTCCGCCGACGAGCGCGTATTCCGATTCTCCGCTCGTTATGCTTCTATAGGCTGAATAAAGACCGACTAATGATGATGAGCAATTGGAATGAACGAAATAGCTTGGCCCTTTTAATCCGAGCTTATGGGAAACCATCGTCGGAATCGTGCCGCTCTGCGCTAACACCCATGACACATAGCCGTCGGGAGATTCATGGCCTTCTGTCGTTTTTTCCGGCAAAAGCGACCGATACGAATTATTGCTTGCCGACATATATACGCTTGTCTTCGGAATCTCTTTCGATACATATCCCGCGTCCTCGACGGCTTTCCAAGAATGAAGCAGCAGAAGCCGAAGCTGAGGATCCATAAATTCTGCGTCTTTCGGAGAAATGTGAAAGAACTCAGGGTCAAAGAGATCTTTTCCTTCTATCGTCGATAATGCCGGCACATAGTCGGGATTTTCGATCAAATCTTCAGGCACGCCGGCTTCCCGAAGTTCTTCTTCCGAGTAGAACCGGACGCTTTCCTTTCCTTCTCTTAACTGCTTCCAAAACTCATGATGATTTTTCGCGCCGGGGAACTGGCAGGAGATCCCCACTATCGCCACACTGTCATCAAAGTAAGACGGCACCCCGTTTTGCGGTGTTTGTTCTCTTTCTCTCTCATCTTGGCCGGGCGCCACTGATTCAGCCGCCTGTTTTGTTTCAACAATAAATCGGCTGATCGCCTGAATGGTAGAGTGTTCGAATAAATCAGTGACGGTAAAATCGCATTCCAGCTCCTGTTTAATGCGTTCTGCCGCCGCAACAGCCAGAAGCGAGTCGCCTCCCACATCGAAAAAGCCGTCTTCGATTTTGATGCCCGCCGTATTCAGAAGGTCTTCCCATATTGCGGTCACTTTCGCTTCCGCTTCTGATAACGGCAGTCTGCCCGTCTTTTCAGACCGGTGAACGATTACCTTGCGCTGTTTTAGGTCTTTGCGGTTCACTTTTCCGCTCGGTGTTAACGGCAGCGCATCCAGACGGATAAAATGGGCAGGCGCCATATAATCCGGCAGACTCGATAAAAGATGGTTGCGGAGCGCTTTTTCGTCTGCCGTATGACCGGAGCGGGCCGTATAATAAGCAATCAGCTTTTTATGTCCGTTCTTTTCCTGAACCACAACCGCCTGATCAAGAATGTCCGGATGTTCGCTCAATTTCGTTTCAATCGCTCCCAATTCGATGCGGAAGCCGCGAATTTTCACCTGACTGTCAATCCGGCCGGCATATTCTATATTTCCGTCAGGCAGCCATCTGGCCAAATCACCTGTCTTGTAAAGTTTTTCTCCTTCACTAAACGGATTATCAATAAATGATGCCGCCGTCAGCTCAGGCTGATTGTAATAGCCTCTGGCCAGACCGGCGCCGGCCACGCAAAGCTCCCCGGCCACACCGTCAGGGACGGGGCTGAGCTTTTCATCGACGATATAAAGCCGCGTATTGTGAATCGGTTTCCCGATCGGCGTATTCCTGCTTGTGATTTCCTTTTGGCCGCAGCTGTAGTAAGCGGCATAAATGGATGTTTCCGTCGGGCCATATATATTTTCAATTCTGGCATGTTTGAAGATGGAAACTGACTTTTTAACTAAATCTTTCGGAAACGCCTCTCCGGCCACCATCACATATTTCACAGGGCCGTCTTCTGTAAATGCCGTATGCCGCTTTACCGTTTCCAGAAATACATTAAACACGGCGGGCGCAAAATTCAGATGCGTGACCTGGTGGGTTTGGATATATTCCATGCAAAGCTGCGGATTTTTTTCTGCACCAGGCGGCAAAATGACAAGCCGTCCGTTTCCGATAAACCAGCCGAATAATTCAGAAATCGAAACGTCAAATACGTAATTCGTTTTTAACAAATAGGCATCCTCTTGTGCGACCGGATACTCAGCTTCCAAAAACTGCAGCGTATTCATGATGGCTCTGTGCTCAACCATGACGCCTTTCGGTTTTCCCGTGCTTCCGGACGTATATAGAATATAAGCGAGATGATGCGGTTTTGAACGCGGCGTCAGTTTTGCCCCGCTGACAGAACGTCCGCTGTTTTCAATTTCCACCGTGCTTACACCGCCGATGGCCAACTGTTCAATCATGCCGCGCGTCTTTTCCTGCGTTAATACGATTGACACGCCGCTGTCAGTCAACACGTGCGCCATCCGTTCGTTTGGAAAAGCCGGGTCCAGCGGTACATACGCGCCTCCCGCTTTTAAAATGGCGAGGATGCCGATGACCATCTCAAAAGAACGCTCCGTACAAATGCCGACCGGGCATTCCGGTGTGACGCCCTTTTCTTGCAGGTACACAGCGAGCGCCGTGCTTCGTTCATCTAATTCGCGATATGTAAGACTGTTTTCACCGAATGTGACGGCTTCTCTGTCAGGGTGGCGTCCGGCTTTTTCCGCAAACACTTCATGAATGCAGCGCTCATTCGGCTGATGGGATGAACGGCTTTCATCCCGTTTTTGATTGAGCAGGCCGGAACAGGCTTCAAAAGCGATCTCCGGATCAGAAAGCACCTTTTCTGCCAGTTTCATATAATGCTCCGCCATTCGTTCGATGAAAGAAGGGCTGTAGACATCCGGGTTGTACAGAAATTGCAGGACGGTTCCCGTTTCTTTTTTATAGACTTCAAGCGCAAGCTCAAATTCGCCTTCCTGATGAATGTCTTCTATCATTTCAATGCCGAGTGATTGATATAGTTCCGCCAGCTTTTCCGCTCCTTCTGTCCAGAAGAAGTTTTGATAGAAAAACGCGGTTTGAAAAACAGGCGACACCGCAGGCGAGCGTTCCGTCTTCAATTCTTTGACAAGCGCGGGAAACGGATACGCGGCATGGTCCAGCCCTTCTGCCAGTGTCAGCTGCAGCTCCTTCAAAAACGACGTAAAAGATTTGGCGCCCGTCTCCCTGCTTCTGACCGCGATCATATTAATAAAGTATCCGATGACAGACTCAAATTGAGCCTCAGAACGCCCCATCGTCGGCATGCCGACGATGACATCTTCCTGATTCGTATATTGATAGAGCAGTCCTTTGAAAATAGCGAGATACACAACGGATTCATTGACATTATTTTTTTTGGCGCAAACTTTAATCTGCCGGTTCAGTTCATCAGGAAGCAAGCGCTGATACGCCTGCCCTTTGCACGTTTGAACCGATGATCTCGGATAATCCGACGGAAGCTCAAGCACCGGCAGCGGTCCTTCCAGCTGCTTTTTCCAATAAGAGAGATGCGTTTTTCCCGCTTCGCTTTCCAGCAGCTCTTTTTCCCATTTCACAAAGTCATGATAATCTGCGGCCTGCTGAAGCATGACAGGTTCTTTGCCTTCACTTGCTTTTACATAAGCGTCCAGCAGCGCCGACATAAACGTCATAAGAGAGACGCCGTCAAAAATGATATGGTGAATGGTGATTAACACAATCGGCTCCCGCTTCGCCCGCCGGAATACTTGAACACGCAGGAGCGGCCCGGTTTCAAGCGCGAACGGTTCTTTTGCTTTTTCTTTAATAAACGAAAGAGCGTCACGCCCGCTTAATTCAGAAAGATCCATTTCTTCAATCGGAAAATGCCGATCCGTATCTTCTATCTGATACGGAAGGCCGTTTTCCTCTTTTATCACACTGGTCAAAATAGGGTGCTGGCGCTGCACGGACAAAAGGGCGTTTTTGAATGTCTCGATATCCAGCTTTTGAAAACGAAAGCATAACGGAATGTTATATGCGCTCATCTCCGGAAACATTTTCTGAAGCATCCACAAACCTTTCTGGCCTTCAGAAAGCGGACGTTTTGCAGTTGTCCGCTTGAAAGCCTGAAGCTTTTGTTCTACTTCAGCGATGGTGAGCGTTCCTGATCTGTAGGCATCGAGAAGTTCTTTATGATTCATAGGTCTTACTCCCTTCTATGATGTCTTGCACTCTTTTAAAATCTAATGTCCCCTCAGAGACCTGTTTCATCATGGCGATGATCTCCTGATCCGTATACTCCTTGTTATCCGGAGCGGCGGCTTCTGTTTCGGTTTCTTCCGTTCTGTAAAACGTTTCGATCGTTTCTTTGTGTTCTGTCAAGTAATAGCTGATGACGTCTCCGAGCGTGGCATAGCTGTAAAATAACGCCGGAGTGACTTCAATGCCGTAATGACTCGTCAAAAGAGCGGCAAATTTGGCTAAATAGATGGAATCAAATCCGAATTCCGCCCAGTTTTTATGCAGGACGAGTTTATCTTTCGATATTTTCAGCAGACTGTGTATCAGCTCTTTCAAATCCGCTTCGAGCCGTTTTTCTGCGCTTTCTTCCGGGATGCGGCGGCTCACGGTTTCCAAAAGCGCATCCGGTTTTGATGAATCGTCCCGCCGTATGCCTAAAAATCGTTCGGCACGGCTTCTTTCGCCGGCAATGACAAGGCACTGGGTGTTGTCTTGAGAAATGACGCGCTCAAATAGCTCAATGCCTTCATCTGTTTCTAACAGGCGCTGGCCGCTTGATTTCAGGTACATGCCCGTCGTCTCTTCACCGCCGACGGCCATTCCGCCGTTTTTCCAGACCGGCCAGTTGATGACAAAAGCGTTTCCGCTTTCTGATTGTTCGTTTTTATAGTTGGCATACGCCATTTGGAACCTGTTCGCGACCGCATAATCACAGCAGCCGAAATCTCCTAAAACAGCCGATGTGGATGAAAAGTAGCAGATGAAATCAGGCGTTTCGTTTTTCAGCCACTCGTCAAGAAGCAGGCTTCCGTTTATTTTCGGTTCAAGCGTACTGCGGAAATTCCCGATTTCATTTTCAAAGACGGATGTTCTGCTTTCGATGCCGGCCGCATGAATGACGCCGTGAATGGCTCCGAATCGTTCTTTCGCGCGCTTGATGCAGTCGCCCATTCCGATCGGATCACAAACATCGGCTTCGGCGTAAAGAACACCTGCGCCGAGATTTTCCAGGTCTTTCATTTTTTCTTTCTTTTCTTCATTGATCGGCGACCGCCCCGTGAGAATGACATTTGCCTGGTAGTTCCGGGCGAGATGGCGGGCAAATAAGTAGCCGAGCCCTCCTAATCCGCCTGTAATGAGATATGTTCCGCCGGTTCTGATCCTGCCGTTTTCTTTCGTTAGTCCGGTTGGTTCGGTGTGATAGACATATCGTTTTCCCTCTTCCAAGAAAACGGTATGGTCTGTTTCAGCTTTCAGCTCGTCCCAAATGGTTCTCATCCAGTCCGTTATGGCCGCACCGGCTTTTCTGAAGTGGCCGGTAACACTTGTTTTCGGGAGAACAATGCCGAGCGAACGCTCAAAGCCGATCCATGATTCCAAGTAGCACCTTTCCAGACCGGATGCATATTCCCCCGCCAATAACAGCCTTTCCGGCTGCAGACCGGTCTCAGCCATTGCTTGGAGAATATGGACGATACATGAATAATCTTCGATGCAGCTTTTATCTTCAAGCGCCCATAAATACAAAATGGCAGAAGCTTCACCGTACTCTTTTTGAATATCCGCAAAAGCGTTCACATATGATTGCGGATCTTCCCGCACCACTTGGCAGCGGCCGGCGGACAGAGCCTCATACCGGTCTCCCTGAGCGATAAAAATAACGTCAATGCCACTGTCATACGATTTGATCACAGAGACGGCTTCCTGCTGCTTCTTCTGATCAGATAAGAAAGAAATCACCGTTTTGATTCTCTTTTCTCCGGCTGCCGGCAGAGCCTGTTCTTTAAGAACTTCTCTAAAAGCCATTACTTCAAATTGTTCCGCCGGATCACTTTCATCAGCCGGCGCGTTAACGGGCGCTGCCTTGCTTTGTACAGGCTGCTGATGCCAGAAGCGTTCTTTCGCAAACGGATAAGCAGGCAGGCTGATGCGGGCCGGAGGACGGTCTCCGTATAATTTCGCCCAATCGATGTCCAATCCTTTTACCCAAAGCTCAAGCAGCTTAGAATATTTCCGTTTGCTGATCCAAGCGTCTATGATTGTTTCCAGATCATCATCCGCCGAAAATACGGCAAGCATCCGTTTGTTTTCTTCCGTGCCGTCACGGTGCAGTCCGGCGCTGTTTTGTCCGGCGATAAATCCATTCAGTTTTTCCTCAAGTTCATGAAGTGAATGGACGATAAAACCGAGACGCTCTTCCATCGGCACCCGGCCCGTCTGAAGAGTAAAGGCTATGCTCATAAGGTCGCTGCCGCTGTATCTTTTTTCACGGATGGCGTCTCTGAGCTGTTTTGCTTTTTCAGTGAGCCGTTCGCTGTTTTTCGCGGACAGGACGATGATGGCGGGCTGATCTGCCGGCGTCTCATCAGGTTCTTTGTCTGCCGTATATTCTTCTATGACGAGGTGGGCGTTTGCTCCTCCCGCGCCGAAGCTGCTTAACCCCGCCCTTCTCGGAAGCTCTTTGCCGCCGATGACGGGACGTTTCCACTCACCGAGCTCCTGCTGAACGGCAAACGGCGTATACGCGAAATCAATATTCGGATTCAGCTGTTCCGCGTGCAGGGACGGCGCAATTTGGCGGTCTTTGAGCTGGAATAGTATTTTTGTCAGACCCGCAATGCCCGCGGCGCTTTCACAATGACCGATATTTGATTTTGCGGAGCCGATGGCGCAAAACTGTTTATCTGTTGTATCCTCTTCAAATGCTTTCGTTAATCCGGCGATTTCAATCGGATCTCCTAATGCGGTCCCCGTACCGTGGGCTTCAATATAACTGACGGTGCGCGCCGGGACGTTTGCCCTTTCGAAAGCTTCTTTTATTAAGGCGGCCTGCGCATTCGGATTCGGAACGGTGTATCCGTTCGTTTTGCCTCCGCTGTTAATGGTGCTTCCTTTAATCACACCGTAAATGTGATCGTTATCGGCAATCGCCCGGTCCAACGGCTTTAATACGACCGCTCCTACCCCTTCTCCGTCGACAAAACCATCCGCGCGGTCTCCGAACGATTTGCACGTGTCGCCTGCGGAAAGCATGTTCATGACTGACAGATTCATATAATGGATCGGGTCGGTCACTATGTTTACGCCCCCGGCAATCGCACATTCGCTTGAACCGCTGTATATGCTCTCAAGCGCCAGATGAATGGCCGTCAAAGAAGAGGAGCAGGCTGTATCAACGGCAATGCTCGGCCCTTGGAAATCAAAAAGGTAAGATACCCTGTTGGCAATGGACCAATAGCCGTAGCCTGTCGGGTAGTTTTTGTTCATCGCGCCGGCAAAAACACCGATTTTTCTGCTTTGGCACAGGTTGTCAGGCGTATAGCCGGCATCCTCGATACTCGCATACGCCGTTTCTAAAAATAATCGCTCCTGCGGGTCCATTCGCTCCGCTTCCAAAGGAGAAATCTGAAAGAACAGCGGATCAAACTTGTCCATATCCTCAATGAAGCCGCCCCATTTCGTATAAATAGAGCCTTCTTTACCTTTCTCTTCATCGTAGTAATCCTGCCAGTTCCAGCGTTCCCGCGGGATTTCTTCTATGCAGTTTTTTCCTTTTTTAATATTAGCCCAAAGCTCAGCCGCTGTTTTTGCCTGCGGGTAGCGTCCTGAAACACCGATGATGGCCACGCCGCGAACCGAACTTTGCCGGACGGTCTCTTTGGCTGCCCGTTTTTCCCTCCGCCGCCAGTCAGTGCGAAGCGGCTTAGCAGGCTGTACAGCCTGCGGTTCTGGTGATGCCTTCCGTTCTTCCTGAACAGGCGTTTGTCCCGTCAGTTTGATCATCGCGTCTTTTTTCGTTTTGATTAAGTGAGCGACGAGCGCCTCAATCGTCTGATATTCAAAAAATAAAGTGCTGCTGACTTGGTCCAATACATTTCGTAACGCGTTTGTCAGCTGTACGACGACGATAGAATCAATTCCGTATTTTTCAAGCGGCGCTTTCGGATCAATTTGAGCCGGCGGAATTTTTAATGTTTCTCCGATTAACGTTTTCAAGTACTCGGTGCTTTTTTCTGTTAAAGACGTGTCGCCTTTTTGCACCGTTGTTTGCGCCTGAAGTTCCGGCGCATGTACTGCTTTTGGCGGAGAGGTCCGTTTTCCGGCCCCTGATTTAAGCGTTTTTTGGCGAACAATGCCGTTGCTTTTTGCCGCTATAATCTGATGGCTTAATTCATGTGCCGCTTCTGCCGGGAAGAAGACAGAATGCCAGCCTTCACTTTCTAACACGCGTTTCCAGCTTTCCGGATACAAGCCCGGGCACCCCGGAATACGAAGGGCAGAATCTTCATGCAGCCACCAGCCTTCAAGCAGTCCGAAAGTAATATGCGGGAACAGGCTGTTTCCCGCCATTTCATTTAAGAGCAGCAAACCGTTGTCTTTTAAAACGGCTTTGGCGTTTCTCAGCGTCTGTCGGATGTCTTTCGTCGCGTGGAGCACATTGGCCGCAACGACGATGTCGTATGCGCCCGGCTCTATGTCCTGGCCGGCAAGCGGCGCTTCTGCGTTAAAAAGCTTATACGTCAGATAAGGATTCCGTTTGCCGTATTCCGTCTCCGCATGCACGAGAAAAGCTTTCGATACATCGGTGTAACAGTATTCTTTTATATGGTTTTGATACGGCCTAAGCTTTTCAAATATGCCTGCGCTTGTGCCGCCTGTGCCCGCTCCGATTTCCAGTATGCGGATCTCGGCTTTTGAATGTTTGCTGATGTTTTCTTTCACATAAGCCGTTAATGTATCTGACAGGGCGCTGTTAAAGTAATCCGCGACTTGATTGTGCTTATAAATTCCTTCAACAAGTTCCATTGAAGAGTGCGGGAACATGATGTCTGTCGCCGGCACGTCTTCGCGCAGAATGTCCGGCAGTGCTTTAAGCATCGTCTCGGCTAAAACAGTCATCGCTTTTGTATCGGCGTTATTGAGCCATTCCTCTTTTTCCCGCTCCCATTTTTGCCATAGCGCGGCGGTTGTGTTTTCGGCTCGCGCCGACAGTTTATATGAATCCGCATTCCCTTCCAGATAGCCATGTTCCAGAAGGAAAGCGATCGTTTGATTGAGCCATTTTTTAAAGTATTCATGTTCGGGCTCATACGCTTTAAGGCTTTGCGGCGTCAGCAAGTCTGCTTCTTTAAGCTGGGCGATCAACAGCTGATACAGAAAATCATCAAGCTCCTGATGTTCAGCCTCTCTAACAAGACGTGCGCCGGGCGGAGCGACCTTCGGCTGTTGTGAAAAGACAAGCGGCTGAGGCGGATAAACGGAAATCTTTTCTCTTTCATTCATCCCTTCGACTGCGACCGGTTTTGTCGTATGAATGAAAGCCGCCTGATCAACCGGCAGCGTCATAAGGGTTTCAAGCGCCTCCATTGCAGCGTCCGGTTCGATTAATCCCAATCCGATCTGATCCATCAGCTGAATAAAGTCGCCGTCTTCAGCCGCTTCGCTGTTGCCCCAATAGCCCCAATTCATCACTTTGACCGGACAATTCCATGTCTGATCAAGTTCTTTCGCAAATGCGTCACTGAAAGCGCATCCTGCGGCATAATGGCTTTGTTTCACGTTATGGATAAATGCCACAAGCGAGGAGAAGAAGAGCGCAAAGTCAAGCGGCTCCCGTCCAAATACCTCCGCCATGGACACACTTACATCGGCTTTTGCCCGCAGCACCGATTTGAACTCTTCTGTCTTCATATTATTTAAGCTTTGCTCAGACAGATCCATTGCCGAGTGGATGATTCCGTTTATTTTTGTGTGGTGCTCTTTTATGAACTGATAAGCCCTCTCTAAGGAAGCACTGTCGGCGGCATCGGCGGAAACATATTCAGGCGCCGGGCCGAATGCGCTGAGCCGGTCGAGTTTCGCCTGTATGGAATCATTCAGTGTGCTTCTTCCGATCCAAATGATGCGTGCTTTGTAGCGGCGGATCATGTATTCACTCCATGCCTCGCCAAGATACCCCGCGCCTCCGATCACGGCATAAACCCCGCCTGTTTGGTACAGCGTGCCGTTTTTCGGCATATTGTCAAGCGGTATCAGTTGCCGCTCAAACAGTTGCTGATTGCGGTACGCCCAAATTTGACCGTTTTTCCCGGCAGAAAGACTGAGCGCCTCTTCGATCGGCCAGCTGCCGTCCGTTTCTGTGTCAATCATGCGGATATGCCAGTGCGGATATTCTTTCGCCATTGTTCCGGCAAGTCCGCTGACTGCGGCTTGTGACGGGTCGGCGCTGTCTTGATCCGAAAACGGCTGGGCATTTGCTGTGACGATGCACCAGTCCAAACGTTTTTCTCCGTACCCTAAGGCAAGTAATGCTTTCATCAGCTTGAACACATGAAGAACGTTTCTTTCCTGTTCTTTGAGGCTGTCCGCACTCTCAGCCTGCGGAGCAAGCCAAATGATTTGCTCCAGTTCTTTTTGTCCTTCAAGCATGTGCGTAAGAGATGTGATATCATCCGTACCTCTGATCGGATAATAGGAAGCGTTCGGCAGGTGTTCTTTTATGCGCGTATGTCTCGAATCCGTTCCGCCGAATACTGCCGTCTGCTTATCCACCGCTGCTTCCCCGGCTTTTTCAAGCGCAACAGGCTCCCAAGCCGGAATCAGCATTGTATGGCCGACAGGCGCCTCCGAGGTTTCTCCGCCCGCTGTTTGGCCTGTGTCAAGCGCCCGGACGGACGCGCCTTTCATCCGGACATAAACTGTACCGGCATCATCGCACATATCAATGTCAAATTTTCTTACGTTGTCATCTGCTTTGCTGCCTTCTGTGTACCGGATATATGACCAGATATGTTCAGGACACGGCCCGAACACTTCCACTTCCTGCATCGCAAACGGCAAAGAAAGCTCGTGGCTGTCTGCATCGTCATGTATCGATCGGACAAGCAGACCGACGGATGCGTGAAAAGCGGCGTCCATCATACTCGGGTGAAGCGTATACTGTTCTTTTTTGTCATGTACAGCTGCTGGGAGTGAAATACGGGCCAATAATCGGTCTTCTCCGATCAGCAATTGCTGTACGCCCCTGTATGCCTCTCCGTAATCCAGACCGATCTTCTCAAAAGCACCGTAACATTCTTCCGCAGTCACAATTCCTAAATTGCAGGAAGTTTTGACAGACTCGATATCAATCTGGGCGCTTCCCGGTTCGGTAATGACCGCTTCACCCTGGCTGTGAATAACCGGATCTTCGCCGTTTTCTGCCTCACTGTATATTTCATAGGTAATCTCACCATTATCTTCTGGGTAAAGGGCAATATGTATTTCCTTCGGTTTGTCTTCAATCATGACCGGCCGGACCCAAACAACCTGCCTGAGTGTGACGCTATGGTCTTTTTCCGTCACGGCAGCAGCCTTTTTGACCGCCTCTGCGGCCATTTCCAAATAGGCGACGCCCGGCAGTATTTTTTGTCCGTTGACGACATGGTCAGATAGGAAAAATTCATCTCCCGTAAAAAGAGACGTGAAGCGCTGCTGCGAAAAATCTGACGTATTTTCTTGTAAAAGCGGATGCAGCACTGTGCCTGACGGGCTTTTCTCCTGTTTTTTCTGCTTCGGAATCCAATAGCGTTCTTTTGCAAACGGATAAGTCGGAACGCTTGTTTTACGCGGTTTATCCGAACCGTACAGCTTATTCCAATCTACTGTTTTCCCTTCTGCCCATACCTCGGCAAGCCGTATCGGATCATCCGTCTCAGGAGCGGCTTCGCTCATCTCCGGCAGCTCAGCTTGTCCGCGCCATAAACCGGGGATGTTTTCGTTTCCTTTTACGAAATCATTCAGCTTTTGCTTCAAGTCGCGGATGTCATTTACAAGGAAGACAGCTCTCTCCTCCATTGCTTGACGTCCTGTCTGAATTGTATAAGCCAGTTCAGACAGCACCGTCTTTTCTGAAAGCGATCGGGCTAGTTTTTCCGCATAGGCCAGAAGCCTGTCTTTATTTCTTGCTGACAGCGGGATGAGTTTTGCTGCATCGTTCTCAGGTGCAGGCGCTTTTTGTTCAGGCTGAATGTATTCTTCTAAAATGATATGGGCATTCGAACCTGATGCACCGAAGGAACTGAGCCCGGCCCTGCGCGGATAATGTGTGACTTTACCGTTTTCTTCAGCTGACGGTTGCTTCCACGGAGCAGTCTGCTGCTGTACGTAAAAAGGAGATTCCTCAAATTTCAGGTAAGGATTTAATTCCGCAGAATGCAGTGATTTGACAAGCGTTTTGTGATGAAGCTGCAACGCCGCTTTTGTTAACCCGCTGATCCCCGCCGCTGATTCTGCGTGACCGATATTTGATTTGACCGAACCGATGGAACAAAATTGCTGATCCTGCGTCCCTTGGCTGAACGCTTTTGACAGACCTTCAATTTCAATCGGGTCTCCTAACGAAGTACCTGTGCCATGGGCTTCCACATAACTGACGGTCCGCGGGCTGATACCTGCTTTTTTCAGACAGGCCTTAATGACTTCTGCCTGTGCAGCAGGATTCGGGACGGTAATTCCGCTTACTTTCCCGACGTGGTTAACGGCGCTTCCTTTAATGACCGCGTAAATGCGGTCGCCGTCTTGTTCGGCTTTTTCCAGCGGCTTCAGCAATACCGCACCGACTCCTTCTCCGGAAACGTAGCCGTCCCCGCCCTCGCCGAATGTACGGCAGCGGCCGTCACTTGAGTGCATGCCCACGCTTCCGTAGCTGAGATATTTCGCCGGGTGCAGTGACAAGTTCACCCCTCCCGCAAGCGCGGCCTCACATTCGCCGCGGCGGATGCTCTCAATGGCCAGATGGACGGCGGTCAATGATGAGGAACAAACGGTATCCACCGCGATGCTCGGCCCGTGGAAGTCACAATAATAGGACACTCTGTTGGCGATCTGCGCATAATTCAGTGAAACCGGAAACGGATCAGTCTCAGATAATTGTTCTGCGCCGATTAAGGAATAATCTTTATGCATCACCCCTGCAAATACGCCGATCGGATGCTGTTTCTCCCCTTTATTTCCCAGCGTTTCAGGCGTATACCCCGCATCTTCAATCGTTTCCCAGCATGTTTCTAAAAACAGGCGCTCCTGCGGGTCCATCGTTTCCGCCTCACGCGGTGAGATTCTGAAAAACTGCGGATCGAAGCAGTCGGCATCTTCAATGAAACCGCCCCATTTTGATACTGTTTTTCCTGACGGGGACGTTACGTTTTTATATGTTTTCCAATCCCATCGGGACTTCGGAACTTCAGTGATGCAATCCGTGCCTGCCTTCAGGTTTTCCCAAAACTCCGCCACACTTTTCGCTTTCGGATAGCGGCCGGCCATTCCGATAATCGCGATGTCTCCGGTGTTTTTATGATGTTCTGGCGCGTCCGGCGCTTCAGCTTCAGACCGTGATGGTTCGGCTGCACGTTCCGCACATTCAAATGAAACGGTCTTTTTCAGATAGGCTGCGAGTTCTTTTATATTTGTATATTCAAAGAGAAGAGTGGGCGCGAGGTCCGCACCCGTCTTTTTATTGATATCCTGTACAATCTCAAGCAAAGAAGATGAATCCAGCCCAAGCTCATAGTAGCCTGCAAGAACGTCCAGCGTCTCCCAAGGCTGCCCAAGCTTATCAGCCAAAAGCTTCTTTAAAAACAGAATGATGTCTTTTTCATCTGCGCTTTCCGGCTCAGTTGCAGCCTGTTGATTCTGTTCGGCTGTATTCTCGTCTTCTTCGAACCGAACCGCTTTTCCCGTAATGTTTTTAAGCTCCGCCACCTTTTGTCCGGATCGGCTGAAGTACTCGATCGTCATCGTTGTGAGTTCTTTTTCCTGACGGACGCCGGAAGCGGCGATACGCGCCGTGCACTCAGATTGCAGCCTGTCGGCGGCCGTGAACGATTCATAATATAAAGGCAGATGAAGCCGGTTTGTTTCAGAAAGCAAACCGCTCGCCCCGATTCCGCTCGCATCCAAAAGTGCCGGATGGAATAAAAAGAAATCTTTTCCTTCTTCGCAAGAAAGCTCAGCCAGCATTCCGCCTTCTGTTTCGTACAATCGTCCGTTCGATTTCATCATGCCGGAATGAACCAAGTCATGATCCAGGCATCGGTTATACATGTCATCAAGATTCAGAGATCTGCCTGACTGCTTCACATCGCCGAAATCAATGGTTTCGTCAAATGTCACAGCGTCTCTTTTCACCATTTCAGCTGTCGCATATTGTATATTGTCTGACAGCTCGTCACCTTGCTGTTTCTGCCCTGAAAGGGAGATGAGCCACTTTCCATCTCCGCTATCAGAACATTGAATGGTCAGAATGATTGCAGCCGTTTCACTGACGGTTAAAGGCTGATAAATCGTAACGTGCTTCAATTCGAGCTCATTGTATACATAACCGTGTTCCTGAAAAACCTGATAAATCAAATCGATATAAGCAAGACCGGGCAATACCGCTTCACCAAAGACCTTATGGCCCTTCATGATGGGATGATCCAGTGAGATATTGATTTTTTCCGATATCATTCCTTCCCACTCCTCTCTCATTTAAATGCTTTCCAAAACATTTTTTTCGCAGGAAGCTCTTGTTTCTCCGCCGGTGCGTCAGGCTCTTTTACCAGAGCCTTACGTCTTAATGACGGTACCGGCAGCGGCTTTCTTTTCATTCGGGTGTCTTTTTCTTCCCAAGCTTCCAGAATGACGTGGGCGTTCGTTCCGCCGTCGGCAAAGCAGTTGATGGCTGCTGACGGTCTGGCTGCATCCCATTCGCCGGCTGTTTTATGAAAATGAAAATCTGTCTTTGTTATATCAAAATGCGGCATCGGTTCATCTCCTGAGAGAAACGGAACCGTTTGTTTATGCTTCAGCATTAATACGACTTTAATGAAGCTTGCGATGCCTTCTGCGCAAAGCGGATGCCCGATGTTCGGCTTAATTGACCCGATGCCGAGCGGAACATGCTGGCCAGAGCGGTATACGGATTGAATCGCCTTCAGCTCAAGCAAATCAGTTACAGCGGAACCCGATCCGTTTGCTTCGATATAACTGATGTCTTCCGGCTTTTTGCCGCTTTTGAAAAGCGCGCTTTGCATGACATCTTTTTGCGCCTGCATATTAGGAGCTGACGGGCCTGCCGTTCTGCCGTCATTGTTCATGGCGGCGGCCTTAATGACCGCGTGTATCGTGTCGCCGTCTTTTTGCGCCTGGCTTACTGTTTTTAACAGCACCATGCCGACGCCTTCACCGAGGACAACTCCGCCTGAACGCTTGTCAAATACGTGAAATGCCGGCTTTTCGTTTAACAGCCCGCGCTCTTGGAACATCCGGTGCGCCGCATCCGTGTTCAGCAGGCTGACACCGCCAACTACCGCCGCTTTGATATCGCCGCTCCTCAGTGCCTGAACGGCCATGTTCATTCCTGTCAAAGCCGATGAACAAGCCGTATCAAGCACGATGCTCGGCCCGCGCAGATCAAAAAATTGCGAAACGTTTGCCGCTAAATAATTCTGCCCGCCCGCAACGATCGGGTTGCGGGTATTCGCAAGACTTTCAGGATCAGGCTGATGCTGGCTGCGGCCTCCGATATACACACCGGCCTCTATACCCTTGATTTCTTCACGGGAATAGCCGGCATGGCACAAAAGTTTCAAGCTCTCTTCCAACACCGCCAATGCCTGAGGGTCCATCGCTTTCGCGTCGTTTTCCGGAATGAAAAAGAATTCGGAATCAAAGTGATCCATATTGTCAATCAATCCCGCAACGTATTGATTTGCATATCCGAAACGTTCCGCCGGGACGGAGCCGATTGCGGACCTGCCGCTTCTCAGCAAGTCCCAATATTGTTCTAACGATTCCGCTCCCGGAAAACGGCAGCTCATTCCGACGACGGCAATGTCTTCAGTTACGGTATCAAGCTTTTGTTCAGTATGAACCGTTTGTACGGCAGCCGGAACCAAGATTTGTGTATCAGGCTCCTCCCTTTCTGCAAGCAGCGGCTGCCCATTGGATACAAGCCATTCGGCAAACGCATCGATCGTCGGATGTTCATATAAAACAGACGGATCTAAGTCCTCTTTGAGCGCTTGATTCATTTGCTGTAAAAGCTGCGCTAAAATGATCGAATCAACCCCGTAATCCTGAAACGGTTCGTCTGTTTCCAGTTCTTCCGGAGCGATTTTCAGTTCATCGGAAAACAGTTTCACAAGCCACGCCTTCGTATCAAGAAACAGGTCTCTGTCTGAATGTTTTTCCGCGGCTTTGCCGTTTACTACGGCTTTTTGTGTTTTCACTTGACAGAGCAGCCTGTCAGGATGCCATTCGCTCCGATCAACGATAGCCGGCAGAACGGACGGGCGGATGTTTTCAGATAAAATACGGTCCAGCAAGTCAAGTCCTTCCGCGTTGGACAGTCCCAGCAGCCCGGTCTGCTTCAGGCTTTCTGTGCGGACTTCACCCAATCCGGTTTCCTTCCAGTTCGGCCATTGAATGCTGACCAGCGGATATTGATGCTGATGAGCCGCCGCGAAATAATCCATGTACGCATTTGCCATCGCATAATCCGACTGTCCCGCCGCGAGCGCCGGAACGACTGCAGATACTGAAGAAAATAAGACAAAAAATTGCAAAGGATCATTTGTGAAAAGGCTGCTTAATGTTTGAAGCCCTGCGACTTTCGGTTCCAGCACTTCTTGTATGTCGTCGGCAGTCTTTCTGATAAACGCCGGATTTACTGAATTAACCGATCCCGCACAATGAATGACGCCGCCGATCGGTCCCATCGTGCGCCGGATCGTTTCAATTTCCGCTGCCGCCGCATCATGATCAGACAATTTCAGACTGATCACCGCCACTTGCACTCCTTTTGCTTCAAGCTCTTCAATCGCCCGTATCTTCTCTTTCAGCCTCGTATTAACGGCTGACCGTTTATGACGGGGAGGAATCGGCTCCCTGCCTGTCAGCACTACTTTTTTCACGCCGTGTTTTTCTGTGAAATGGCGGGCGCATAAGAGACCCAGTCCCCTCGTGCCTCCGGTAATGAAAAGCACATGGTCTTCAGGAAACGGTGCGGGCTTATGTTCTGCTCGCTTCCCGCTTGGAATCTCCCTGAATAAAGCACGGTATCTCTGTCCGTTTCGGCGGCAGATTTCCGGTTCTGTGCAGTCCGCCGAAAATTCGTCTGCAATCTGTTTGGCAAGTGTCTGCTGATCCGTATCTGTATCGGCATCCATGTGTCTGGACGTCACGTTTTGATACTCATTTTGAAGCATTCTGTACAGGCCGCTTTTTGCCGCTCCTGCAAGATGAATCGTTTTCTGCTGAAATGGCTCCAAGCCTTTTGTTACATATAGCAGCGTCAGCGGCCGCGCTTGCCGGCGGCTTGTATCAATCAGAGTCTGGAGCCGGCTGATCCCTTCCAGTGAAGGGTCTTCGTCTCCGCATCCCGTCAGATCGATTGCTCCATCTATGTGATTCCAATCGCTAGCTGCAGTGTCAGCCGAATCGACCGGGAGAATGAATGAGTCAGCGAAATGCTTTGCAGTCTCTTCGGCTAGCTCCGCTGTTCTTGCATCAGCCAGAATCATGACCGTCTTGCCGCTTTTCTCACCGGCCGAATCGATCTCACACGGAACCCATTGCTTTTCTAAAAGCACAGCCTCGCGCCGGTCTTCTGTTTCCTGCGGTACGGCTTTCGGCTCAGGCAGCCAGTACGGCTCCTTCGCAAATGGGTAAGCCGGCAGACTGATTCTGCGGGGTTTTTTGCCTTGATAGAGTCTGTCCCAGTCCATCTGAAGCCCTTTGGCCCACAATTCCGCTATTTTGGCGTATTTTTTCTTATCGAACCATGACCTCACAAGCTGCTTCAGGTCATCGTCCGTTTCAAATGCTTTGATTTCTTTTTTAGCCGTTTTGATATGGGCTTCATATATCCCTTCACCCGTATTTCCGTTTACAAAATCGGTTAAACGGCTGATCAGTTCTTCTCTCGAACCGGCTGTAACCGCAAGACGGTAATCCATCGCATCACGCCCGGTTTGAAGCGTGTACGCCATATCTGAAAGATTGATATTCTGATTGGCTTTTGCAAATTCGATCACAGACTCGGCATAGGTTTTTACCTGAGGCGCTTTTTTCGCCGACAGCACAAAAATGTTTGTCTCATCAGGCTTTCGGCTTCCCCGGTCTTTCGGCTGATACTCTTCGATAACGAGATGAGCGTTTGTGCCGCTGTAGCCGAACGAGCTGACACAGGCCCGCCGCGGTGCTCCGCCTGTTTCCCAAGGTTTGAGTTCGGTATTGACAAATAAAGGCGAGTCATCGAAATCAAAATGTTCATTCGGCGTGCTGAAATGAAGGGTCGGCACAAGCTGCTGATGTTTCATCGACAGCAGAACCTTCTGGACGCTTGCTACACCTGCCGCCGCCGACGTATGCCCAATATTCGATTTAACCGAACCGATGGCGCAAAATTGTTTGCGGTCCGTTTTTTCCTTGAATACAGAAGATAAGGCTTCTAATTCAATCGGATCCCCCTGCTTTGTGCCGGTGCCGTGCATTTCCGCATAGGTGATGCTCTCAGGGTGGATGTTGTGCGCTTCATACACTTGGCGCTCTAAATCCATTTGGCTTTTCGCGCTTGGTGCGGTAATGCCGTTGGTTTTTCCGTCCTGGTTAATTCCAGATCCGATAATGACTCCGTAAATATGGTCTTGATCGGCTTCCGCATCTTTCAGCCTCTTCAAAACGAGCGCCCCCGCGCCTTCGCCAGGCACAAATCCGTTCGCACTGTTATCAAATGCTTTACATTGGCCGTCAGGAGACAGCATTCCGGCTTCACACATGCTGATGTATGATTCAGGCGTTAAATACAAGGTCACACCGCCGACAAGCGCCATGTCAATTTCATGATTCAACAGCGCCTGACGCGCCAAATGAGTCCCGACGAGAGATGAAGAGCATGCCGTATCGATCGGAATGGCCGGCCCTTTCAAATTGAGATAATAAGGCAGGCGGGCCGCCGCGATGCTGAAACTGTTGCCCGTCGCGCTTCCTCCTGTCTGATGTTTGTTTAACATCATGCCGTATTCATTGTTCATAATCCCCAAATAAACGCCGCAATTTTTCCCGTTTAATTCTTTTGAGCTGTAACCCGCATCTTCAAATGCTTTAAAACCTTCCTGTAAAAATATCCGGTGCTGCGGGTCCATAAGTTCCGCTTCAGACGGAGATATATTAAAGAACAGCGGATCAAACTCTTCAATGCCGTCAAGCATACCGATTGATCTGCAGTATACTTTGCCCTTCTTGTTTAAGGCCGGATCATAGTATTTGTTTACATCCCAGCGGGAAAGCGGGATGTCGCGAATGGCGTTTTTCGCACGGGCTAAGTTGTCCCAATACGTCTTTAGGTCCGGCGCATCCGGGTACTTGCCCGACATGCCGACGATGGCTATCGCGTCCGCTATCTCGTCTTTAGGCTCCCGTTTGGCCTGCACCGGTTCAGGTTCCTTTTGAACCGTTAATCTCTCCGGCTCGGCAGGTGTTTTTTCCTGCGGGGCATGTTGCTGCGTAAGCGGCTTTGGACGTACGGGAACCGTCTGTTTTTTTCTTCCGCGGACAGACGGCTGCGTACGCAGAAAATCGGCAAATTGACGGATTGTCGGATAATCATACACTTTCGTTACGTTACAGTCCGTGCCGTACCGTTTATTGACGGCCTTTATCCATTCAAGACCGGTAATCGAATCCATACCCAAGTCAATAAAGGCCTCATCAATATCTACTTCATGCCGCTCCATGTACAATACATCAGCCAGTGCTTTTGATAACTCATCATGCACCGCTTCAATCGGTTCTTCCGGTTCGGCGGAAGCTGCCGTTTCTGACATCGCCTCCAGAATATCCGCTTCTGCTTGGATCACATGCTGCTTATGAGCGTTTAAAGGCTGCAGCATGATGTTTGACGGTTTTTTCACGGCTTCTGTTTTCTGCGGTTCGGTTGCTTCCTCAAGGATCGGTTCTGTCCCGAGCTCTTTTTGCAAGAAGGCCGCAAACTGGCGGATTGTCGGATAATCATATACTTTCGTCACCGTAAGGGACGTGCCGTATGCTTTATTAACAGACTTTATCCATTCAAGACCTGTAATTGAATCCATGCCGATATCAATAAATGTGTCGTCTGCGTCGATATCGTCGGCATCCATATATAAAACGTCTGCCAAACTTTCGGTCAATACGGCACTTACTTTTTCAGCGGAAACCGCCGGACGGGAAGCGGGCTGTACGGTTCTTTTCGGTTTCGCGCCGCTCAAAGACTGCAGTGTAATGTTTGACGGTTTTTCTTTGACAGTCTCCTCGTGAAGAGTTGTTACTTCAATGATCGGTTCCGGGGCGGCCGCCGGTGCGATCGGCGCAGACTGTGTTTCGGCCGGTCTTTTGACAGCTGCATCTGCTGATATGTCGATCCAATAACTGTCTTTTGCAAACGGGTAGGCCGGAAGACTGATTTTTTGCGGTCTGCCCATTTGATACAGCTTATCCCAATTCAGCGGAAGGCCCTTCACCCAAAGCTCTAATACCTTTGCGGCTTTGCCTTTTTCAAGCCACGTCTCAATGGTTTTTTCCATGTCCTCATCAGCCGCAAACAGCGCCATCGTGTCTTTATTCTGTTTGACTTGTCCGCGGTAGAGCTGGTCAATTGACTCCTTGCCGCCCGTAAATTCGTCAAGCTTCTCTTCAAGCTCGCTCAAATTGCTGACAATCATTCCGAGACGCTCTTCCATCGGTTCACGGCCGATTTGAAGCGTATATGCGATCCGGCTCAGATCTGCTTCCCGGTAACGCCCGCTCCGCAGTGCATCAAGAAGACGTTTCGCCTGTTTTTGAAGCCGTTGCTCATTTTTCGCAGAAAGGACGATCATCGACGGATGAGGCGCAACATAAGCCGTCTCCTTATCCTCATCAGCGGAATATTCTTCGATGACAATATGAGCGTTGACGCCGCCGGCTCCGAATGAGGAAAGCCCCGCGGTTCTCGGCAATTCTTTATTTACTCCGTTTTCATTTATGACCGGTCTTTTCCACTCTTCAAGCGTCTGCTGCACTTTGAACGGCGTACTCGGAAAATCAATATTCGGGTTAAGCGTTCGGGAATGCAGTGACGGTGCGAGCTGCTTATGTTTCATTTGCAGGAGCACCTTCGTCAGACCCGCGATGCCCGCCGCGCTTTCACAGTGCCCGATATTGGATTTCGCTGAGCCGATGGCACAAAACTGTTTATCTTGTGTTTGTTCTGAAAAGGCTTTTGTCAGACCCGTGATTTCAATCGGATCGCCGAGTGAAGTCCCGGTGCCGTGGGCTTCGATGTAGCTGACCGCCCTCGGATCGGTTCCGGCGTCTTTTAACGCCTGTTTGATCACCGCGGCTTGGGCGTTCGGATTCGGGACGGAATACCCGTTTGTTTTTCCATCATGGTTCACGGCCGTTCCTTTGATCAGGCCGTAAATATGATCACCGTCCGCTTTTGCTTTAGAAAGCGGCTTAAGGAGTACGGCGCCCACTCCTTCACCGGGCACATAACCGTCTCCGCCTTCTCCGAAACTTTCACATCTGCCTTTGCTTGATAAAAATCTGTTCTGGCCGAGCATCAAATATTTATTCGGATGAACGGATACATTGACGCCCCCGGCAAATGCTGCCTCGCATTCCCCGTTCCGCAAGCTTTGGCATGCCAGATGAATGGCTGTTAAAGAAGAAGAGCACATCGTATCCAGAGCCATGCTCGGGCCGTTAAAACCGAATACATAGGAAGCCCTGTTCGCAATTGATGACGGATTTCCGGTCAGCGCAAGCGATTTTCCGCGCGCCTGTTCTTCGGCTCCGTAAAGCTGATATTCCTCGTACATAACGCCGACGTAAACACCGACATTGGCGCCAAGCAAATCACCCGATTTTCCCGTGAGCTTTTTGCGCGTGTAACCGGCATCTTCCATCGTTTCGTAGACACATTGCAGGAATAACCGCTCCTGCGGGTCCATCAATTTTGCATCCCGGGGCGAAATAGAGAAGAACTGCGGATCAAATTTGTCCACGTCTTTCAAAAATCCTCCCCATTTTCCGTACGTCTTGCCTTCTTTATCTTTATCAGCGTCGTAATAAAGACTGTGATCCCAGCGATCGTTTGGAATTTCGGTTATGCAGTCAGTGCCTTCACTTAAGTTCTTCCAAAATTCCTGAAGATTTTCGGCCTGCGGATATCGTCCTGATATACCGATAACCGCGATATCTTCACGCTCCGTCAGCTGCTGATTTTCCAGCGTGTCTGGACGGACTTGCGCAAAGCCTTTTTTGCCTTCATTCCGTTTGAAAACGGGCTTTACTTTCGCTTTCTCAGACAGCGCAGGTTTGGCTGCAGGGGTTTCTTCTATTTTCATCCCGGTCACTTCCAGCAGCGTGTCCCGGTGTGCTTTCATAAAATACTGCGCCAGCGATTCGATATTCTGGTACTCGAAAAACAATGTTTTTGACAATGAGCCGAAGCTCTTTTCCAGCCGGCCCGTCAAATGCATAATCATAATCGAATCAATACCATAATCTTCCATAGGCGCCTTGGCGTCAATTTTGCCGACAGGAAGTTTGGTCACTTCCGAAAGCACTTGTTTCAAGAAATGCTCCGTTTTTTCTGCAAGCATGTTCTCTCCGCCTGCTGTAAGACCTGCCGTTTCTTCCGTTTCGCTGCCCTTATCCGGCTGATCATCCGCTGATTTTTTCAGAAACGTCCGGATTTTTGCGGCGTAGCCTTCCGTCACCATGACTTGGGATGTGTTTGCCGCCCACCCGCGGTATAAAGCCTGAATGCCGTTTTCTGTTTGCATAGGGACCATGCCGCTTTCTTTTGTCAGCATGGCTTCCGTTTCAGCATCAACCGTCATGCCGCCGTCTTTCCAAAGCGGCCAGCAGATTGAAAGGGTATGTCCATAGCGTTCATTTCGGGCTTTTTTACGGTTTCTTTTTTCACTGAAGGCGTTCATAAACGCATTGGCCATCGCATAATCAGCCTGGCCCGCGCTTCCAGCGCTTCCGGCTCCGGAAGAGAAAAGAATCAGAAAATCAAGCTCAATGTCCTTTGCCGCTTCATCAAGATGAACCAGCCCGGAGACTTTCGGCGCCAGTACATCACGGATTTCATCTTTGTGCTTTTTCAGAATATAGTTGTCTTTTATCGTTCCGGCGCTGTGTATGATACCGTTTAATCCGCCGTACTGCCGACAGATGTCCGCTGTGAGCGATTGAACTTCTTGTTTTTCCGTCATGTCCGTTTGTTTGTACACGGCTTGCGCGCCGAGATCGGACAGTTCTTGAAGCTGGGCTTTTTTACGGTTATCCAACAGAGAACGCCCCGTTAAAATAAGAACGGCGTCTTTTGCATGCCGGGCGATTTCTTTGGCGAATAAAAATCCGAGTCCGCCCGCACCGCCTGTGATCAGATAAACACCTTTATCCTTCCACGGCTTTTCGGCGCCGAACTTTTCAAGCCCTGTTTCCTGCCATTGTGCCGTATAGCGCTTGCCGCTTTCATAGCGAATATGCTTATCATCAGGATGAGCGCTGCATTCTTTTACATATCGGGACAGAATGTCTGCCTTGACGTCCGGCTCCAATTCAATCAGCTGGCCGGTCAGGTTCGGGTTTTCAAGCGCCGCTGTTTTCAGAAGCCCCGTTAAGCCGCAAAGGAGCTGCGTATCCGCTTCTTGAGGCACGACAATCTGAATGAGCTCGCGCCCGCCGGAATTTGAAGCGAGGATCTTCTTCACTTCTTCGAACGCCTGAAGCGCACAAGCTTCAAACCGTTCGTCTTCACTCTTATGCTGATCACGGAGCACATGACAGCTGAAGTCTGTCTGTATGCTGTTCATTTGATCCGTAAACCGGTCAGATATCATCACGTGACGGGCTTTGAAATGGATCGGCGCTTTTTCATGTACAGCGGCCTTCTCTTCCCATATGTGTTCAAAAAATAGTGTATCTGTTTTATCCGTTTCAATTTCCCGTGCGGAATAACCAGTCATTTTCACACATACATTGCCTTGTTCGTCACATACATCAATATCCAGCTTCTGCACGGCATCTTCAGGCTTGCTTTCGCCGCTGTACGCAATGGAAACCCACATATCGCTTTTACAGCTTTTCAACACATCAATCTGTTCGAGAGCAAACGGCAGCATCGGCCGTATGTCAGTCCCGTCTCTGTCAAGCATTAACCCGATTGTCGCGTGGAAGGCCGCATCCAAAAGGCTCGGATGGAGGACAAACTGATCTTTTGTATGAGAAATAGATGACGGGAGTGAGAGCTTCGCGAGCACTTCGCTGTCTTTTGCATAGATTTCCGTGACCGCTTTGTGAGCATCCCCGTATTCAATCCCCATCTGTTTGTATGCCTGATAGCAAGCGTCAGGTGTGATCAGACGGCGTGACTCTCTTAATTTGTCAATCTCGATTTTGGCCGGTTCGCCCGCTCGGACAAACGCTGCGCTTCCTTGCGCATAGAGTACGGGCTCTTCTTCCGAGGAAGCCGATTCACTGTAAACCGTAAATCCCATCTCTCCATTTTCTTCGTCATAAAGGCGGAGATACAGTTCTGCGGACTCATCCGCCGCTGTAAACGGACGTATCCATACGACATGTTTCAGCCGGACTGTTCCTTCTTCCTTCGTTTCTGCCGCATGTTCAACGGCCGCCCGGACCATTTCCAGATAAGCCGCGCCCGGTAACGTCCGCTCGTTTTTGACGACGTGATCTTTTAGGAAAAATTCTCCGCCGCTAAACGAGGACCGAAAACGGACGCCTGACATGTTTGATACATTTTCATGCAGGAGCGGATGCAGCATGCCTGCATTTTTTTGCGGCAGCGATTCTCTTTTCTCCGCCTTCGGCACCCAATACCGGATTTTTTCAAACGGATACGTCGGCAGGCTGATCCGATTCGGTTTGTTTTCACCGTACAAGAGATTCCAATCCATCGTTCCTCCGCCGGCCCACTTTTCGGCAATCATCTCCAGTCTCCCGGAAGAAAGCCATTTATGTATCAAGTCCGGAGCAAGCTCTGCCTGTTTGCTTTTATCGGCTCGGTTCCGCCAGCACCCGCTGACCGTTTTACCCGCCAGAAAGCCTTCCAGCCGCTCTTTGAGCTGTGTCATATTCTGAGCGGTGAACGCAACCCGCTCCTCCATCTGTTCACGGCCGATCTGAAGTGTATACGCCGCATCCTCAAGCGGCAGGCCGGGATGAATAAATGCAGACAGCTTCGCAACATACTCTTTTAGCCGTTCTTCATTCCGGGCTGAAACCGGGAAAATGAATGTCTGTTCTTCTGCCGGTTCAGCATTTGTTCCGTGTGATTCTTCAGGGATAAATTCCTCCAGAATGAGATGCACGTTTGAACCTGTCGCCCCGAAAGAGCTGATGCCCGCACGCCGGGGATATACGGTTTCGGTTCCGTTTTCCGTCACTGATGGCTGCTGCCATGCTTCGGTATGATGCTGGACGTAAAACGGTGATTGTTCAAAATCTAAATACGGATTCAGCTCCTCCGAATGAAGAGACGGCACCAAAGTTTTATGGTGAAGCTGCAGGGCAACCTTGCTTAAGCCGCTGATGCCCGCAGCCGATTCCGCATGGCCGATATTGGACTTCACTGATCCGATCGAACAGAACTGTTTGTCCTGTGTGTACTGGCGGAACGCCTTGACAAGGCCTTGAACCTCGATCGGATCGCCGAGAGAAGTTCCCGTCCCGTGCGCCTCAATATAACTGACCGTGCGCGGATCGATGCCCGCTTTGTCCAGGCATTCTTCAATCAAATCAGCCTGCGCGACAGGACTCGGCACGGAAATTCCGCTCACTGTCCCCACGTGATTGACGGCACTGCCCTTTATCACCGCATAAATCCGGTCGCCGTCTTTTACCGCCTCTCGCAGCGGTTTTAATAAAACGGCACCGATTCCTTCAGCCGGTACATAGCCGTCTCCGTCTTTCCCGAATGTATGACAAACCCCGTCTGTTGAAAACATGTCCCATAAACCGTATGTCAGATATTTATTCGGATGCAGCGACAAATTGACCCCTCCGGCAACCGCCGATTCACATTCCCCGCGCCGAATGCTTTCCGCAGCAAGGTGAACCGCAGTCAGCGAAGATGAACAGACCGTATCGACCGCCATGCTCGGCCCGTGAAAATTGCAAAAATATGAAACTCTGTTTGCGATTTGCGCATAATTAAGAGAAAGCGGGAATACATGATCTTCAGAAGAAGCTTCAGCCCCGACCAACGTATAATCCTTATGCATCACCCCTGCGAAGACGCCGACGCGCTGTCTCTTATTCCGTCCGCGCGCCTCTGCGAGCGACTTCGGCGTATATCCGGCATCCTCAATCGTTTCCCAGCATGTTTGTAAAAACAGCCGTTCCTGAGGGTCCATTGTTTCAGCTTCCCGCGGCGTAATCCGGAAAAATTGGGGATCAAAGCAATCCGGATCATCAATAAATCCGCCCCATTTTGAAATGCTCTTTCCGGAAGGCGACTTTACATTTTCAAACCGGCGCCAGTCCCAGCGAGACTCCGGAATTTCGGTGACACAGTTTTTTCCTTCTTTCAGGTTTTCCCAGAATTCATGAATATTTTCGGCCTGCGGGTAGCGGCCGGCCATGCCGATAATCGCGATATCTTCATCTTGCGGAACACTGCTTTTCCGTCTTCTCTCTGTTTGCGGCTCAACCGGCTTCTCCATTTTTGCCGGAGACGCGCTGAAATGGCTCCCGTACTGCTCAGTCAGGAAAGCTGCCAGCTCTGCTGCCGTCGTATATTCAAACAGCAAAGTCGGAGAAAGGGTTTCGCCGATTTTTTCGCTGATCGTTTCGACGACGTCAAGCAGTCCGGACGATGTCAGCCCCATTTCATAGTAGCCGACTTGAGAATCAATCTGTTCAAGCGGCTTGCCGATTTTTTCCGCCATCAGATTCATGACATACCGCTCTGCTTCCTCATGCGGGTGTCCGCCTTCAAGCGATGCCGCAACTTCCGGTAAACCGGCTTTTTCAGGAGACTTCTCAGCAGTCTTTCGTTCTGTATTGATCAGCTCGGCATCCCGCACGAGCTTGCTTGTGAAATCTTTCAGCTCGGCTACTTTTCGGCCGGATGCGTTAAAAAACTCCAGTGTAATGTAAATGAGCTCCTTTTCCTGCCGAAGCGACGAACGTTTGATTCTCGTGATGCAGCCGGCCTGCAAAGGTTCGGAAGCTGTAAAAGATTCGTAGAAAAGAGGCAGAAACAGCCTCTTTTCCCCATTTAACAGCGATGAGATCAATAGGTTTGCGCCGACGCCGCTTCCGTCAAGGAGAGTCGGATGGAACAAAAACCCCCCGGCCTGTCCCATCGCGTCTTTTCCGAGCGATACATCAAAGATGACGCCGTCCCGCTCCTCAAACACTTCTCCTTCTGCTTTCATATATCCGCTGTGAACCAATTCCTGGCTTCTGCATTGTGCATACAGCTCATTTAAATCGATGGTGCGTTCCGCCTCGCGTTTGACAGAGTCAAGATCAAGCGTGTCACTGAAAATTGCGGGTGCCGTCTCGTGCATTTCCGCTTTGACGTAAATACGTTCTTCCGGCTGTACTCGTCCGCCGCTGACCTCAGCCCCTTTTGCGGTAAGTTTCCAGCGCCCTTCTTTTACCTTTGTACATTCAACCGTAAGCTTGACGGCGCTGTCTTCTTTCGCAATAAGCGGCTGATATATGGATAAATGGCGCAGCTGAAGCCCGTCGTATGAATAGCCGCGCTCTTTGAAAATCTGATAAAACATATCAATATAAGCCAATCCCGGAAGGACTTTTTGTCCGTAAACGTCATGATGTAAAATAAACGGATTTTTCAGCGATAAAGTGATTTGCTTATTGAAGTTCTTCACGTTAAACCTCCACTTCATAGGTATCCCAGATGTTTGCCGCAGCTTTTTCGTTCGTTTCTTCTTTGCTGTCCGGCGAAATCAGCCGCTTATTTAATGCAGGCGGTGTTAAAGGATGGCGCTTGATTCGGCGCCCTTCGTCTTCCTGCCACGCTTCCACAATGACGTGGGCGTTTGTTCCGCCGTCGGCAAAGCAGTTAATTCCTGCCGCCGGTATTGGTGACGGCCAGTCTGCCAGAGTGCGGCTGAACTGAATATTGGCCTTTTCTCTATCAAAATGTGTGTTTTCATGCTCGCCTGATAAAAACGGAATAAAGCTCTTTTCTTTCAGCATGAGAACAACTTTTATGAAACTTGCAATTCCTTCCGCGCAAAGCGGGTGCCCGATGTTCGGTTTCACAGATCCGATTCCGAGCGGGCCGGCGTCTTTTGAACGGTAGACGGATTGAATGGCCTTCAGTTCTAACAGATCCGTCACGACCGTGCCTGAACCGTTCGCTTCAATATGAGTAATGTCTTCCGGCTGTTTTCCGCTTTTTTCAAGAGCCGTCTTCATGACGGATTTTTGCGCTTCCAGACTCGGCGTAGCCGGGCCGGCCGTTCTTCCGTCATTATTGACGGATGCCGCCTTCACTACGGCATAAATAGAATCTCCGTCTTCAATCGCCTGAGACACGGTTTTTAATAGAACCATTCCGACACCCTCGCCCAGCACGACTCCATCGGCGCGTTCGTCAAATACATGGAACGACTGCGCTTTACTTAATATGCCGCGCTGTGCAAATAATTTATGGGTTTCTTCTGATTCAAACAGGCTCACGCCGCCGACGACGGCCGCTTTTATTTCTCCTGTTACAAGAGCCTGCACGGCCATATTCATTCCGACTAAAGCAGAAGAACAAGCCGTATCGAGGACAACGCTCGGGCCGCGCATATCAAAGTATTGAGAGAGATTTGCGGCCAAATAATTCTGGCCCAGTGCGACGATCGGGTTTTTCGCGTCCAGCAGTTTCTCTTCACCCGGTCTGTGACGGCTGCGTCCGCCGAGATACACACCTATTGCTTCTCCCTTTATCTCATCCGGCGTATAGCCCGCGTGATACCACAGGTTAAGGCATTCTTCCAGAGCGGCCAAAGCTTGAGGGTCCATTGCCTTTACATCTTCTTCTGCCAGTAAAAAGAAGTCCGGATCAAATTGATTGATTCCGTCAAGCATTCCCGCGTAATAAGGCGTCTTCCACCCCCATCGTTCAGCCGGAACAGGACGGATAGCCGAACGGCCTTCAGCCAAAAGCGACCAGTACGCCTCTAAAGAAGCCGCTCCCGGAAACCGGCAGGACATGCCGACGACCGCGATATCTTCCCGGTGAATCTGTTTTCCGGCCGGCTCTTCTTGCACCTTAACGGCTTGTGTTTCAATCACCGGCTCAGCCGGCTTCTTCAGAACAGGCTCCGCCGCCGCCAAATCAAACCGTTCTGACAAAACTTCTGTATATCCTTCGAGAAGCCAATTTGCGAAAGATTGAATCGTCGGATATTCATACAGAATGGACGGGTCAAGCGATGCCGAGAGATTCCGATTGATCCGCTGCAGAAGCTGGGCAAGGATAATGGAGTCCACTCCGTAATCTTGGAATAATACGTCTGTCTCAAGCTGATCCTGGTCAATCCGCAGCTCTTCAGAAAATAATTCTTTCAGCCATTCTTCTGTTTTCCTTGTTAATTGAGCGTTGTCTGCGGCAGTATCAGCGGT
This sequence comes from Bacillus sp. GW821-FHT11D08, assembly GCF_058808515.1. Lineage (NCBI taxonomy): Bacteria > Bacillati > Bacillota > Bacilli > Caryophanales > Bacillaceae > Bacillus > Bacillus sp. GW821-FHT11D08. The sequence continues at coordinate 217,483 of NZ_JBXARS010000004.1, forward strand.
TTTTTCCGCCGGTTTTACCATAGCCGGACTCATTGGCTGATCCTGCCTGCTCCGCCGCAGGAATCGCTCCGGCTTCCACAGCTTAGGATTCAGAACGGCCGGCAGCACCGGGCCCCTTGCTGATTCAAGAAGTATGCCGTCAAGGAGCTGTAATCCTTCTGCATTCGTGATGCTGTATAGCCCGCTCTCTTTATAAGCTTTGTTCGTTACTTCGCCCATTCCGGTTTCTTTCCAGTTCGGCCACTGAATGCTTACGATCGGCAGCTGCTCTTTGTATGAGTTTGCAAAATAGTCCATATACGCATTGGCCATGGCATAGTCGGCCTGTCCTGCCGAAAGCGCCGGTATCGCAGCTGACACGGAAGAGAACAAGACGAAAAACTTCAGCGGCTCTTCGCTGAGCACACTGTATAACGCCTGAAGCCCGTCTACTTTCGGCTCGAGCACGCGCTGTATGTCTTCATCGGTTTTTCTGATGAATGCGAGCGTCTCTTTATCGGTCACACCCGCGCAGTGAATCACGCCGCCGATAGGTCCGAGCGTCTGTTTTATCTGACTCAGTTCCTGTCTCAGCCCGGCTTCATCAGCTAACGGGACTGACAATACCTTCACTTGTACACCTTTGGATTCCAAGTCGAGAACAGCTTCAATTTTCGCTTTTACAGAAGCCGTCACCCCATTCAGTCCGCCTGTCCACTCACTTCGCGGCGGAAGGGTCTCACGTCCTGTAAGCACCAGTTTTTTCACTCCGTAATGTTCGGCAAAATGGCGTGCGCATAAAAGACCGATCCCTCTCGTCCCTCCGGTGATCAGAAGCACATGGTTGTCCGGAAAATCAATTCTCTCGCCTTGCATATTCATATTTTCTGAGGCGCTCAATACGGCGCGGTAGCGCAAGCCGTCCCTCCGGCAAACTTCCGCGTCATCAGTACGGGCATGAAACTCATCGGCAATCTGCTTCGCCAGTTTGTCATCAGAAAGCGCTCCTTCAAGGTCGAGATGCCTTGAAGACAGATGACCGTACTCACATGCCAGCATTCTGTACAGACCGGCCCGTTTTGCTCCTGTTGTTTGATTGGCCTCTTTATTTAATGACTCAAGGTCTTTCGTGACACAAAGCAGTGTCATCCCTTCTTTATGCCCATGCTCAATCAATTGCTGAAGCCATTTGATTCCGGCCATGTCTTGAGAATCTTCTTTCGCTGCGCCGAGGAGGTCGATGACTCCGTCAAACGCCTGCCAGTCATATTCACCGGAAAGGTCTGATGCGGTGATGATACGGTGATTCGGCATATGCGCTGCGATCTCTTCTGCGAGATTGATCGTGTCCCCGCCTGTCAAAATCGCAACGGAACGTGCGCACGGTTCACGCAGTTCGAGCGGGCTCAGTTCCCATTGTTTCGTCAGAATACGTTTCATCCGTTCCTCTGTATGGACCTTCTTTTTGTCAGGATTCTCAGGCACCCAATACGTGTCTTTTGCGAACGGATAAGACGGAAGACTGAGTAAACGCGGCGTACCCTTTTCATACAGCCGGTTCCAATTCAACACGCCGCCTTTCACCCATACCTCTGCCAGCTTGGCGAATTTGCCTTTTCTGATCCAAGCGTCAATGACGATGTCCATATCTTCATCGGCCGTGAACAAGGCAAACGTATCTTTATTGCGGTGAGACTGGCCGGTATACAGCCCGGCGATGTTTTTCTCATTTTTCGTAAATGCTTCCAGCTTTGTTTCCAATTCCGCCATCGTCGCTGCAAGAATGGCCAAGCGCTCTTCCATTTCGTCCCTTCCGGTTTGCAGCGTATAAGCGACGCCCGCCAAGTCTTGATCTGTATACGGCGTTTGACGGATCGCTTTTTGCAGCTGCTGCGCCTGTTCAAACAATTTTTCTTTTGATTTGGCGGACAAAAGGATGATTGCCGGATTTTCCGGGCTGTGCTCAGGCTGAGCGGCTGCTTTCGGGACATACTCTTCAATGACGATATGGGCGTTGACCCCGCCGATGCCAAATGAGCTGACCCCGGCCCGACGCGGAATGGCATTTCCGTTTCTATCTTTTGCTGCCGTCCATTCCTGATTTTCCCGCACGATGTAGAAAGGACTGTCATCAAGCTGAATGTACGGATTGATCGTCTCGCAATGCAGGCTTTTCACCAGCGTTTTGTGTTTCATTTGCAAAAGCACTTTCATGACGCCTGATACCCCCGCGGCAAGCTCTAAATGGCCGATATTGCTTTTGACCGAACCGATGCCGCAGCGGTGACCGGAGACTTCGGGCTCTTGATTTGTTTTCGCCAGCTCGTGAAACGCCGCTTTCAGACCGTTTATTTCAATCGGATCGCCCAATTCCGTTCCTGTACCGTGCGCTTCAATATACGTGACGGTGCTCGGGTCCACTCCCGCTTTCCGGTATGCTTTCACCAATAAATCAGCCTGCAGTTTCGGATTCGGCGAGGTTAACGTATTCGCCCGGCCGCCGTGGTTTTCAGCCGTACCGCGGATCACGCCGTAAATCGGATTGCCGTCACGTTCTGCATCTGTCAGTTTCTTCAGCATCAGAATTCCCGCGCCTTCTCCTCTGACATACCCGTTGGCATCTTTGGAGAAGGTTTTGCATTTTCCGTCTTTGCTGAGCATGCCTGCTTTGCTGTAGCTGATATGCGCTTCTTCCGTCAGAATCGTGTTGATTCCCCCGGCAATCGCCATGTCGCATTCTCCGTTTTCTATAGCGGATACCGCCCGGTGAATCGCCACAAGCGAGCTTGAACATGCCGTTTCAATCGGCTCGCTCGGCCCGTGAAGATTTAACAAATAGCTCAAACGGTTCGGACCAATGGAAGGAATCATGCTGCCTGTCGCCGCATGTCCTTCCGGCGCAAGACCTGCCCTTGTGAACAAATCTTTATAACCAGTATTTCCGGTGCCGATAAAGACGCCCGTATTTGTGCCGGAAAGGCTTTCCGGCTTACAGCCCGCATCTTCTATCGCCCGCCATGCATAAGTCAATAACAGCCGCTGCTGCGGATCTAAATATTGGGCTTCCCGCGGTGAAATCCCAAAGAACAGCGGATCAAATTCAGCTATTCCGTCGATAAAGCCGCCCCACTTGATATTCGTTTTGTTCCCTTCAAGATTCGGATCGCCATCAAACGCTTGCCAATCCCAGCGTTCTTTCGGAATGGTTGTGATCGAATCCTTTCCTTCTTTCAAATTGCGCCAAAATTCCTCTATATCCTTTGCACCCGGGAATCGGCCGCTGATTCCGACAATGGCAACCGGGTCCAAGCGGCGCGGCTCTTGTGTCGCTGCCGCAGCGTTCATTACCGTTGCGAAGCGCTTTTTCCGCTGCATTTTCGGTTTTTGGGCTTTTGGCTGCTCTTTTTTCGGAGACTCTTTCTTCTTTTCGCCGAAACGGCCCGGATGCTCTTTTGCCAAATATCCGGCGAGATTGCTGATCGTTCCGTACTCAAAGAAAATCGTCGGCGCCAGCTCCAGCTGATACGCTTCATTTAATTGATTCGTAAAGACGGTAAAGGATACGGAATCAAAACCGTATTCACTCAATTCCGTATCTGTCTCAATGTCCTCACGGTCAACTTTTAAAATGCCGCTTACCATGGCTGTCAAAGCGGTGTGAAGCGTTTGAAGAGATTCTTCTGCATCGTGTTTTTCTTCCGGCTGAGAAGGAAGGCCGGCTTCTGCCTCATCCGTCAAATACTCTGCTAAACTGCGGATCGTCCCGTGTTCGAAGAAGATCGTCGGCGCCAGCTCCAGCTGATACGCTTCATTTAATTGATTCGTAAAGACGGTAAACGATACGGAATCAAAACCGTATTCACTCAGTTCCGTATCAATATCAATCTCGTCTTGGCCGACTTTTAAAATTGAACTGACCAATCGGATAAGCGCACCGTGCCATTTGTCTCCCGAAACGGCGGATACAGGCTCTATTTTCTCCACCTGCGGCTTTTCAGTTTCAGAAACGGATAGGAACGACTGTTTTAATTTTGCTGCGTGTCCTTCAGCTGCTAAAAGCTGCGGCTTTTCCTGAGCCATTCCTTCATAAAATGCAGCCAGGCCTGACGCCTTTTGAAGCGGAACCATGCCGAAAGCTTTTTTCATCATTCTCTCCGTCTCGTCTCCCGCCTGCATACCGCCATCTTTCCACAGCGTCCAGTTAAAGGCGACCGTTTTTCCGTGCCGAAGGCCATTCTCCGTAAGGGATTGCCTGTAAGCGGCGTATGCATCCATAAACGCGTTGCCGGCGGCATAATCAGCCTGCCCGACGTTGCCGAGAACGCCGGAAACACTGGAGAACAATACGAAAAAGTCAAGATTGCAGTCTTTGCTGGCTTCATCTAAATAAGCGGTTCCGTTGACTTTCGGATCAAGCACTTTCCTGAACTCTTCCTTCGTTTTTTGCAGCAGGAAGCGGTCTTGTATCACTCCCGCAGCGTGAATAATTCCGTTAAGCTTTCCGAATTCCGCCGTAATCTCTTTGATCAGCGCTTCATTTTCCCGCCGGTCCGCCGCATTCAGCTTTTTGTAGACGACATTTGCGCCTGAGTGCTGAAGCATAGCAAGCTCACGCTGTTTGGCTTCTGCCAGATTTGAGCGGCCCGTCAGAATGATTTTCGGGTGTTTTACGCGACCTGCGATTTCGTTTGCGAACATCAAGCCCAGGCTTCCTGCGCCTCCGGTAATCAGATATACACCTTCGTCCTTCCAGACGATGCCGCCCCCTGCGGGATGCATTTCTTCCCAAGCCTTCACATACCGTTTTTCTCCTTTATAACGGATATGTTTATCATGCAGCCGATGACTGTCGTTTTTCAGTTTTTGAGCGACAGCCGGCATTTCGCCGATTGATTCCATTTCGATGAGCTGACAGTCCAGTTTTCCGTATTCCAGCTCGGCTGTTTTTAACAAACCTGTTAACCCCGCAAACAATTGCTGGCTGCCGTCTGCTGAGATAACGGTCTGAATCAGAATGCGGCCCTGCCTTTTTTCGCTGATGATCAGCCGGATGTGTTCGGCGATTGTCTGCGCGTAGCTTTGGAAGCGTTCAGCGGCTGTTTCACCCTCACCTTCTGCAATCAGCAGTTCGGCGTCTTTCAGGCCGGATGCCGCTTCATCTTTTATACGGCAGGCATCTTCACAAAGTATGATCAAATGCTCATCAGCATGGACAGAAGCTTTCTCGGATGCGGCGGCTTCTTTCCAGACCGGTGCAAACAAGACCTTTTCCGATCCTGATAGCCGCTGAGCCGAATCTGCATCGCCTTCAAGCACTCTCGTAGAGAATCCTCTCACCTTCACGCAAAGCGCTCCTGTTTCGTCGAACAGGTCAATGTCGGCTTTCTGCACGGAATCACCGGTTTGATATCCTTCACTGAAGCGTGCATGCGCCCGCATAGTCGGCGTGCATGCTTTGACGACTTCAAGATATTCCAGCGCAAACGGCAGAATCAGCTTTTGCCCGGAAAACTCCTGCATAATGCAGATCGTCGCCGTCTGAATAGCCGAATCAATGATGCTCGGATGAAGCGTAAATTGTCCGTTCGTGTGAGAAACAGAATCCGGAAGCTGTATGTCCGAAAGCACTTCTTTCTCGCCGATAAAGGCGGACTTAATGCCTTGGAAGGCTTTTCCGTGGAACATCCCCCTGCTCCTGCCTTCCCGATAAAAGGCCGCCGGATCAAGAATATCCGCTTTGCATCTGTTTTGTATGGCAGAAAGGTCGGCCTCAGGCTCTCGTTCAGCCTTAATGATTTCGGCCCGTCCTTGGCTGTGCAGCACTTCTTCGCCGTCAGCGTTGACGCTGTAAATATCATATGAGATGATGCCGTCCTCTTCAGGGAACAGCGCAATATGGACTTGGCGCTCTTGTTCGTGAACGACGATCGGTTTCATCCAGACCGTATGATGGAGCGTTATTCTGTCTCGATCCTTTAATAAGCCGCCAAGCGCCCGTTTTACCGCTTCATAAGACATTTCCAAATATGCCGCTCCCGGCAGCACCGCTTTTTCCCTGACCACATGATCCTTCAGGAAAAATTCTGAGCCTGTAAACCGTGAGCTGAACTTCTGAAGGGTTAAATCTGACGTATTTTGCTGCACGAGCGGGTGTAAAACTGAGACTCCGGTGTGTGCGGCAGATGTGTTCTTTTCTGCTTTTTTCGGCCAGTACGGCTCCTTTGCAAACGGGTAGACCGGCACGCTGATTCGTTTCGGATGCTTGTCTTTGTAAAGCTTGTGCCAATTAATGGCGACGCCTTTACTCCACATTTCACAGAGCTTCGGTCCTTTTCCTTTCGCAAGCCATTTCTCAATGAGTTCAGCGCTGTCATCATCATCAGAAAGCCAGGCAATATCTTTCGCCTGCTGTTTTTCTCCTCTGAAGCAGCCTGTTACAGCCGGATTATCATTGATAAAATCGGCAAGCTGCCGCTTCAGCTCCGCAATGCCGCTTGTGATAAAGGCCGCGCGCTCTTCCATCGCTTCCCTTCCGACTTGGAACGTGTAGGCAAGATCAGCGAGGCCGGCGTCCGTTTTTCTTTCCAGAAAAGCCAGCAGCTGTTTTGCGTACTCCTTCAGACGGTCTTTTTTTCTGGCAGACAACGGAATGATGAACGGACCGGCAGCGTCTGCTGCTTCGGATGCATCCGGATATTGTTCAAAAATCGCGTGTGTGTTTGTTCCGCCAAGACCGAAAGAGCTTAAAGCCATGCGGTGCGCTCTGTTCTCACGGGTTAACTCTTTCTTTTCTTCCGCTACGTAAAACGGAGAGTCTTCTAAATGAAGATTCGGATTCGGCTCTTTGTAATTGATGCTCGGCGCGATTTCCTGATGATATAAGCTCATGACAACCTTGATGCAGCCCGCCATCCCGGCCGCTGTATCCAAATGCCCGAGATTTGTTTTGACTGAACCGATGCCGCAGTATTGTTTTTTATCTGTATATCGGCCGTACACCGATTGAAGTGCGGACAGTTCGATCGGATCGCCGAGTTTTGTTCCTGTGCCGTGAGCTTCGACGTACGCGATCGTTTCGGGATGGATGCCCGTCTGATCAATGACCTTCTGAATGACCTCAGCTTGTCCTTTGACGCTCGGCGCATAAAATCCGACCTTATCCGCTCCGTCGTTATTGACGCCGATTCCGCGCAGCAGCGCATAAATATGGTCGCCGTCCTTAACCGCATCAGACGCTTTTTTCAAGAGCACGGCGCCGGCCCCTTCACCGCCGATCATTCCGTCAGCATCCGCGTCAAACGCTTTAATATGCCCGTCGCTCGAAAAATTCAGCCCCGGCTGATGAACATACCCGGCGCTTGATTCCGTATGAAGGGTCGCACCGCCGACAAGGGCGTACTTGGCTTCGCCGGACTGCAGGCTTTGAAAAGCCGAATGCAGGCCGATTAACGAAGATGAGCAGTTGGCATGGACAAAATAGCTCGGCCCTTTCAACCCGAGTTTATGAGAAATCATCGTCGGAATCGTACCGCTTTGGGCAAGCACCCATGACACGTAGCCATCCGGCGTTTCCAGCTGTGCTGTCGTCTCCTCCGGCAGCAGGCTGCGGTAAGAGTTTGTGCTGGCAGACATATACACGCTTGTTTCCGGAATTTCTTTGGAGATATACCCCGCATCCTCGATTGCCTTCCATGAATGGAGCAAAAGCATTCTCAGCTGAGGGTCCATATATTCCGCATCTTTCGGTGAAAAGCCGAAGAAACCGGGATCAAACATTTCTTTCCCCTCTAAAACTGATTTAGCCGGAACGAAGCCGGGATGATCAGCCAGTTCTTCAGAAATACCGAATCGGCGGAGCTCTTCTTTTGAAAAGAAGGTGATGCTTTCTTTGCCTTCTTTGATGTTATTCCAAAATTCATAATGATCTTTCGCTCCCGGAAACTCACAGGATATACCGATAACCGCAAGACTGTCCTCGTAATAATCGGGAAATTCTCCCGCCGGGTGTTCCCGGTCTTCTGCATTCACTTTCTTTTGCGGTACAGGAGCCAAAACGGCTTCTTTCGGTTTTTGTTCAGCGATATACCGGCTGATGTCTTTTACCGTCGCGTATTCAAACAGCTCCGTTACACTGAATTCACAATCCAATTCCTGCGTCATCCGGTCAGTGACAGTCACGGCAAGAAGCGAATCTCCCCCCGCATCAAAAAAGCGGTCATCAAGCTCTATATCTTTGCTTTTCAATACATCCTGCCAAATCGCCAGCACCGCCTGCTGGATATGAGATGATGAAAATGTTTTTGTGTCCGGCTGCTTTTCCGTCAGATCGCGGGCAGCAAGAAGCTTGCGGTCCACTTTTCCGTTCGGTGTGAGCGGCAGCTCTTCAAGACGGATAAACGAAGCTGGCGTCATATAGGCCGGCAGCGCTTGTTTCAAATGATTGCGCAATTCCTTTGCAGACGGAAGCGGCTCTCCGTTTTTCCGGATATAAAACGCGCAAAGCTTCTCATTTCCGGAGTGATTGTTCACAACCACTACACTTTCCTGTACGGCCGGATGGGCATTCAGCCTGCTCTCAATATCTCCGGGTTCAATGCGGTAGCCGCGGATTTTGACTTGGGTGTCCATCCGTCCCATGTATTCAATGCGGCCGCCGGGAAGAAAACGCGCCATATCGCCTGTTTTATAAAGCTTTGATCCCAGTTCGAGCCGGTGGCTGACGAAAGCTTTATCTGTCAGCTCAGGCTTGTTGAAATACCCTCTTGCCAATCCGTCTCCCGCAATACAAAGTTCTCCCGGCACCCCTTCTAAAACAGGGTTGAGACCGGAATCCATAATATACACGCGGGTATTGGCGATCGGGCGTCCGATCGTAAGCGCGCTCTCATTCTCCGTTATCCGCTGCACCGCGGACCAGATTGTCGTCTCTGTCGGCCCGAACATATTCCAAGCCTCACTTTTCGTATCGAGAAACTGCTGCTTCAATTGTTCGCTAAGCGCCTCTCCGCCGCAAAGGATTTTCACATTTTCTTCATTTGACCATCCGGAATGAAAGAGCATTTTCCACGTAAACGGGGTCGCCTGCATGATCGTCGGTTTGTACTCTTGAATCAGCTCTTTCAGCTTCCGTGCGTCTTTTGTGACTTCTGTCTTACAGATGTTGCACTCCGCTCCTTTGATTAAAGGAAGGTAAAGCTCCAGTGCCGCGATGTCAAAGCAATATGTCGTGACGGCAAGCAGTTTGTCTTTAGACGAAAGCCCCGGTTCATTCGCCATCGAGAGTAAGAAATTGGTCAGCGCCCGGTGCGGAATCATGACGCCTTTCGGTTTGCCCGTGCTGCCCGACGTGTAAATGACATACGCCAGATCGTCAGGTGTCACTAACCGCTTCAGCGACGTTCTTTCCGCGGCTGTACTTTCAATATGAGACCAATCGCGGTCAATGGCAGTTGTCTGCACGCCTCCCCAGTTCAAAGAGTGCTCTAAATCAGCTGTCGTCAGGCACATTGAAATCCTGCTGTCGGCGATCATATATTCCAATCTGTCAGCGGGATAAGAAGGATCAAGCGGCACATACGCTCCCCCGGCTTTTAAAATGCCGAGAAGTCCGACAGCCATATGCAATGAACGGTCTGTATAAATGCCGATGAGATCATCAGGGCCTGCACCGTGCGCCTGCAAATAGAGCGCCAGCTTCGTGCTTTTTTCATTAAGCTCACGGTACGTCAGCTGTTGCTGTTCATACACGACCGCACAAGCGTCCGGCGTTTCTGCCGCCTGACGTTCGAATAATTCATGGAAGCAGGCATCCGGATATTCACGGCTTGTCTCATTCCAAGTCTTAAGAATCATGTGCTCCTCTCTTTTTGTCATGAGAGAAACATTCTCAAGCGGCGTATCCGGATTCGCCGTCAAAGCTTCAGCAGCCTGTACAAATTGGCTGAAAAGTCTGGCCGCCCCTGCTTCGTCGAATAATTCGGTGCTGTATTTAATCGTAAGATCCATGCCTGATGCTTCTTCCCACATTTCAAATACAAGATCATATTCCCCCTCCTGATGAATGTCTTTTACAAACTCACAGGAGAATTCCTTGTATTCATCAAGCATCGATTGATAGCTCGAATCCTGCAGAAAGTTCTGATAGAAAAAGGCATTGCTGAAAACAGGCGAACCGTTCTGCAGGGGTTTCGCATGCACATCACGCACCATTTTCGGAAACGGATAAAAGGAGTGATCCAGCCCGTCCAGAACGGCATCCTGCACCTTTTGAACAAAGTCAGCAAATGTTTCTTTTCGTCCGGCTCTGCTCCGTATGGGAAGCATGTTAAGGAAATGGCCGACCACTCCGTCAAAGCGTTCTTCGGGTCTGACCATTGCAGGCATACCTGTCACAATATCTTCCTTATCCGTATATTTGCTTAAAAGCACCATATAGCAGCTCAGCATGACGGTAGACAAATGAATCGAACGGGATGCGGCAAACGCCGTTATATTATTCAGCAGCCGTTCGGGAAGACGGCGTGTCAGCGTATCTTCTGTAAACTCCGGAACACTGCTTTCCGTGCGCATCGGCGGAAGTTGAAGGTCAGGCAGATCGCCCTCGAGCTGTTTCATCCAGTAAGCGCGGGCAGCTTTGCTTTCTTCACCCGCTAAATACCCCTTTTCCCAAGCCGCGAAATCGGGATGAATACCGGGAGCAGCAGCCGTAAACTCTTCTTTTCCCTCCAGCAGCGCCTGATAATGATCCAGCAGACTGTGAATAAATGTAATGGATGAAATGCCGTCAAACACGATGTGGTGAATGACCGTCAAAAGATAATGTTCCTCGGCGGATTTTGAAAGCAGCTGCACGCGCAGTAAAGGTCCGCTTTCTTTGACAAACGGCTCTTTCACTTTTTTCCGTATCAGAGCGGATATTTGTGATTCATTGACGTCAGAAATATCTTCTTCCGAGAATACAAAAGGATCTGCCGCTTCTATGAAATAAAACCCGCCGTCTGTTTCATTCACGGCGCTTTTGAGCATCGGATGCTGCTTTAATACGAGCTGAAACGCCTGTTTCAGTTTCTCTTTGTCGATTCCGGATGTGAATCGGAAACAGAGCGGGACATGGTATGCAGTCGTTTCAGGCGACATTTTCTGCAATGTCCACAGCCCTTTTTGGACTTCTGAAAGCGCTGGCGCCGTTTGCCGTCTCTCCCGTTCTGCCGGCGGTTCGGCTTTTTGGGGATGATGGTCCGCTGACATGTTTGCCGCTTTTTCAGCAGTATAAGCCGCTAAAGCGCCAATCGTCGGGTTTTTGTGCAGCTCTCTTGCCGTCAGCCGGATGTGATACGTTTTTTCAATTGATCTGGCGAGTTTCATCATCTTGATGGAATTGACGCCAAGACTTTGAAACGGTGTATTTGGATCAACGAGCTCATCCGCGATGGAAAGTTCCTCTTTCAGAAAACGGATAAAATCCCGTTCAATTTCTTTCTCTGCAGAAGCCGTGTCTGAATTGCCCCCTTCTTGTCTGTTATTATGTAATGAATCAAATTGCCCTTGTTCAAATGAATGTTTCAGCTGAGTGCGCTGGATTTTCCCGATCGCCGTCTTAGGAATGTCTTCTTTTGCGACCGGAAGCAGATAATCAGGGGTAACGCCGATTCTCTGTGTCACGTGCTGGTGAATGTGATGAAGAAGCTTCGTCATGCGGTTCTCATCCAACGGAACAGATGTCACAAAGAAAATCGCCAGCTCATCTGTCGTGCTTTGATTCGGCCGGACGGCGCATGCCGCTGTATATGACGTTTCAATTTCCGGCAATTCCTCAACGGCTGATTCAATGGCGTGGCTGTAATAATTCACACCGTTGATAATGATGGCATCTTTCGTGCGCCCCGTTATCGTCAGGCGGCCTTCACGCAGAAATCCGAGATCTCCCGTTTCAAACCAGCCGTCTTCTGTAAAGACACTCTCATTTAAGTCCGGGCGCTCATAATATCCGCTCGTTACAGTCAGACCTGACACTTGGAAGCGGCCGATTTCTCCTTCTTCCACCACTTGATTGCGGTCATCCGTAATTCTCATATTAAATCCCGGGATCGGCAGACCGATCTCGACGAAACGATCGTCGTCACTCGTGTTTTCCAGTGTAAACTCATCTGAGAAAATAACGCCCGAAGACGTTTCGGACATTCCCCATGCGGGACGGATGGCATTAGCCGGCAGACCGTGCGGCTCTAAAAGCTCCATAATTCTGCGTCCGACTTTCGCAACCGCGGCCTCCCCGCCGTTCAGCATGTAACGCATGGAAGATAAGTCCCATTTCCGCGTTTGAATCTCTTCTGCAAAATCAGCAAGCAGTCCAAAGGCAAAATTGGGGGCCCACGTAACCGAAGCGCGGTAATGATCAATCAGGTCGAGCCATTTTAAAGGGTCCATCAAAATGGATTCGCTCGGTATGTTGATTTCCTCACATCCGAGATAAACATCACGCAGATGAAGCATTCCGATGCCGCCGACATGGTCAAAAGGCATCCAGTTAAACGTGACATCCTCACTTGTATAGCCCTGCATCTGAATATTTCCTTTGACCATGCAGACGATGTTTTCATGGCTGAGCATCACGGCTTTCGGCGTGCCCGTGCTTCCCGAGGTCAAAAGCAGCATCGCCAAATCTTCCGGACGGGGATGATGACAGTCCGTATCCATTTCGTGCGCACTGAGATCTTCTGCCGCCAAAGCGCAAAACCCGGAAAGCTCCTGCTCCTCCGCCCATTCAGTCATCTCCGGCAGCACGTCACGGCTTGTGATGACATACGGCCGATTCAAAAGCGTCCAGGCGTCTTTCAGTTTTTGCGTCCCGCTGTTCATTTCTGTATAAGCCGGAGCGGCCGCAAGCGGAACCGGGATCGCTCCTAAAAAAACACAGCCCCAAAAAGCAGGAATCAGCTGGGAATTGTCACTGAGCTGTAATATGACTTCATCCTGAGCCTTCACTCCTGATTGGCGGAGCCCTTTCACAATCGAAAGAGCGATCTTTTTCAGGCCGCTGTAAGTCTGGTACACTTTGGTGCCGTCAGGCTGTATATATGTGATGCCCTTTTGATCTCCCGCGGCCGCGGCGGTTTTGTGCAGGACTTCAGGAATCGTCATCGGCTGATCCGCTGAAAGCCGCAATGATTTTCCATAGCTGACAGATGGCTTGAGTAACCCGCTTGCCTTCATATCACTTTTCATAGAGCTGCCTCCATTTCATCTGTATGTAAGATGTATGCCTTATACTCCGTACATCGTCGTGATTCGTTTTTTCACTTCATCATCATGAAACGTCTCATCGTGCATGATTAACTCCTTCTCAATGACGGCCGGAAGCTGCTCGCGAAACGGCGTCACCAAGTGCCTTTTCAATGTAATTAAAGAGTTTCTCGGTTTTTCTGCAAGCTCACGGGCCAATTCCTGCGCATAGTCTAGTACTTCCTGCCGAGGAAGCACCGGAAAAGGCACCCCTCTTTTCTCCAGGTCACCGCCGCGGTAGTGGCCGCCGTTTAACAGCATTTCATGGCCGAGGCTTGCCCCAAGCTTCTCCGGAACGATAAAGGTAGCGCCCATTCCGGGGGTGAAACCGTATTTCATAAAGTTTGCGGTATACACGCTTTCTTTGCTTAAAATGACAAAATCACTGAAAAGCCCCATGACAAATCCGCCTCCGATTCCGTGTCCCTGCATGGCGGAAATGACGGGGATATCACATTCCAGCGCCAAAGAGTACATGCGGTCTTCCGTAAACTTCGTGATGCCCTGCTGAATCCTGAGCAGGCCTTCCTGTGTGCCTCCGGAAGCAAAGTAATGGCCGTATCCTGTTAAAATCACAGCTTTATAGACTGACGATTTTTTTATACGGGTGAATGCTTCCATCAATCCATCCGTCAGTTCTTTGGAGAAGGCGTTTTTATGGGCTTTATCCTGCATTGTCACTTGGATAATATCCGGTTCAATTTCGAGCAGTTCAACTGCGGCGTTCGGCATGATATCCTCCTAACTGTTCTCCGTTTCCCAAGGAAGCCGCCCCGTTTCTGCATAACGGGTGATGGCTGATTGGTTATCCGGATCTGAAAACATCGCTTGATTTTCGGCTAAAGCAATGGATTTCGAACGATGAACAAGGTCGTTTAAAGAATCCATGTATTTTTTATAGCGGATGACTGCTTTTTTCGACAGCGGGCGGAGGCGCAGCAAATGCTTTCTCAGCTCTGTTGCTGAGTCCGGGACGCATACGTCACAAAGTCCCCATTCAAGCGCCTGGCGTGCCGGCACGGGCTTTGTCATGATCGTCATATAATGCGCCTTTTGAAATCCGATTCTTTGAATTAAAAACGGCAGAACGCAGGCCGGATAAAGTCCGAATAACAGTTCAGATAAACTGAACGAAGCATTCTCCTCTGCAATGACGATATCGCACGCGGCGGCAAAACCGACACCTCCCGCATTTACTTTTCCGCGGACGCGGGCGATTGTGATGTACGGCCCGGATTTTAATGCCAGCCACAAACGGTAAAGCGGCTCCTGCGATTCCGCATGCTGCATTCCCTGCCTCATTCTCCGGTACATCTCATCAAAATCCGCCCCGAAACAAAATACCTCCGGCTGCCCTTCAAGCACTACGGAGGTCACGGAGTCTTCACATTCAGAAAGAACATGCAGGCATTCCTCCACTAAACGCTCATTAATCGTATTGTTGGCTTCAGGCCGATCAAAGGTGATGAAGCAGACATTTTGCTGAAAACGGACGTTTATCGTTTCATAGGTCACGATATCCACCTGTATTTCCGATGAAATTCCGTGATTTCTTCCAAATATAAACGAGGGCTCCCGGCATGATGGTCTAAAATGTTCGGAATCATATTCATATCCAATTTGACATTCCGGGTACCGAACTTCACCAGACCGCTGCCTTTAAACAGTTCTTCATATTCTTCCATGGACAGCCTGTACCTGTTGTTCAGATGCTCTTCTATTTTGAAAGAATGCTGCCGCGCTTGCCCTTCAGGCGTCACAACGCCGCTGTAAAATTCCGAACAGCATCCGGAGCCGTAGGAGAAACAGCCGATCCGCTTAGAAGTGCCGAATGCCCCTTGGTCAATCGTGCTTGCAAGAGCCAGTAAAGAGGCTGCCCCCATAATGTTTCCGACTCTTTGGCAGTAGCGGAGCCCCGGCTCTACTCTGGTTTGAAAATCTTGTTCGATCTCAGCGTTTTTCGCTTTTGCAAGCTTGCGCATCATCGTCCGGTGGGCCCCTTTGACCATGCCGCCAAACGGTGTATGGAAGGCAAGATAGTGAAACGTCTCTTTGTAGTCAGCGCCCGGCACACGGTTTTTGTACTCGCGAAATGTCTGTTCACAGCAATCGAGGTAAGACATCAATGACAAATCGGCGTCACCGGCTTCACTGTCCGGGATCGGACGGCATGTATCCATCACCTCATAGCCGTAGTAGCCGTTGGCGCCCGCATCCGCCTGAAATACGATTGGATTTTCACCGATCAATAAGGCGACGGCACCCGCTCCAGCGCTCGGTTCTGCGTAAGACCAATCCTCGCTTAACGCATCGCCGCCTTCGGCAATTAAAAACCGGGAAATATCCGTCGCGACGACAAGCGCCTTCGCTCCGGGGGATGTCTGCGACAAAATAAAGTTAAGCGCCATCTGCAAACCCGCCGTTCCTGAATAACAGGCTTGTTTCAGTTCAAATAAACGGCAGTTCCGGTTGAGGCCTAAGTAATCATGAATATATGTACTGAGTGATTTTCCGAAGTCGATGCCGGACTCCGAGCAGGTAATCAGCAGCTCGATTCTGTCTTTTTCAGCCTCTGTCAATCGGTCGATAATCGGCTTTGCCGCGTTAACGCCGAATGTAACGGGGTCTTCGTACGGAAGCGCCACCGCTTTTTCTTTCATCAGTAAATTCTCAAATCTGGCAGGGTCTAAGTTTCTGTACTCCGCCAGCTGCATGACATCAAGGTATGCTGTCCCGCCAAACACATTTATCGCTTCTATTCCGGCAGCCGCCATGAACTTCGCCTCCAATATGAATTTTGAGTTTCCGATTATTTCACCGTTTTATCAGACAGCCTGTACCTTTTCATAAAGCTTTGCCGCCAATTCGCCGATGTTTGACACTCCCGTCAGCTCAACACGCGGGATCTGCAGTGATAATTCTTCAAGCATCATCGTGATAATTTCGGCGCGGTCCACTGAATCCGCCCCCAGATCAACTAACCGGTCTTCCTGCGAAAGCTGTTCGCCTTCTAAATCAGGTAAAACCTCGTAGATTGTGTTCTGCAGCAATTCAAAGATTCTTTCTTTACTCATTGTCAGTTCCTCCCTGTTTCATCTTTTATGAATATTCCATGTTTTCAATCTATCATTTCGTCTTGTCAACACGTTTGCAAAAATGAACCTAACTTCTGATTCAAAAGCGAGGCCGTCTCTTCCATAAGCCGCATGCCGATACCATCGGCATGGCGGTTTTTCCAGGACTCCAGCTCCGTACCTTTCACCCATTGATTAAAGGCGCCTAATGCCGGGCCGCAATGAATCTGGAAGTCTACCTTGGCATCCGGGTCTCCTTTAATCGCCGAAGCAGAGCTTTGCCTGAAATACCATTTGAATATGAGCGCCATTTTCTGTTTCGGATTCCGTTCGGCTTTTGAAATGTCTTCATTCGAATAATGAGCCTTCACTTTGTCATAAATACTGCTTACACTTGCCTTAAAATACTTCTCTTCTATTTGTCTGAGTGTCTTTTCATCAATTTCTTCAATTGAGCGGTGACGCTGATACAGTTCATGCAGCTTAGAGGCGCGGGTCGGAAAGAACAGCCCTTTCTTTAATACCTGCACCTTGCTGCCTGATTCAAACATATCGCCGGCCGGCGCGTAGGCCGTGTCCTGTACATTCATCTGCTGCAGGAGGTCCTTTACGAGGCCGCTCGTCGCTGCCTCAACGGTGCATTGGTTAATAGATCCGGTCACAATAAAATCAGCGCCGAGCATAAATGCGGCCATGGCAGCCTCGGGCGTTCCGATTCCCCCTGCGGCTCCGACGCGGACAGTTTTGCCGTATCGGTATTTTTTCATCATGTCATCTCGTAAACGGATGATCGCCGGCATGAGACTGTAAGCAACTCCGCCGTCAGTGTGGCCGCCTGAATCAGCCTCTACGCAGATGTCATGCGCAACGGGTATTTCTCTCATCAGACTTGCTTCTTCAGCGGTAATTTTGTTTTCGGCTGCAAGTTTCTGCAGAATGTGATCAGGCGCCGGGCTGAGAAACGCTTCCGCTACTTCCGGACGGGACAGCTTGGCGATAATCCGTTGACGCGCTATTATTTGTCCGCCGGCACCGCGTTTTAACCCCTTAGCGCGAAACCTTACTAAAGCGGGAGTAACCGTTAAAAACGCTGATGCTTCCAAGTTCTGAATCCCATGCTTCAGTAAAAGATCAATCATTTTTTCTTCTGAATCTGTATGCTTCATGTTATGTACAACATTTATGCCGAAGGAACCGCCGTCACGAAGCTCATGCTGAATTGACAAAATGGCGTCCTCAACGTGCGCGATGTTCAAACCGCCCGTTCCGAAAAAGCCCATCATTCCTTTTTCAGCCAGTTTGACAACCATTTCCTTCGAAGAAATTCCGCGGTACATGCCGCCGGCCAAGTAGGCGTATTTCAATTGATAATCGCGCTTAAACTCTTCATTTCCTAAAGACGCCGCCGTAATTGAGCTTTTTCCAGCCTCAGCCGGGACTTTGATTTCATCTGTTATCGGCTCCGCTTCAGCCGTAATTCTTTGTATCAGCCCCGTCAGCACTTTTCCGGGACCGATTTCCTCAAAGCTCATGTTCTTTCTTCCCATTAAGAAACGGATGCTGTCTGTCCAGTTCACCGATCCCGTTATTTGTCCGGTGAGTGTCTCTTTCAGCTCTCTCTGCTCATAGGGTCTTGCCGTCACATTTGAAATGACCGGGATGGACAGCGGCTTAAAATGGAAAGATTCAATAAACCGTGAAAACTCTTCCTTCGCTTCCAGCATGTATCTGGAATGAAAGGCGCCGCTGACATTTAAGCGGTGAACCATTTTTACGCCGGTTACGGCTTCAAAAACGGATGCTGCTGTTTCAATATCTTCTTTATATCCGGAAATGACAATTTGCTGCGGTGTGTTCATGTTGGCGATATCAATCATATCCAAGTGATTTTCTCTTAAAACATCCGTCACCTGCTCATGAGTCAGGCCGATCACCGCTGCCATGCCGCCTCCTTTTGCGCGGCTCATCAGTTCGCCCCTTTTTTTGACCAGCTGTAAGCCTTCTTCAAAATCAAAGGCGCCCGAAGCGTATAACGCGTTATATTCGCCCAAACTGTGTCCGGCGGTAAAATCCGGTTTCAAGCCGGTTTCTTCTGTTTTTTTCAAATAACTGAGGGCATTGACGACATAGAGCGCCGGCTGAGTGAATTGAGTCTGATTGAGACGTTCTCCGTCCCGGCACAGCTCCTGAATGGAATATCCGAGAATGTGATCGGCCTTTGCGGTTAATTCAGGATAGCGGCCGAACAGGTCCTCCCCCATCCCTATTCTTTGCGAGCCTTGGCCTGGAAAAACAAAGCTGATCATCTTACAGTCTCCTTCCGGGCGGTGATAAAATGCTGTCTTCGATTTGCTGCAAATGTGTTTGTTCTTTATGAAACGGCGTCATAATGGCACGGATGCGTTCAGCCGATCCTGCGGGAAGAATCTGTTTGGCAAATGCGGCCAATGTTCCGGAAGGCCCGGCATCGATATACAATCCTTTTTGGCGGCTGTCTGCGAATTGAAGCGCTTCGCGGAATCGAATCGGCTTTCTTACGATATCCCAGAAAAAGTCCGCTTGTATATCGGTCTCAGCCTCTCCGGTCGCACTGGAGATGTACGGTATAAACGGAGTCCGGATTGATTTCTGAGCTAAAAAGCGCTTGTACGGCTGTTCCGCCTGATCAACCAGCGCTGAGTGAAACCCGTAAGATACCGGCAATAGCTGATGAGGAATCTGCTTTTCTCTCAGATCGTCCATGATCTTTTTGATATGTTCCCGCTCTCCCGAGATGACAAAGTGAGAATGATAGTTTACAGATGCCAATTCACTATGTTCGCCGAGCAGCGGATCATCTTGATATAAAGCCGGATCACCCAGTATCGCAAGCATGCTGCCGTTACGGCAAGTTTCCGTAACGATTCGGGCCTGTTCCAGCACGCAATCTAAAGCATCCTCGGCGCTCAGCACGCCCGACACAGCGGCCGCTGCATACTCTCCGAGGCTTGCTCCGATCACATAATCGGGACGTATGCCTCTTTGCTCCAAAGCATATGCAAGTGCGTACTCAGCCATAAAAATGGCAGGATGGCTGAAAAGAAGGCGGTCAAATGGATCAGACAGACGATTGCCTGTATGATACATCTCTTTAAGGACAGAGTAACCGAAACGGCTGACTGCAAAATCGTCCAAGTCAAGCATTTTCTGCCGAAAAGCGGCGTTATGTGCAAACAGCTCTTTCCCCATTTGATAGTATTGGGAACCCTGTCCAGAAAACATGAAAACAATTGGCTGGTTCATTTGTTCTCCTTTTTGCTCTTTATTTTTTTAAAATATTGATTTGTGAGTTTTTCGTGATGTCGTGTGCAGGTGAAGTGGTCGTGATGCTGTATGGCTGGCACTATTGTGTGAGATAAGAATTTTGACTTGCGTTCCGCTACATGGCGGGTGAAGCTTCAGTTTCTTTTTTGATGCGGTGAATAAGTCCTGTCAGCACATGGCCCGGGCCGACTTCTTCAAAATCCATCCGCCCTTTGTCCAGCAGATAGCGGATGCTGTCGTTCCATCGCACTGAATGGTCGATCTGATCGGCCAGAACGGAGTGGATTCCGTCTTGCTCATAAGGTCTGGCATGCACATTAGAAATGACAGGAATTGATATAGCAGAAAAATGAAATGACTGTAAAAATTTTTCGAACTCTTGTTTTGCTTCACTCATATACCTCGAGTGAAAAGCGCCGCTTACGTTTAACGGATGAAACATCGTAACGTCTTTTAATCCTTCGAATACGCTTTTGGCTCTTTCAATGTCTTCTTTGCGTCCGGATATGACAACTTGGTGAGGAGAATTCATATTGGCAATATCAATCGTATGTAACCCGTGCGTTTGAAGGGCGTCTGACACTTGAGCTGCAGTTAACCCCATAACAGCGGCCATTTTTCCGTCAGTGGCCATACTCATTAATTCGCCTCTTTTACGGACAAGCTGCAGACCGGTAATAAAATCAAAAGCACCTGCTGCAAACAGCGCATTATATTCTCCCAAACTGTGGCCGGCCACATAATCCGGCTTTATGTCATTGTCTTGGATTTTTTTCAAATAGCTTAACGCGTTTACAACATATAAAGCAGGCTGGGTGAACTGCGTCTTGTGAAGGTTGGAATACGGATTCTCAAGACAAAGCCGTTTCATGGAATATCCGAGTGTTTCATCAGCCTGCTCCGTTAAGTCTTTAAATTCATCAAACAATGAGCTCCCCATTCCCTGCTTTTGAGAACCTTGTCCGGGGAATAAGTATGTGATCATTTTCTCAGCCATCCTTTCTCGGATTCAGATAAGAAGCATGTTCAAGTTGATAGTAACTTCACAAAAATACCATGTCAAGTTAATTTATCCTATGCGAACTCCTGAATAATGCCTATTTTTCCCTGTCGAAAGGCGGACTCAGGGCTTTCGGAACAGGCGTAAGCAGAATGTCCCATCCGGCCTGCCCGGCGTTCTCTTCCGCAAACTCCCGTTACTCAGCCATTCATCACCAGAAATCTAGTAATAACTTCCATTCCATTTCAGAAGTTCCTTGCCTCAAAAGAAAAGCTAGTTAGATAGAACTAAATTACACATTACTTAAAATGAAACAGCCCTTTTTGATTTTTTCTGTTGCGGAAATTCACAAAATGTTCTTTTTTTTCAATCTGAAAGTAAATATTGTTTTTCAAAAGACTCTCCATTTTTTGACCCGGCTTCTCCCCGAAGGAGTGCCCCGGATACACACGCACATGCGGCGGAATGGAGGCTTTGATCCTCTGTATACTGTGAAACATATCTTCAGCTGAGCTGCCCCTGTCCCCACATATACCGCACCCTTCTGTAAACACGGTGTCACCGGTAAAAAGATGATCAGATAGCAAATAGCACATTCCCCCGGCCGTATGTCCCGGGGTCAGTATACTTCTGATGATAAACCCTCCGGCCGCAAAGGTTTGGCCGTCTTCAAGCGCTATTAAGTTTCTGCACCGGAATTGATAGAAATCGATTTCCGCCGACGACATGTATATATCAGAATGATAGATTTGCTGAAGCGGCTCCGCCAAGTTTACATGGTCATAATGCGAATGTGTTAATAAAATAGCTGATAAATCAACATCCAATTCATGCAGTTTATCGGTTATTTTATCGATTTCCCAGGACGGGTCCACCGCTATCGCAGATTTTTTTGAGCGGTCTGCGATAATATAACAATAGTTGGACCACATCTGGTGATAAGTTTTGATTTGATGCACTTCATATGTATGATCCATTGTCACCATTCCCATTTAAAAGATCCGGGCAGACTGCTGCCGCCGCCCAGCCGACTGTAACCACTTTACCAGATGACACCACGTTTTTCCATGGATTTTCCGGTAAAGTTAAAAAAACTTTCTGCTCCCGCCAAAAGCACCAGTCTGGACCTTTTTTACAAATTGCTATGCTGATATATAAGGAAATTAGAATATTAATTTAGATGAATTCTTTAGGGAATTTTATTCAGAAAATGAAGGATGAATATGAGTTTCGGATAAAAAGAAAACAAATTGAGCTTTTGTTTTGAAAAGCAATTGCCGAAGCGGCCGAAGGGGATAATCAGTTTTTAGAAATGACCCGCAATCAAGACTATTATTTCAATCCTTTTCTTCAAGATAAACTAAACCATACGGGCTCTCGAAATATATCAGAATACCTTAGTTCTTACACCGAATTCAACGTTATGTTGACATTAACATAATTGAACTTAGAAAAGTACGGCGTAATTTACACTCTTTTCAAATCAGCCCTAGCTGCAACAATTCACGAAAGCGTCGCGCAGCTTTTTACTGTGCAAAAACAAAACTAACATAAAATCATTAAGTGTAAAAAGTAAATATAAAATATTAAACATTAGACAAATAGACTATGTTATATGGGTCGGAGTTTACTGCTCAAGGTAAATTGCCCTGGGATGCAAAAGCACTAAGAGCAGATTGGGATGCAATACCTGCTAAAGTTAAAGCTGCTATGGGCGGAATCGGCGTTTTGAAATAATTCTTAATACGATCGACAATTTTACTGGTGCAGTTGAAGATGCGTGCTATGCGGGTGCTCTAAAAGAACTGGCAACCCAACAGCCGCTTGGTGGATTACTAAAACTCTTAAGCTTTTCATTTAAACGGGGCTATTGTTGGCGTTTAACAAATTTATCCTGTGTTAAGCTTTAAAGTGATTATTTCTAAAGTGTTAAGACAGGAGGTAACTATGGAAGATAAAAATAACGCTGAACCGAGCCCAAAAGTTATAAAAATTCTAACTTACATTATTCCTATAGTTTTAATAGGGCTTATCCTTGTTCTTAAGAATATTAATACCGCAGCAGCAGAAATTTCATTTTATATCGTTGCTATCGGTGCGGTTCTCTTAGTGGTTTTCAGTTTGATCAAAAATAGAAAAAACCGCAGGAAGAACTAAATGTAAGGGGGGCTAATTACTAGTCCCCCTTGACTAACTTGCGGATAGTATAACCTGCCAAATTCGAATTTTATTTAAATTCCCCCTCCATCTCCTCCCTGTGAATTTGGAAAAGCAGGTACCCATCTATATAACTCAGGGTAGTCACCTGGTTCTTCACAGATAACTTTAAGATTTTAAGGAATCGCTTTCTCCATTATTTCACTATTAATGCAGTGACATATAGACGGTTACACCAAACACAAGATGCTGCGCTGTCACCCCAAATACTATCCATAAACAATTTTTATATGAAAGAAAAGCAGCTGGATGTTAAACAAATTATTTTCATGATTTACGGCATACAGATGCAACAATTATACCAGAAATTAAAAAACTCAAAAGTTATCTCTGACAGGCTGGGTCATTCAAACTAGTAAGGCTACTTGTGGGCAAATAACGGTTTAGTCTCACATAAATCATTGTTCTTGCATCACACGCTTAAACATCTTCTCCATCTCATACGTACTGTTATTTTTAGTTTTTTGACAATAAACCATGATTACTCAAAACATTGATATTTCAGAGCTTCTAATAGTTTTCTGGGTAAATATTTTTATTAAATTAGCATGGTTAGACATAAAGAGAGCAGCCTCCTTTTTTGATGATAATAAATATGATGATGAGTGGACCGAGAATGGTTACAAAATTAAATTTAAGCGAACCCCTATTATAAATATAGCGGATGTTTATATATCTAAGAAATAGTCTTAACTTTTTAATTTAAGGGAATGAAAGATATGCTGACTCAGAAAGGAAATATACCGTATTATACTTAACATGAGCTACCGATGTAAAAGGCCAGTTAAAGAGAAAAACAGGAAAAAGCGAAATAGATTTACGTGCAGTTGTAAAAAGTCTCATGCGACAAGGAGAGGTTCCGTAAGACAAAATACAAAATTGCATCATCTAAAAAAGCCCAAACTCTAAAAAGTTGGGCTTTTAATTTAAGCGGGGAGAAAGCGATTTGTAGCCTTAAAATAAAGTTTGATTAAATGAACTTAATAAACCTTGATAAAAGTACAAATAGAAAAAACGTGTTTTGAAAAAAAGATTGATCAAAACACGTTTTTTCTATATTCATTTCAATCATCGTTTTATAAAAAAGTTTGATCATTTTATGTCTAGAATCTTCAACAAACGCGCAGTCTGAGGAATAGTACCTTATAATAAAAACTGCTGAGTGCTACCTAGACTGAATACTCCACCCATGTGTTTTAAGCTTTTTTATATAATCTTCAACACTAATTTTTTCAACTTCAATTGCTAACGGCGTCAGTGAAACAAGGCACTCATTTGAAGTATAATTTATTGTAACTTTTACCACCTCGTATCCATTATGGAAACCTGAATCAAATCCAGGATCGTCAATTATATCTCCTACTTGAGGGCGAAAGTCAGATTCAAATGTTTTCACTAATGTTTGAGTATTTTCCTCTGTAGGTTCTTGATTAATTGATGAGACAAATAATATTAAATTTATATTCAAAGCATTTCCCCCCTTTCTATGCTGTTTAAATAATCTTTAGTTTAATTCTATTGTTATTGATGATAACAAATTTTAACTTGCATCACAAATTAATTGTGCCATTAAATGGACCGTTTGTTGAATTCTAAAAATCTGTATTGTTAATGTGATTCTATCAAACTTTTTTATAAATTATCGGACTTTGTTTTACATAATCAATCTTTATTTTAAAGCTACACGATTAAGTTTTTTAGTCCTCCCCTGTTTTTCTTTTATTTGATTTTACTACTATCCCCGTAATTTGCACAAATGGAAAAACCGCAATATGATTGCGGTCTGCTGTGAATCTGTATTTGAAGTTATTCAGTCCGCTCATCAGCTTGCGGCTTTAGTAAGATGGTTAAGACAATTCCTGATAATATCAAAACATTTCTATAAAAAAAGATTCGGATTATAGAATGCTTAAAGACAATTACCTGGACAAGGAACAAGTATCTGTCTTTATGGAGGCAGCAAAATCTTCTAAATATCATCACATGATCGCTTTAACTCTTTTAAGGACCGGCTTAAGAAAAGGTGAACTCATTGCTTTATATTGGTCCGATATTGACTTTAATAACAAAACTTTAAGGATTGCTAAATCTAAGAACGAGTTTGGAATCATAGCACCTAAAACCCGTAAAAGTGTTAGAACTATAAGCATCGATGACACTTTAATTAAAGAGATGAAAAAGTTTAAGGAATGGCAAGAAGAAAATAAAATAAAACACGGTGATAATTATAACCAGTCTCCCTTTTTTATTATCAACCATAAGGGAGATGACCTTGGACCGTTTGGAATTGATAAAGTCATAGATTCCTTGCTAAAGAAAACTGATCTGCACCACATTACTCCACATGGTTTGAGACACACACACGCCATTATGCTGCTAGAAAGTGGTGCAGATATCAAATTTGCAAGTGAGAGACTCGGTCATACGGATGTGAAAATGACAGCTGATGTCTATATCCATATCTTGCAGAATCACAATCAAAAAAGCATTAATCAGTTTGATGAATACCTAAACAGCTAAAATCAGTGGGCAAAATGTGGGCACGAGAGATAAATCCCTCACAGAATCCTTCTACATCACACGCTTAAACATCTTCTCCATCTCATACGTACTGTGGTGAATTATAATCGGCCTGCCGTGCGGGCATGTGAACGGGTCTGTCGTTCGGCGCAGGTCGTCCAAGAGCGCTTTGATTTCATCGTTTCGCAAATGGCGGTTCGCTTTGATTGAGCCTTTGCAGCTCATCATAATGGCCGCTTCCTCCCGCAGTTTTTTAATATCGATCTGTTTGGCGTCAAGCACCTGCTGAATGATTTCTTCAATCAGTTCAGCTTCTTCCCCTTTTGGAAACCAGGCCGGATGGCAGCGAACGATGTAGCTGTTCGTGCCGAATGCTTCTAAAAATACTCCGACGCTTTCAAGCTCATGCTGATGCTGGTCAATGATCAGCGCTTCATTTGCCGCATAATGAAAGGTGAGCGGCACGATCATATCCTGCACTTCAGGCTCGACCTGCCC
This sequence comes from Bacillus sp. GW821-FHT11D08, assembly GCF_058808515.1. Lineage (NCBI taxonomy): Bacteria > Bacillati > Bacillota > Bacilli > Caryophanales > Bacillaceae > Bacillus > Bacillus sp. GW821-FHT11D08. The sequence goes on from NZ_JBXARS010000004.1 coordinate 243,355, forward strand.
GACTTTCTCCCGGAAATATTCGTATTTAATCCGTTCTTGGGCCGCATGCTGGTCAATGATATACAAGCCGTTTTCGTTTTGGGCTAAAATATATGTCCCGTGCATTTGGCCGATCGGATACATCACCGGAACTCTTTCTTCACGTATTTCTTCAGAGACAGCTTCCGGTTCCGGAGTATCGGAAACAGGCGCTTCCGTTTCGGGCATGCCGATCTCCGGCGGCACATCGTGATCCGCTTCATTCGGGAGGATCTCTTCTTCTATTATTACCGGCTCAGGCTCTTTTACGACCGAACTCAGCTTCATTGGTGAGTAAGACGGCTCCGGCGTTTTTTCAGGAAGTTTCCGCTCAGGCGCGCTTTCCTCGAATGTCATAAATTGCTGTTCGTTTTTGGCCGGTGCCGGCGCGGATTTTTTCGGGAGCTGGGCGCTCGGAATAAGCCGCTGCTTTTGAAACACTTCCTTTATCCCATCACGGATCAGCTCATGCAGCTCCGTCTCTTTGCTGAGGCGGACTTCAAGCTTCGAGGGATGGACATTGACATCGACCAAAATCGGGTCCATCGTAATTTCGATAAACGTAATCGGATGGCGGCCGATCGGCAGTAGTGTGTGATAGCCCTCATGCACCGCTTTTACAAGCGGGAAATTCTTAATGTATCTTCCGTTAATGACAGATGACATGTAGTTTCTGGATGCACGCGTGATTTCCGGAAGCGCAATGTAGCCCTTGACTTCAAAATCAAGCGAGCTGACATGGAGCGGTATCATTTTTTTCGCAACCGCCGTCCCGTAAATTGCGGCCAGCACATGGCGCACGTCCCCGTTACCGTTTGTCTGCAGCAGATTTTTCCCCTGATGGCGGAGACGGATCGATACTTCCGGATGCGCAAGAGCGATCCGGTTGACAACATCCGTAATATTGCCGAGCTCCGTATGCACGGTTTTCATATATTTCAATCTGGCGGGTGTATTGAAAAACAGGTTGGTAACGATAATCTCCGTTCCTTTTCTGCTGGAGGATTTCTGCTCAGAAATGATATTCCCGCCCTGAAGAATGAGATGGGTTCCCGCTCCCTCGCCGATGCTCGTTTTGATTTCCAGATGAGAAACAGACGCGATACTTGGCAAAGCTTCTCCGCGGAAACCGAGTGTTCTCACCCGGAACAGGTCGTTTTCATCTTTGATTTTACTGGTCGCGTGGCGGCGGAAAGCCCGCTTGCAATCATCGGTTTCCATCCCTTCGCCGTTATCGAGCACCCGAATCGACGAAAGCCCCGCTTCCTCTATGTCGATTTCAATGACTGTGCTGTTTGCGTCGATGGCGTTTTCCACCAATTCTTTAACGACTGAGGCAGGCCGTTCGACCACCTCGCCGGCCGCTATTTTATTCGAGAGTTCATCTGACAGCTGGATGACTTTTGCCAAGTCCGTCACCTCTTTCTATTTTAATTTTTTTTGCAGCTTGTACATTTCGTTCATCGCTTCAAGCGGCGTCATATCGAGAATATTGATTGACTTAAAGGCTTCAAGCACTTGTTTTTCTTTATTAGAAACAGCCGGTGCCTGCTGTTCTTTTTCACCGTCAGCAAAAAAGGACAGCTGTGCCGGTTCTTCTCTGACGGCGGGCTTTTTCTCAGATACCGCCGGAAGCTCCGGTTTATCTCCCGTCTGCTCAAGCTGTTTCAAAATCTCCTGCGCGCGGCTGATCAGATCGTCCGGGAGCTCGGCAAGCTGGGCGACATGAATGCCGTAACTTTTATCTGCGGCTCCTTCTTTGATTTGATGGAGAAACACGACCGTTCCGTTATATTCCTCTGCGCGCACATGAACGTTTTTCAGCTGAGGAAGCTTATCTTCAAGCACCGTCAGCTCATGATAATGCGTGCTGAACAGTGTTTTAGCGCCGATATGATCATGGACATACTCAATAATCGCCTGTGCCAGCGCCATTCCGTCGTACGTTGATGTCCCGCGGCCGATTTCATCAAACAGGATTAGGCTGTCTTTTGTGGCGTTCACAATCGCGTTTTTCGCTTCCAGCATTTCCACCATAAAGGTGCTTTGTCCGGAAATCAAATCATCCGCTGCCCCGATTCTCGTGAAGATTTGATCAAAAATCGGCAGAACCGCTTCTTTTGCGGGCACAAAACAGCCGATCTGAGCCATGATCGATAGAAGTGCGATCTGTCTCATATACGTGCTTTTACCTGACATATTCGGACCCGTAATCAGGAGCATTTCCCGCGAATCGCCCATCAGGCAGTTGTTCGGGACGTATTCTTGACTGTCCATCACCTTTTCAACGACGGGGTGTCTCCCTTCAATGACTTTTACTTCATTATCAGAAAAGACAGGCTTTGTGTAATGCCTGTTTTCACTGATCGTAGCAAAGCATTGCAGTGCGTCCAGCTCACTCATTTGTTTGGCAAGACGCTGCAAGCGCGGAATAAATTGTTTCACCTTTTCACGCAGTCCGGCAAAAAGCTCATATTCCAGCTCGCAGATGTTGTTTTCCGCTTCTAAAATAAGCGCTTCTTTTTCCTTCAATTCCGGCGTAATGTACCGTTCGGCGTTTGTGAGGGTCTGTTTCCGCTCATACCGTCCGTCTTCAAGCAGATGAAGGTTTGCTTTTGTGACTTCAATATAATAGCCGAACACTTTATTGAAACCGACCTTTAATGAACGGATGCCCGTATAAGCGCGTTCCTGCTGCTCCAGTCTGGCAATCCAGTCTTTACCGTTTTTGCTGGCGTCACGGTACTCATCGAGCTTCTGATGATAGCCGTCTTTAATTAAATTGCCTTCTTTTAACGATAACGGCGGGTTTTCATGAAGGGCTTCTTCTAACAGGTCAAGCAAATCTCCGCACGGATCAATCAAGCCGGCGCGTTCTTTTGCTTTTTTATGGTTAAGAGACCCTACAAGCTCTTTGATGCTCGGCACTTGTTTTAAAGATTCTTTCAGCTGGATTAAATCCCTTGCGTTGACGTTTCCGAATGCGACCCGGCCCGCCAGACGTTCTAAATCGTATACTTCCTTCAGGCGCTCTCGCAGATCTTCACGCTCAAACAGATGATTGATCAGCGTCTCGACCATTTCCTGGCGTTCTTCGATTTGGGATGCCCTGATCAGCGGGCGGTCAATCCATTGTTTGAGAAGCCGGCCGCCCATCGCTGTTTTCGTCTCGTCTAAAAGCCAAAGCAATGACCCTTTTTTGCTTTTCGAACGGATCGTTTCCGTCAGCTCAAGATTCCGTTTTGAATACAGGTCAATTTTCATCGCTTCTTCCAATTCATATACTTGAACCGACTGCAGATGATCCAGGCTCCGTTTTTGCGTTTTCTGCAAATACGTATATAAACGCATAAACGTCTCTGTCAGCTCTTCGCCCGGCAAGTGCTTTGCGATTTCAATGCGTTCTGTTATTTCCCCGTCTTCGATAGAAATCGTGGCGCCGCACCGTTCTTTCAGCTGAGCAGCTGTATGTTCGTTAAACTTGCTCGATACGACAATTTCCTTTGCGCCGACTGAGTAAATTTCTGACATGACATCTTCAATCCGCTCAATAAATACGGCCAGGTTTTCTCCAGTCGTTAAGTCCGATAAAGCGAGACCGTATCCGTCACGGAATTCGGAAACGGAAGCGATAAAGTTGTTTTCCGATTCATGAATGCCTTTTCCATCCATCACGGTTCCCGGTGTGATCAGCTGGACGACTTCTCTTTTAACAACGCCTTTAGCCGCCTTCGGATCTTCCGTCTGCTCACAGATCGCCACTTTATAGCCCTTTTTAATCAGCTGTTCAATATAAGCCGCCGCGGAATGATACGGCACGCCGCACATCGGAATTTTATCAGCCGAACCTCCGTCTCTGCTTGTCAGTGTAATTTCAAGCTCTTGTGACGCTTTTTTTGCATCTTCAAAAAACATTTCATAAAAGTCACCAAGCCGAAAAAATAAAAAGGCATCTTGGTGCTCTGCCTTTATCTTCAAGTATTGCTGTATCATAGGCGTGTAACTAGCCATCATTTAATCCCTCACTATGTATCTTCTCTTATCCGAATCCCATTATAACATAAACAAAAGAGTGATATCTTTATATATAAAAAAGAGACTTGGGGTGTTAAACTCCCCTAGCCTCAACTTATTCTTCAGGATCTCCGACTAAAAATTCAGGGTTAATGTCCTCTAATTCTTCATCAAGATCGTCTTCCCAATCATCATCATCGTCTTCTTCCCAGTCAGGATTGACTTCGACGACGACTTTCGTTTCACCGACCACTTCTGCTAAAAATTCTCTCTCTGCCTGAACCACGATTTTATTTCCGTTAGGAGAAATGGTGACTTCAAGACAATTCGGCTGCTGCAGCACTTTGGCAATGACTTCGTGTTCGTCATCTAAGTAATTTGTGTCTCTGTATCTGAGTTTAATCACATCGACATACTTTACTCTCTCGGTTACAACTTCCGTTTTTGTATTATCGGCGTAAGAGTACCAGACGTTTATATCATAATACCCTTCAATTTCTACAGTCTTCCCGATCTTTTCGGCATCGTACTTGTGGTTGATAATCCAGCCGCCCAATATACTTGACGGTTTTTCTCCAGGTGAGATCGTGTTGGTGCATTGGGTGAATTTTCTTCCTTTCGCAACTACCGCTTTCGTAATAATTTCCCTGTATTCAGACATTCCGGCAGGCCTCCTTGTTCTTCTTCGTGTTATCTTATGCTGGGCATTTGTCTCATGTGCATTTTTATAATAAAAATATAAAAATACAAAGTTTCTGTTTCATTGTATGCAGCCCTGCCCAGAAACTTTACCTTTAAGTATGATAAAACTTTCCAGTAAAATGGGACAAAACGGTGAGTCAATGAAACTTTAGTACATATTACAATTAGTTCTCAACCAGCAAAAAAACACGGGCCGATGAAGGCCCCGTGTTTAAATAGAACAGCTGTTATTCGAATGTTTTACTTTTGAACCGGTTTCTCCCGTCAGCAGGTTGCCTCCGGTAGATGTAATGATTTCGTTTGTCACCTGATTTGAGATCGTATGTGCGACAAGCTGAAGAAGGTCATTGACCTCAATCTGGGAATCTCTGAATTCCTGAATGATCGGAATCCCTTCAAGCTCTTCCTGCAGGGCGTCAATTTTACTTTCCACTTGTTTCAGCGCTTCAAGCTTTTCGTAGTGCTTCAGGTTAACGGCTTGCTTTTGCAGGGTTTTAATCTGATTAATAATCGCAGAGACTTTTTCATTTTCGTTAATCTGCGCCTCGGCGCGTTTGAAAAAATCAACTTCTTCTGTTTCAGAAATCATTTTCGCAAGGTTCCTAGCCTGCTGTACAATGTCTTTCTTTGAGTAAAGCGTCATTATTATTTCACCTCGATTGCTTCTCCTGCCATCACACCGTCAAGCGACCATGTTTTCGCCTGTTCGATTTTGACGCGTACAATCTTGCCGATGGCGTCTTTCGGCCCTTTGAAGTTGACGAGCTTGCTTTTTTCCGTATAGCCGGCAAGAATGTCAGGGTTATTTTTGCTTTCTCCCTCAACTAATACTTCGACAGTCCTGCCTTCATATTCCTTCATTTTTTTGGCTGAAATTTCTTTCACCAAATCATTGAGGCGCTGAAGACGTTCTTTCTTGACCCTCATCGGAACATTGTCTTTCATCTTCGCTGCCGGCGTGCCTTCACGAGGAGAGTAAATAAACGTATATGCGCTGTCAAATTCCACTTCGCGATATAACGAAAGCGTTTCTTCAAATTGTTCATCGGTTTCATTCGGAAAACCGACAATAATATCGGTCGTCAGTGAAGCGTTCGGCATCGCTGCTTTAATTTTTCCGACAAGCTCCAGATAGCGTTCTCTGTCATATTTGCGCGCCATCATTTTTAACATCGCTGAGCTTCCTGATTGAACCGGAAGATGGATATGGTCAAGAAGGTTGCCGCCTTTGGCGAGCACTTCGATCAGATGATCATCAAAGTCACGCGGATGACTCGTCGTGAATCGGATTCTCGGAATATCAATTTTACGCAGTTCGTCCATTAAATCACCGAGTCCGTACGTCATATCCTCAAAATCTTTTCCGTACGCATTCACGTTTTGACCGAGCAGTGTGATTTCTTTATAACCTTCGCTTGCAAGTCTTCTGACTTCCTGGATAATTTCCTCAGGACGGCGGCTTCGTTCTTTTCCGCGGGTATACGGTACGATGCAGTATGTGCAGAACTTGTCACAGCCGTACATAATGTTGACCCAGCCTTTAATTTTCCCGTTGCGGACTTTCGGAAGGTTTTCAATGACATCCCCTTCCTTCGACCACACTTCAATGACCATCTCTTTTGATAAATATGCCTCTGATAACAGTTCCGGCAGACGGTGAATGTTGTGCGTGCCGAAAATCATATCGACAAACGGGTGCTTCTTAAGGATGCGGTTTACGACTGATTCTTCCTGTGACATGCAGCCGCAGACGCCGAGAATCAGGTCAGGGTTATTTTTTTTGAGCGCCTTTAAATGGCCGAGCTCTCCGAACACTTTGTTTTCAGCATTTTCCCGGATAGCGCAAGTGTTTAATAAAATAACGTTCGCGTCATCAACCGAATTTGTCGCTTCATAACCGAGCGCCATAAAAATACCCGCCATGACTTCCGTATCATGCTCGTTCATTTGGCATCCGTACGTGCGGATATAAAATTTCCTGCCTTCACCGAGGCCTTTAAATTCTTCTGAGATTTTAAAATCGTTATGATATTGAACGGATTCTTTGCCCCGTTTTTTCGCATCTTTTAAAGAAGGCGGAATATATACGGCTTCAAAATACTTGCTGTAATCCTTTTCGGATGTTTTGTCCGCCGGATTCACTTGTCCGCTTTCCTGCTTTTGCTTTTCATTCATGTTCGAATGTCTCCTTTCAACCGAAACTTCCACCCTCAAGTATACTGGTTTAAAGCGTTTGGCACAACCGCCAGCCTATTATTGTACACCTTATTGAGAATAAGAATCAATAAGAAATAAAAAAGAGGGAATCATTTCCCCCTTACACAAGCTGCAGCTCTTTTGCGGCTGAACGGATTACTTCCAGGGCCCGGTCAAGCTCCTCTTTTGTATGCTCCGCCGTAATAATGGTGCGGATTCTCGCTTTTCCTTGGGCGACCGTCGGATACACGATGCTTTGTGCAAAGACGCCGCGGGTCAATAAAAGGTCTGATAATGCCTGGGCTTTTTCTTCCTCCCCTATTAATATCGGCACGATCGGTGTTTCGCTTTTTGTGAGGGTCAGCCCCATTTGAACCAATTTGTCTTTGAAATACGCCGTGTTCTCCCATAGCTTTTCCATATGCTCCGGCTCTTCCAGCAGGACGTCAATGGCTTCTATGCATGCGGCCGTTACCGCAGGCGGATGAGAAGTGCTGAATAAGAAAGGACGCCCTTTATGGCGCAGGTAATCGATCAGAACCCGCGATCCTGCGGCGTAACCTCCAAGCACTCCGATGGCTTTGCTTAATGTGCCCACCTGTATGTGGACTCTTCCGTCAAGCCCGAAGTGATTAACCGTTCCCCTTCCGTTTTTTCCGAGTACGCCGGAAGCATGCGCGTCGTCGACCATCACAAAGGCATCGTACGCCTCTGCAAGTTTGACGATGTCAGGCAAAGGAGCGATGTTGCCGTCCATTGAGAATACGCCGTCGGTGACGATCAGGCGCATGCGGTAATTCATTGATTTTTTCAGCACCCTTTCCAAATCGTCCATATCAACATGGCGGTACACCTTTTTGTCTGCTTTCGTCAGCCTGATCCCGTCAATAATGGAAGCATGGTTCAGTTCGTCAGAGATCACGATATCCTCTTTTGTAAGTATGCTTGATAAGACGCCCTGATTCGTTGTGAACCCCGATTGAAAAACAAGTGCCGCTTCTGTTTTTTTAAAGTTTGCCAATTTTTTCTCCAGCTCATTGTGTATGGTGAATGTTCCGGCGATTGTCCGGACGGACCCCGTACCCGCTCCGAATTCTTCCGCGGCGCGTTTGGCCGCTTCGACAAGCCTTGGATGCGACGTCATACCGAGATAATTGTTCGATGAAAGCTGTATCACGTTTTCCCCTTTGACTTCCACCGACGAACCCTGCTTCGTTTCAATTTGTTTCATTTGCTGCCACGTTTTATTTTCTTTCATTTTATCAAGCTCTGCTTTTAGAAATTCAAATTCTTTCATTATAGAACCCTCCCCTTATGGAATCAAAATGACTTTGCCGCACTGGCCCTTTCTCATCAGGTCAAACCCTTTTTCAAAGTCTTCAAGCGGAAACTGATGCGTGATCACCGGCGTCAGATCAACAAGGCCGGATTCAAGCAGGTGCGATACCTGCCGCCATGTTTCAAACATTTTTCTGCCTGTGATGCCTTGGACGGTAAGTCCTTTAAACACCACGTCATTTGTCAGGTCAACCGTCACCGGACGTTCCGGCAGACTCAGCATATGGAACCTTCCCCCGTTGGCCGCCATCTTTAATCCTTGTGCGATAGCTGCCGGGTGGCCTGACATTTCGCAGACAAGGTCGATCCCTTCTCCGCCTGTTAAGGTATCGATCACCTCAAGCGGATCTTCCTTATCAGCTGAAATGGTGATCGTGGCTCCCAATTTCTTCGCAAGAGCCAGCCTGTAATTATTTTTATCAATGGCCGCAATACGGGATGCACCGGCCGCTTTAGCCACCGCCACCGCCATCAGCCCGATCGGTCCGCAGCCGATAATTGCAGCGGAACCGCCCGCAAGCTGGCTGCTTTCCAGCACCGTATGCACCGCGTTGCCAAGCGGCTCTTGAACAGAAGCGACGGCGGGGTCCATATCAGCGGGATTTTTCCAAACATTTCGAGCCGGCACTTTGACATATTCAGCGAAGGAACCGGCTGTATCTACGCCGAGGATCTTTGTATGGGTGCACACATGATGTTTTCCTGTTAAACAAGGAACACAAGTACCGCAGACGAAGTGGGTTTCAGCCGAAACGTAGTCACCTATTTTGACATTTGTGACGTGCTTGCCCGTTTCCGCTATGATACCGCTGAATTCATGTCCGAATACTTGAGGTGTTTTGATTCGTTTCTGCGCCCATTGATCCCAATTATAAATATGCACATCTGTACCGCATATAGATGCGGCCTGTACTTTAATGAGAACTTCATTCTCATTAATGGAAGGTATGGGAATTTCTTTCAGAGTTGCTCCGAAAGCGTTTTCATTTTTGACGATAGCTTTCATCTTTCCTCCCAACACGTACACTCCTCCTCGAAAAAACACTGTAATAACTGGATTGTAACATGATATAAAAAGGAGGTAAATACCAGTGTCCACTCCGAGAAAACAACTGCTTCCGTCCGGAAAAATGGGCGGGATTTTTTTTGAATATTATATGAATAAAGCCATTTATCATCTCTTCGTACTATCAATATAATATTGTGAGAAAATATGACAACAATAAAAACAACCCGCTCGCCTTACGCAAGCAGGTTGAGAATGTCATGTTTTTGTTTTTAACGGGGTTCGACGATTAACTTAATCGCCGTTCTTTCTTCTCCGTCAATCTGTATATCTGTAAAAGCCGGAATACAAATCAAATCTACGCCGCTTGGCGCGACAAAGCCTCTGGCAATCGCAACCGCTTTAACAGCCTGGTTTAAGGCGCCCGCCCCAATTGCTTGAATTTCGGCGGCTCCGCGTTCCCTCAATACACCGGCAAGCGCGCCTGCTACTGAATTTGGACTTGATTTTGCTGAAACTTTTAAGATTTCCATTTCTGCTCCCCCTTAGTTTTACAATGGATAAGTGAGTGTTCATTAGAACAATCATTATTAGATGTTGCTATCCAAAAAGCCATCCCCACAATGCTTTTCAAAAATAGCGGGCTACCTTCCATTTCTACTATATTCACTAAGAAGTTGCTATATTCCTGCTTTTCCTTTTAATATTTTTATAAAATAAACACATGATCACCTATTCAAAGAACATATGGTCATCATTGATTAATATCCGTTCGATATTTACGGCCTTTTTCGTTTGATCGTCGATGTCAATGAGCACTCCGCTCAGTGTAGTTTTACCTTCCGCCACCGTAAACCGGACGGGAAGATTGGTTTTAAACCGCTTGATGACCGTTTCTCTGTCCATACCGAGAATTCCGTCGTACGGACCCGTCATGCCTACATCAGTAATATATGCCGTTCCTTTCGGCAAAATGCGGTTATCTGCCGTTTGCACGTGTGTATGGGTGCCTACCACGGCAGAGGCTCTTCCGTCTGTGTACCAGCCGATCGCAATTTTTTCGCTTGTCGCTTCGGCGTGAAAATCAATAAAAATGTACGGCGTGCGCTTTTTCGCTTCTTCTATTAATTCATCCGCTTTAGCAAACGGATCATCAAGCGGCGGAAGAAACGTCCGCCCCTGTAAATTAATGACGGCAAGCTCTTTTCCGTTCGATTTAATATAAGTAATGCCTTTGCCCGGCGTACCTTCCGGGAAATTCGCCGGCCGGACAAGATGCGGCACATCATCAATAAAGTCGAAGATCTCTCTTTTATCCCACGTATGGTTTCCCATTGTAATGGCATCTGCTCCCGCTTCCATCAGGCTGTGGTAGATCTTTTCTGTCAGTCCTTTTCCATGTGCTGCATTTTCTCCGTTAATAATTGTAAAATGCGGTTTATGTTTCGCTTTCAGTTTCGGGACATATTCTTTTACCATGTCGCGGCCCGGGGAACCGACAACATCTCCGATAAATAAAATTCTCATACATTCCATTCCTTCCTTTTCAGGGACTCAAAAAAATAAAGTGATGCGCTAAGCATCACTTTATTTTGCATACTCTACGGCTCGAGTTTCTCTGATTACGGTCACTTTAATGTGGCCCGGATAATCAAGCTCGTCCTCAATTCGTTTACGGATATCACGTGCCAAACGATGGGCTTCTAAATCATTAATGGAGTCCGGCTTCACCATGATGCGAACTTCACGGCCGGCCTGAATCGCAAATGATTTTTCAACACCTTCGTAAGACTCGGAGATTTCTTCAAGCTTTTCAAGTCTGCGGATATAGTTTTCGAGCGTTTCACTTCTCGCACCCGGTCTTGCGGCTGACAGTGCATCAGCGGCAGCAACCAGAACGGCGATAATGGAAGTCGGCTCTTCGTCTCCGTGGTGTGACGCAATACTGTTAATGACGACTGGATGCTCTTTATATTTGGTCGCAAGCTCCACTCCGATTTCCACGTGGCTTCCTTCCACTTCATGGTCAATTGCTTTTCCGATGTCATGCAGAAGACCGGCCCGCTTGGCAAGCTTTGCATCTTCTCCAAGCTCGGAAGCCATTAAACCTGCTAAAAACGCAACTTCCATAGAATGTTTCAGTACGTTCTGCCCGTAGCTTGTACGGAATTTCAACCGGCCGAGGATCTTGATCAGATCCGGGTGGAGTCCGTGAACGCCGACTTCAAACGTCGTCTGCTCACCCATTTCCCGGATATAGTCATCTACCTCACGGCGGGATTTTTCAACCATTTCTTCAATGCGCGCCGGGTGAATACGGCCATCCTGAACGAGTTTATCAAGAGCGATTCTTGCCGTCTCCCGTCTGATCGGATCAAATCCGGAAAGAATGACTGCTTCAGGTGTGTCATCAATAATCAGGTCAATACCTGTAAGCGTTTCAAGCGTACGAATGTTACGCCCTTCACGGCCGATGATACGTCCTTTCATCTCATCATTCGGAAGATTGACGACCGATACCGTCGTTTCGGCAACATGATCTGCTGCACAGCGCTGCAAAGCAAGCGACAGAATGTTTTTCGCCTTTTTATCTGCCTCTTCTTTCGCACGATTTTCGGTTTCTTTTGTCATGATGGCGATGTCATGTGAAAGCTCATTTTCAACCCGGTCAAGAATGATTTGTTTCGCTTCATCCCGTGTCAGGCTCGAAATGCGTTCGAGTTCTGACTGCTGCATACGAATCATCTCATCCACTTTGCTTTCCATCTCTTCAATATGTTGTTGTCGTTCATTCAGAGAATGATCTTTCTTCTCCAACATCGCTTCCCGTTTATCAATTCCTTCATGTTTACGGTCAAGATTTTCTTCTTTTTGAAGTAAACGGTTTTCTTGTTTTTGAAGCTCATTTCGTCTTTCACGAACTTCCTGTTCAGCATCTATTCGAAGTGTATGGATTTCGTCCTTTGCTTCAAGCAGAGCTTCTTTTTTCAGTGCTTCAGCATCACGCTTTGCATCTTCAAGGATTTGCTCGGCAGCACCGCGTGCGCCCGCAATCTTTGCTTCGGCAATGGTTTTACGAACATAGTAGCCAACAACTAAACCGAGCAGAGTCAGCAAAATGGAGATGAGAACCGTCATTGGGGTCATACTTTCACCTCCTCTTGCTATGAACTTGGTTTTTGCTTAAATAAGTGCCGGCATGTACATTGTCTGATTTTCTCAACATACAGAACCTTCACAGGGAATGAGTCTCTCATGCCCTTGTCAAGTTTAAATGGTTTAACAATCATGTTAAAAAAACAAATGTTACAACTTCATTGTAATTGTGTCGGAAATACTTGTCAAGCTTGCCAGCTTAACGATTCGCCTTCAGCTCGGATCTTCGCCCATGTATATATCATACCATACCATACCTAGATCCGCTTTTCGTGAATGACGGCTCTGTTAGTCCGGCTGGTTAAGCAATTGGTAAATTCTATTGTTTACCTGTCCTAATTTGGCGTTATTCTGAATGTTTGACAGTAATATGACATATTTGCTTGCCGAATGGCTGAAGCTGTTCAAAATGTTGTAACCGGGCATAACACCGTGATTGGAATAGCTTCCCGGATCAATGTAAAACCCCATGCCGTAAGCGGCACTGCTTCCTGCTGTAAACATTTTTGTGAAGCTTTCTTTTGAAAGGAGCGTGCCGTTTACGATCGCTTTATCAAATTTATAGAGATCTTCAGCGCTCATATACATGTCGCCCGCCCCGTACAGCTGCGATAAGTCCAAAAGGTGCGGCGTTACAAGACTGCCGCTCTCATCGACTTTGTAGCCGACGGCAGGATATTTGGCTTTGGCAAATGTTTTGTAAAATCCGGCATGCTTCATTCCGGCCGGTTTGAACACGTGTTCTTTTATATATTGTTCATAAGACTCCCCGCTGACTTGAGATACGATATAAGCAAGCACTGAATAGTTGGAATCCCTGTAATCCCAAACCCCGGGCTGCCGTTTAATTCCGCGGTATTCTATATCCTTGATTAAATCAATTGGAGAAATCGGTCCCTGTCCCTCAATATGCCCGTTTATGCCGGACGTATGATTGAGCAGGTTTTTCAATGTAATGCGCGTGCCGTTAGGAAAATTCGGCAAGTATGTACTGACGGGGTCACTCGTCTGCAGCAGCCCTTTTTCTTCAAGCTGCAGGACAGCCGTCGCGATTAACGCTTTTTGTGAAGAACCGATATAATATGATGTCTCCGGATTGTTTTTAATTTTTTGTTTTCGGTCCGCATAGCCAAAGCCTTTTTTCAGCACAACTTTTCCATCTTTTACGATCATTGCCGTGCCGCTGAACCCGATCTGTTGCAAGTAATTGCTGATCTGTTTATTGTGATCGATTGATTTAGGTGTTTTCTCTTTTTGCGTCTTTTCTTTTTTCTGTTGAGTCTGGTCTTTTGAAGTATCAGATTGAGCGGCGGGAGCGTTTTTAACGGATTCCTTCTCCCGGTGATGCGCCGTGACGGTCCAGATCATAATAAAAACAGTGACAAGCAGCAGAAAAAGAAACAGCCCTCCCGTTTTCATCAGCTTCTTCTTTCTTTTTTTGTTAATTCTTGTGCGGCGGGGGCTCGTCATCTTTTTTCCTCCTCAGATATAATTTCAACTTTCGCCATGATGTTAGACGAGTGAAGGGTGAAAAAAGTTGTAACATTTCAGATAAAATTTTCCGAAACAGCCAGTGTTTTTTTAAACACACAAAAAAAGAGCGGAAATTGCTTATTCCGCTCTTTTGATCGTGTTTTTATTCTTCTAATTCCATCTCTTCCTGAGTTTCTTCCGCTTTGTCCGTTACACCGTTACTGTCTAAACCGTAATGTTCACGGATTTGTTCCTGAATCATCAGCATGATGTCTTTATTTTCTTTTAAGAACTGCTTGGCATTTTCACGGCCCTGACCGAGGCGTTCTTCTTCATAAGAATACCACGAACCGCTTTTTTGCACGATATCCAGTTCAGTTCCAAGGTCGATGATTTCCCCTTCTTTGGAGATTCCTTCACCGTACATAATGTCCACTTCAGCCGTACGGAACGGAGGAGCGACTTTGTTTTTTACGACTTTAATTCTCGTTTTATTCCCCATCACGTCGTTGCCCTGCTTTAATTGCTCGGCACGGCGCACTTCAAGGCGCACGGAAGAATAGAATTTCAGCGCGCGGCCGCCCGGTGTCGTCTCCGGATTTCCGAACATAACGCCGACTTTTTCACGAATCTGGTTAATAAAGATTGCGATTGTTTTAGATTTATTGATGGCGCCGGAAAGCTTACGGAGCGCCTGAGACATGAGACGCGCCTGTAAACCGACGTGTGAATCACCCATGTCACCTTCAATTTCAGCTTTTGGAACAAGCGCCGCAACAGAGTCAACGACTACGATATCAACAGCTCCGCTTCGCACCAGCGCTTCAGCAATCTCTAGCGCCTGCTCTCCCGTATCCGGCTGAGAAAGCAGAAGCTCTTCGATATTGACACCGAGCTTTTGCGCGTAAACAGGATCAAGAGCATGCTCAGCATCAATAAATGCTGCCTGTCCGCCTTTTTCCTGAACCTCAGCGATTGCGTGAAGCGCTACAGTCGTTTTACCTGAGCTTTCAGGTCCGTATACTTCAATAATCCGTCCGCGCGGGTATCCGCCTATTCCGAGAGCGGTATCAAGTGCAAGGGAACCGCTTGGCACCGTTGAAATTCTTGTATCCGTTTTTTCTCCGAGCTTCATGATGGAACCTTTGCCGAATTGTTTTTCTATTTGCTTAAGAGCCATATCTAAGGCTGCCTGACGATCACTCATTTATTTTTTCCTCCTTTATCTTGCCACTACATATACTATACCTTGTTTACTGGCATTTGCCAAGAAAAAAGCGAACGCATATTCGGATTTTTTCCGCGTTCGCTTTTCTGCAAAAGAGCATAATTTCCCTTATAAAACTTAAAAATCAGAGAAAACGGCTCTTTAAAACTTTATTTTTGATCCAGCATTTTCATAATGAGATGGCAGCCGTATTTAGCGGCGCGCTTTCTGATTCCGGTTCTTGAGCCGGCAAAGTTAAATTCGTGCACCTCTTCTTTTCCTTCCGCCGCAATGCCGATAAAGACGCGGCCCGGCGCATGCCCTTCCTGCGGGTCGGGACCCGCCACCCCGGTAAAGCTGATGCCGATATCGCTTCCGGTCAGCTTTCTCACACCGGCTGCAAGCTCTTTCGCACACTCTTTGCTGACCGCTCCGCTTTCTGCGAGCGTCTCAGCTTTCACGCCGAGCACATGCTGTTTCACGCTGTCGGAATAACAGACAACGCCCCCTGCAAATAGTTGAGACGCACCGCTTAAATCAGTCACCCACTCTGAAAACAGGCCGCCTGTAAAGCTTTCGGCAGAGGAAATCGTAATTCCGTTTTGTCTGCATGCTTTTGAAAGCTCCTTCACCAGAGACGTATCATCATATCCGTAGAAAAATTCACCGACACGTTCTAAAATGGCGGCTTCCGTTTCTTTTAAAAGCCGTTCTGTTTCTTTTTCGTCGGCATGTTTCGCCGTTAAACGCAGCGTGACCTCTCCGTCAGCAGCAAGCGGCGCAATCGTCGGGTTCGTCTGCGCATCAATAATATCTTCTAAATCAGCTTCAAGCTGGGATTCACCGATTCCGAAAAACCGCAGCACGGTTGAAACGATTTTCTCATTAGAACCGAGCTTTTTAAGAAGCAGCGGCTTCGCTTCATTTTCAAACATCGGACGCAGCTCGCTCGGCGGCCCGGGAAGCAGCATATAAAGCCTTGAGCCGTGCTCTGCAAGCATTCCCGGCGCCATGCCGAAATGATTCGCCAAAACGTCTGAGCCCTCAATGACGAGCGCCTGTTTGCGGTTATTCGGCGACATGGTCCGTTTTGTTTTCGCGAAATATTCTTCGATCGACCGGAATGCTTCGTCATTCAGAACGAGCGGACGCCCCAGTGTGTTTGCAATGGTTTCTTTCGTCAAATCGTCCTTGGTCGGTCCGAGGCCGCCTGAAAAAATAATCAGGTCTGAGCGCTCTTCGGCAATGCGGATGACTTGCTTAAGCCGCTCCGGATTGTCACCGACAGCGGTATGATAAAACACGTTTACACCGATTTCCGCCAGCTCTTTACTGATAAACTGCGCGTTCGTATTGGCGATCTGGCCGAGCAGAAGCTCCGAGCCGACTGCAATGATTTCTGCTTTTTTCGCTATTTCCATCTTTAAGTCCTTCTTTCTTAGTTAGATGTTTTTAACGCATCCCAGTTCTTCGCAAAATAATCCCAGCCGGAAATGACTGTGAAGAGCACGGCCACCCATAAAGCGATATCGCCGAACGGGAAAGAAACGAGCTCAAACGGAAGATTATGCAGCAAAAGCGCGGCAACAGCGATGATCTGAGCCCATGTTTTAATTTTCCCCAGCATATTGGCGGCTACAACTTCCCCCGTTCCCGCCAGCACAAGTCTTAATCCCGTTACGGCAAATTCGCGGCTGATGATGATGATGACCATCCACGCCGGCGCAAGGTCAAATTGCACAAGCGTAATTAATGCCGCGGACACCAGCAGTTTGTCAGCCAGCGGATCTAAAAATTTCCCGAAGTTTGTCACGAGGTTCAGTTTTCTGGCATAGTAGCCATCCACCCAGTCAGTCGTTGATGCGATAATGAACAAAACAGCTCCCGTAAGATGCGCGACCGGAATCGATTCATCCCCTATATGAACGCTGCCCCACTGAAAAGGAACAAGCATGATAATCATAAATACAGGAATTAAAGCGATTCTTGCCAGTGTGATTTTATTCGGTAAGTTAAACATAAAGCCCCTCCAATATATGTACTCGGACGTGAAGAAAAAGTCATCTTAATCGTTCAGATGACTTTTCCCCTTTTATTTTTTCATCTTGATTGTGATGGTCTGCGCCATCACATCATGCGGATTGAGTTCATAGGACAGAACCTCTCCGTTGATTTTAATTTTCAGGTTAGGGGCATAGCCCGTGCGGATTTCAATCTGCTTTTGATCCGTGACGTCTTTTTTAAAGGTTTCGCCTTTTTGCAGCGTTCCTTCTTTTAAAGAACCGCCGCTGTCATCACGGACGCGGATCCATGCGCTGTCAGAAGCAATCAGTTCAAGCTTATACTTATCTGCCCCGGAGACGTTGTATGAAGAAGCCGAGCCTTCCGTTCCGGCCGCTTTGATCTCCGTCTTTTCACTGCTTTTTTCTTTCTTTTTCTGCTCTGACGCTTTTGTGTCCTTTTTGTCTTTTTTGCTGTCAGATTGCGCTTCGTCATTTGTATTGCCGTCGTTTTTCAGCGCAGAATCCTTAGGAATCTCATACTTGCTCTCACTTTGGGTGACGGCCTTATCTCCATCTGTCTGCCCGGATTTGCTCATTCCGAGCTGAATAATCGCATAAATGATCGCGATGACGATAATGACACCGATGACGACAAGGACGGTCGGAAGCCATTCCGCCGCCTTTGAAGCGGACTTAGGAAGCTCCCTTTGCATGGCGAGACCGGAGATTTTTTCCGACACATCGTCATGGTACGTGTTAGGGATGTCTTTTTTATATTCTTCAAATAACTGATCTGAATCAAGCCCGACAGCTTCAGCGTATTGCTTGATAAACGCCCGCACATAAAAATTGCCGGGAATGACGTCATAATTGCCTTCTTCCAGAGCGGTTAAGTATCTTTTCTGAATTTTCGTCGCCGCCTGGAGTTCATCCAATGACATCCCTTTTTCCTCTCTGGCTTCTTTAAGCCGGATTGCTAATTCTGTCACAACAAACACCTTCCAATATTAAAAATCAAAGCTTGAAAAACCGGTCTGATCAAATATTTGCGGTTCTTCTGCATGTTCATATGTAATAACTTCGTCAGGATCATTTCTGAGTTCGATAATGTAATCGAAATCATCGAGCGTATACTCCGAATTTTGAACAAAAATATCCGGGTGCTCCACGACCTTTGTCGCCGGAAGCCGCATAATTTCACTGACGAGCTGAAGATGGCGCTCAGATCCCCGTCTTGTCGAAACGATGCCGTCGAGGATAAACACGTTTTCCGTGCTGTATTCATCGGCAACCAGCTGGCTCCGGATCGTTTGTTTTAGCAGCGTTGATGATACGAAAAGCCATCTTTTGCTGGCACAAACGCTTGACGCAACGATGGACTCCGTTTTTCCGACCCTCGGCATTCCCCGGATTCCGATCAGTTTGTGCCCTTCTTTTTTAAACAGCTCGGCCATAAAGTCAACCAGAAGACCGAGCTCGTCCCTTTCAAAACGGAAGGTTTTTTTGTCATCGGCATCACGCTGAATGTATCTTCCGTGGCGGACTGCGAGACGGTCGCGAAGCCTCGGTTCTCTCAGCTTCGTTACCTTAATGGTCTCCATTGTTTTTAAAATTGATTCCAATCGTTTAATTTGATCTATATGCCGGCATCTGAGCAGCATTCCCCTTCTGGAAAGGTCGACACCGTTAATTGTGACAATATTAATTGACAGCATCCCGAGAAGAGATGAAATATCCCCGAGCAGGCCGGGGCGGTTCACTTGAATTTCATATTCAAAATACCATTCGAGCTTTGCCAAATGATATACCCCCTCCATTGTGGCAAATTTTTACCTTCCTTTATCATAAAACATTTTTCTCTAATTAGAAAGAAGAATGTTGCTCTATAGAGGAAAACATAAAAAAAGAGAGGAGAAATCCCCCCTCTTAATGAGTGCTGTTATTTTCAACAAGCTTCACCATCATATTTGCGATGGCGCGCTGTTCATCTTCAGAAGCAACGCTCCAAAGATCAGCAAGCACTTTTTCCTGATGGTTTTTCGAGTCGACTTCGTTCGCAAGGTAACCGCCGATTTCTGTAGCGAGGTCAGTGATCGTTTCATCACTCATCCCTTTTTCCTGCGCATAGTTCAATCTGTCGCCAAGGAAATTCTTCCAATTATCCCAGTTTTCTAATACTGACATGTTGGGTTCCTCCATTTCATCTGTTGTTACAAAATTATTTTGTCCGTACAGATGCAAACTATACACACATTTTTTTCAGCAGTGCCAGCCGCCGTTTACGGATAATATATGCCCCGTAATATAGGAAGCCTTGTCCGATAATAAAAAGGCCGCCGCTTCGGCGATTTCCTCCGGCTTTGCCAGCCGGCCCGCGGGAATTTCCTCTGCCAACGCTTCTTTTTCATCAGACGTGAACTGATCAAGCATATTTGTATCAACGGCACCCGGCGAGACTGCATTCACGCGGACGCCGCTCGGAGCAAGCTCTTTGGCAAGCGCTTTGACGAACGAATGCTGCGCTCCCTTGACCATGCTGTATAATACCTCGCACGATGCGCCTGTTTCTCCCCAGACGGAACCGATCGCGACGATGCCCCCGCTTTTTTTCCGGATCATGCCGGGCATCAGATTACGCGCCAAAAGAAACGGACTCGTTACATGCAGCTGCACCATCTCCCGCGCCGTGTCATCCGTAACGTCCGTAATCAGGCCGAAATGACTTTTGCCGCTGTTTAATACCAGAGCATCCACAGGCTGCTTAACGGAACGGCTGAGTGTCTCCGCGCCATCCGGTGAGGACAGATCCGCCTGAATAACGGAGGCTTTTACGCCGAATGATGCGCTCAGCCTTTCCGCAAGCCTGTGTGCGGCTTCCTTATTAGAATGATAATGCAAGAGGACGTCATATCCGTTTTTTGCGAGGACTTCACTTATACTTTGTCCGATTCCGCCGCTTGCTCCGGTTACGAGCGCTGTCTGTTTCATCAATCAATACTCCTTCTTTCCCCAGAAAAACATCCCTCAGGGCGTGAGGGATGTTTTTGTTATGATTTTGGCACGACTTTGCAGACTGTCAGCCTGTCTTCTGATATTTCTTCTTCAATGACCCGCTTTACGTCATCCAGCGTAATCTGCTCCAGTACGGTTACGACATCAAACAGACTCATATCTAAAAAGGCGTAGCGTGTGAATTGGTTGGCGATATATTCAGGCGAATTGAGCGCTTTTAAGAATGACCCGATCTTCTTTTTTCTCGCAAGATCAAGTTTTTCCGCAGTCACGGCTGATTCCGCATCAAGCAGCATGTGTTTTAATTCGTCAGCGAGCTTATCCGGCTCCGGTGTATCTCCTCCGACAGAGGCAAAACCGAATCCGTATTCAGCCGTGTAATCGAAGCTGAAGGTCTCATCAATGTAGCCTTTGTCGTACAAGTCACCGTAATGCGGTGAGCTTTTTCCGAAGAGACATTCAAGCATGAGGTTCATGCTGAGCTCGTGCTTTAACAGCCCCCGCCCCGTTTTATAAGGGTCTTTCGCCTTTAAACCGACAAGACATTTTGAGCCTTGCACGTTCATTTTTAATTCCTGCTCCCGGCGGAAAACCGCTTCCTGCTCCTGAACTTCTTCACGTTTGATTTCGGGCTGGTCTGTAAACGGCTTTTTCTCCTGGTTTTTCCGCACCTGGCTGATGACCGCTTCAGGATCTACGGGACCGACGATAAAGAGCAGCATATTGCTCGGGTGATAAAACGTTTCGTAGCACTCATACAGCAGATCTTTCGTAATATGTGAGATGCTCTCCACCGTTCCGGCAATGTCAATTTTCACGGGGTGGTCTTTATACATATTTTCGATAAGGCCGAAAAACAGCCGCCAATCCGGATTATCATCATACATATTGATTTCCTGGCCGATGATGCCTTTTTCTTTTTCAACTGATTTTTCCGTGAAATACGGGTCCTGAACAAAATCCACGAGTGTTTCCAGGTTTTTCTCCACATTAGAAGTACTGGAGAACAGATAAGCGGTTCGTGTAAATGATGTAAAGGCATTTGCCGACGCCCCCTGCTTACTAAAGTCCTGAAACACGTCGCCGTCCGCTTTTTCAAACAGTTTATGCTCCAGAAAATGCGCGATTCCGTCAGGGACGTGTACCATTTCTTCCTTATTTAAAGGAACGAATTGATTGTCAATGGAACCGTACTTTGTCGTAAACACGGCGTATGTTTTATTAAAGCCCTGTTTCGGCAGCACATAGACATCAAGGCCGTTTGCCATTTTTTCATGATACAGCGTTTCCTGAAGCTGTTCGAAGTTTATCGGTTTAGTCAAGATGCTCCCCCCGTCCCTTTTAAGAAATAAGTCGTATCCAGCTTAATGTTCTTTCCGACATTGATAATGTCCTCTTTTGTCACTTTCTCGATATTGTCAAGGAATCTTTCGATCGGTATCTCTACTTGGGCTGAGGCCTGCTGATACAGAAATTCCGCTAAGCCGTATGCCGTATCAATGGTTTCTAATACTTGATTTTTAATAACGGCTTTCGTTTGGGCGATATCATCTTCTGAAAAGTCACCGTTTTGCATAGCCTGAAACTGTTCTTCAATGATGGTGACGGCCTGCTTGTAATTTTTCACCTCAATGCCCGACATGACCATCAAAAGCCCTTTGAAACTTTCCACCCTTGAGGCTGCATAATAGGCGAGGCTCGCTTTTTCACGGACATTTATAAACAGCTTTGAATGAGAGAAACCTCCGAACAGCCCGTTAAACACCTGCAATGCCGGATAATCCGGATCTGTATATGTCGTATTGGTCCGGAATCCGATATTCAGCTTGCCCTGCTTGACGTCCTCTTCATCAATGACTTCCTTCGGATCGGGCTGTTCATTCGCCGCGCTTCTTTCAAAAGGCTGCAGCTCCCGTTCTTCCGTTTTAAAATACGTATCAACGGCCGTTTTCACCTGATCTGTATCAACATCGCCGATGACGTACAGGTCCAGCTGATCTTCGCGTATGGCTTTTTGATAGGCTTCATACAAATCTTGCGGTGTAATGTGTTCAACATCATCGAACTCGCCGTTGACGTGAAGGGCATACGGTTCGCTTTTGCACATTTCCTGAACGAGACGCAGATTAGAATATCTCATCTTATCATCATATACGGCTTGAATCCGCTGTTTCAGCGTCCGTTTTTCCTGCGTGACATAAAGGGGCAGGAAGGCGCCGTTTTCCAAAGCGGGCGAAAAGACAAGCTCTGATAAAAGCTGAAGGCCTTTTTCCAATAACGGTGTGCGGTCCTTCAGATACTTTTCATTAGGAATCTCAAGTCTGAACGTAATGACATGACGTTCTCCCTTTTTTGTCAGATCAGCTGAAACGGATGTGCCGTACAGCTCATCAAAATAAGACCGCAGATCAGCGGTTTTCGGGCGGCTTTCTGTTCCGCGCAGAAGCACATGCGGAAACAGCGCCCTTTTTGTTACGAGCTCTTTCGTTAAAGGAGCCAGCATTTTAAACGTCAGCGAAACGGTTTTAAATTTCTCGGTCTTTACGATGTGGGCGGTGATCCCGCCGTGCTTTGACTTCATTTCATTTACGTAAGTCATGTGAAACCTCCTTCGTTCATTCTTTCATAGTATGTATTATGACCAAATTTCAGCATTCGCAAAAAAGAGTGCGCAGATGTAATTATATCAACTGGAGGATTTATAAGGAAACAAAAAACCTCTGCCCGAAAACAGGCAGAGTCATTGAACGTTATTTTTTCAAATTGAAAGGCCACCAGTTGACTCTTCCGAATATTTTCACCATGACCGGTACAAAAAACGGAAGGACGACAATTGCGTACATGAGAAGGCCTGTTAATACCACGGTTGCAATCTGTAATAAGGAAAGAACGCCTGACGGCAGCATGGCCGCAAAGGTTCCCGCTAAAATAATGGCTGCAGAAATGATGACGGAACCCATATTTTTCATACTGCTGATCATTGCGGGTTCCGTTCCTTCTTTTTTAAGCTCATTAAAGCGGTCCATTAAAAAGATGGAATAATCCACGCCTAGAGCCATCAAAATGACAAAGCCGAAGAACGGCACGGCCCAGTTTACGCCCGGATACCCGAAGAAGTGTGTAAAGATGTATTCCGTCACGCCGATGGATGCGAAATACGTCAGTACGAGCGACGCCACTAAATAAACAGGCATAATGAGGGAGCGCAGCATCACGATGAGAATCAGAAAAATTCCCGCCAGCATAAACATGGCCGTCCGTTTGAAGTCTGAAGCCGAAACTTCCTTCAGATCGGCATTCATGCTGGAGACTCCCGAAACGCCGAAAGAGGCATTCTTCAGATCCGTGTTCGGAATGGCCCTTTTTACGCTCGCTTTGATCGCTTGAATATCTTGAATGGCCGTATTTGAGTAAGGATTGTTATCAAGAACGACAGTCAATTCTGTCGTTTTTCTGTCATCTGACATGTACGTATTAAACACGCTTGTGAAATCACTGTTTGTCAACGCGTCTTTCGGCACAAACCAGCCTGTCATTTCTTTGTCTGACGCCTTGTGAAGCTCACCCAGGTAATCATTCGCCCCCATCATGCCGCTTGATACTTTCTTAAGCCCTTTTACACTGTCGTTAAGGCCGGAAGAAAGTTCGCTGAGCCGGGAAGAAAAATCACCGAGACCGCTCTTCATTTTTTTCTGGCCCTCGGCGAGCTGTCCTGCCGCCGATTCAAGGCGCGGCATTTGTCCCGCGAGAGCCCCCTGTCCGTCTGACACTTGCTGCAGACCGTTTTCAATACTGGTCAGACCATTGATCATTGCGTTAATTTGAGTGTCAATCTTCTTCTGAGCGGCTGCCAGTCGGGCAAATTGTTTTTCCGCTTGCTGCAGATGAGCCTTTTGACTGTCGACCTGTTTAGAAAAAGCTTCTGCATCCGCGTTTGCCTTGGAAACGGCTGACTGTACACCCGTAAAGGCCGATTTGATTTCTTGGTAAGAGGGATCGGTTTTGACTGACGGTATTGACGCTTCCAATTTTGCAAACGGCAGCCGGGCAAGCTGCTTGTTCAAATCGGCAAGCTGTCTGCTGGCTTCATCTTTCATCGGCAGGACGGTTTTTACCAATTTTAAAGCGTTTTGCGTTTCTGAAGCGAGACCGCTGTTTTGTTTGAGCTGTGAAGTCAGCATTTGTTTTTGCTCTTCAATCCGCTTTCTCATCTGGGCGACGCCGGCTTTATTCTCGTTCACGCCAGCCTGCAGTTTATTCAGGTTTTCTCCTATATCAGAAAGCCCGGATTTCAGAGACAATGTTCCGTCAATAAGCTGATTGACGCTTTTGCCCGACTCTTCGATCTGCGGCTGTGAATCAGCTAACGACTTTGCGGCATGCCCTAATCCGTCCGTGATTTTTTCAAGTCCTGTATTGCCTTTATCAAGCCCTTCTTGAAGCTGCTTTGCCTGATTTGTGACAAATAATTGATTCAATCCGTTTCCAGCGGGGCGCGTGGCGCTTCTGACCGTTTTTACACCCTCTGTTTTTTCAAGTTCTCTGCTGATTTTTTCGATATCAATCAGGTGTTTTTCGGTATTTAATGTCTCATCATTTTTGATGACGACTGTGGCCGGAAGAAGTTCTCCCGGGCCGAATGCGTCTGAAATCGTATTAAACGCGCGGACGGATTCATATTTATCCCCGATTTCGTCAAGACTGTTGTAAGACAGCGACCCTTTGTAAAGAAGGATAGGCGGGACGGTGAATACCGCAACGATTGCAAGACTGATGAGCGGCCTTTTAAATGAAAACCGCCCTGACGTTTCCCATGCTTTGCTTTGAGGATGGGAAATATCGCCCTTAACAGGCCAAAACAGGCTTTTTCCTAAAACAGCCATAAAAAACGGCACGATCGTCATGAGCGCAAGCAGCAGCACCGCGACACCGACCGCAACGGCCGCTGCCGACTGATACAGCTTAAATGTCGCAAATCCGATGCAGGCAAATCCGATCAGCACCGCACCGCCGCTGTACAAAACCGTCTTTCCGGCCGTTTTGTAGGTGACGACGATCGCTTCTCTTATATCAGCGCCATGCGACAGTTCTTCTTTAAATCTGCTGAGAAGCAGAATGCAGTAGTCTGTGCCGATCCCGAACATAATCGCAACCATAAAAATCTGCGTAAAAGTTGAGAGCGGAAAATTCAGCTGATCGACTAAAAATGCGACAATCGACTGGCTGACTAAATAAGATATCAATACTGATAAAAGCGGCACGAACGGAGCGACCACTGACCGAAATACAAGGATCAGCACGATCAGGATAAAAGCGACCGTTATATATTCAGTCTTTTTCAAGCCGTCCTGTGAGCTTTTTAACACATCTTCGTCGATCAGCGATTGGCCTGTAATGCCGTATGATACGCCGTACGGTTTCAGCTGTTTATCAATTTTATTTTTTATTTCGATGATATCGTTTTTGGATGTATCAAGCTGCAGCTGAACGAGCATCGTTTGTCTGTCTTTTGAGAGCAGCTGTTTTTTAATGTCGTCATTTTTCTCCCCGAAGTATGAAGTCACTGTTTTAATCTGAAGCGCTTTTTTATGTTCAGACAAAGTGCTGACGGCTTCTTCCAGACGATTTTTTTTGTCTGTCATTAAGCCTTTTTCGTGAAATACGATGACGGCAGAAGAAGACGGTGCATCGGAATCAGACATTTCATCAAGCAATTCATGGGCGTAAGAAGAGGAATATCCGTCCGGTACGGAAATCTGCCCTTTCTCCCGTGTCAATTCAGCCATATCAGGCGCTGTAAGCATAAATATCACCGTTGCGGCGACCCACACCGCGGCGATGATCCAGCGGGCTCGGATAATGTTTTTCATTATGTCTGCTGATCCTCCTCAGTCATCATCAATCGATATAATTTTTCATATGTATTCACGAACATCTCCGCCTCGTCTTCATCAAAATACATAATATATGATCGGACGAGTTCCTCAATCCGCCGCTCCACACGGTGAAATACTTCCGTCCCCTTTTCCGTGACATTTAAAAGTATGCTCCGGCGGTCGCTTTGGCTGCGTTCTCTATTGATGTAGCCTTTTTCATACAGGCGGTTCGTCATAGATGTAATGGCGCTTTTATTGACGTGGCACACCGCGGCCAGTTCAATTGATTTGCAATCGGGATTGAGCATAATATAGCGGAGGATGTAATATTGATCCAATGTCAGTTCTTTGTTCACTTTTTCAGCGATAATGCTGTCAATTTTTTTTAAGACGTGCAAGTATACATCGGAATAACGCTGAATCAGCTGCTTTACTTTTTCTTCATGCACCTTTTCCCCCTCCTTCCGATAGTTAATATGTTTAACTATTAAAAAGGATAACGACTTGACGGTATCATGTCAATCTTCAAAATAAAATAAAAAAAGACAGTGCAGATTACACCGTCTTTAATGATTCCTTTTTTTCTTTTGCTTGTGATGAGATATTTAACAGCGCTAAAAATACAGACACAATGCCGCAAAAAGCGGATAAAATAAAAATCAGCCAGCCTGCATTTGACATCAGGGCAGCAAAGATCGGCGGTCCCGCCGCTACTCCGATAAACCGCATGCTGTTATAAAATGAGGTAATGGTTCCCGATTCCTCGTTGTCTACGCCTTCTGTGATGACAGCGTCTAAAGCCGGCAATGCCATTCCGATACCGATACCGCTGACACACAAAAAGATAAATAATAAATAAAAACTGTGATTCCACCATAGGCCGATAAACGACAGTGTCACGGCACTCATTCCGAAAACGATGCAAAACTTCATTTTGCCTTGGTCTTTTCCGATTTTCCTGCCTGCTATATATGAACTGACGGATAGAAATAAAAGCGGGATTGCCAAAAGCGCTCCTTTAGCCACACCGTCAATGCCGTATTTCTTCTCCAGTGAGTCTGATAAATAAAAAAGAACCCCGAACAGCAAAAACATAATCACGCAGCCGATGATAAAAACCGTAAAGAGCCAGCGTCCGTCACGCTTAAATATGCGGCCGACATTTTTCACAAATTCGGAAATAGAAGGCGCTTCTTTTTGTTCCTCCGGCTTTGCCACCAAAAACAATACGAGAAAAAAACTGATGAGCGAAAAAAACGGAATGAACCAAAATGGCATAAACCAAAACCATGCAGCCAAGAGCGAACCGAGAATCGGGCTTATTACTTTCCCGGCAGTGTTAGACGTCTCAATATCGCCGAGCCCCGCGGTAATCCGCTCATCATCCCCTTTGAATAAATCACCGATAAACGGCATCACTACAGGAGCCGCCCCTGCCGAACCGATTCCCTGCAGCACCCGCCCCGCCAAGATAATGGGATAAGGATGCTTGAACGCGGTGGAAGCTATCGCGGCAAGCGCTCCGCCCGCACCGGCTATGAGAAGACAAGGCAGAAGAACCTTTTTTCTTCCGAATTTATCGGACAGATATCCGGCAATCGGAATACAAATAATCGCCACAATCGAATAGACCGTTATAATTAACGATACTTGAAAAGACGATATGGACAGCTTCTTTTCAATCATCGGAAGCACAGGAATCAGCATGGAATTCCCGAGTGTCATCACGAGCGGTACAGAAGCCAGAGCAATGATATTTTTCGTTCCATTTTTCTTCTTACTCAACTTATTCACCCATTCACTATACTTGGTTGTTTCCTGTTTTATTGTGCCTTGCAGAAAACAAAGTATGTACTGAAACGGCAAATAAAAAAACAGACACATGACGCGTCTGTCTTAAAAACGTTTTCTTACAACATGAAAACTGAACTTATCAGCCCGGAAATAATTTAATGAATACAGCACAGGTTCATCATTCTGATTATAGTGGGTTTGCTTCAGCAATAAAAGCGCCGTCTCCGGCTCGCATTCCAAAACCGGTGAAATCGTATCGTGATATCCGATCGGTTCGATATCAGCAACGGCATAGCTGATTACAGACCCGGAGTTTTTTTCCAAAAGATCAAAAATAGACTCCTGTTCATGACAGAAAGAATTCGGCAGAATGTGCATCGGAATCGTATCTAAACAGTAAACGACCGGAGTGCCGCTTGCCGTTCTCACGCGTTCCAAATAAAAAAGCTCCTGCTCAGGCTCAAGCCGGAATCTAGCGATATCTTCATCAGACGGCGTGATGACCTGAGACGACAAAAAAATCGTACCCGGCACCATGTTCGCCTGCTGAATCGTTTTCGTCACGCTGTTGAGCTGTTCAATACCTGAAAGAAACAGCGGTTTTGTATGGACGAAAGTGCCCACACCGTGCCTTCTGATAATCACATGCTCCTCTTCAAGGATACGCAAAGCTTCACGCAGAGTTGCCCGGCTGACACCCATTGATTTTGAAAGCTCAAATTCAGAAGGAAGCTTTTCCTTTTCGGTGTAAATTCCGTTTTGTATATCCTCTTTGATTCGCTCAATCACTTTTAGATACAAGTGACGATTGTCAGCTTTTGTAGACATGTTTCCCCTCCGTAAACCACTTTCATAAATTATTGAACAATTGGGACAACTATATCATGTTTTAATAAAAAAATAAATAGGAATGATTTTGGTGATATCATTTTCAGTGAAAACTCTCTCCTTTTTAAGAAGAGAGCTCATCATATTGTTCCTTAGATAATAGTACTTCCCTCGGTTTGCTTCCTTCATACGGCCCGACGACGCCCCGTTCCTCCATTGCGTCAATCAGACGGGCAGCTCTCGTATATCCGATTCTGAACCGCCTTTGGAGCATGGAGACTGATGCCGTCTGCATGCCGATAATCAAATCGACCGCTTCGTCATAGAGATCATCCGTTACTTCACTGTGTGTTTCCGAAACTTCTTCCGGAATCATCTCTTCTTGGTACTGCGCTTTTTGCTGCGTAATGACATGCTCAACGACATGCTCAACCTCTTCATCGGATAAGAATGCCCCTTGCACACGCACCGGCTTATTTGCGCCTACAGGCAGAAACAGCATGTCTCCGCGCCCCAGAAGCTTTTCAGCGCCGCCCATGTCTAAAATTGTCCGTGAATCGGTCTGAGAGGAGACACTGAAGGCGATTCTTGACGGGATGTTGGCTTTAATAACACCGGTAATAACGTCGACTGAAGGCCGCTGTGTCGCGATAATCAAATGAATTCCCGCCGCCCGCGCCATCTGTGAAAGTCTCGTAATTGAATCTTCCACGTCGGAAGAAGCGACCATCATCAGATCGGCAAGCTCGTCAACGATGACGACGATGTACGGCAGCTCAGGCTGCTTGACTTCTTCTTCGGCATTTGACCGCTTAATATGATCGT
The DNA here is from genome assembly GCF_058808515.1 of Bacillus sp. GW821-FHT11D08. NCBI lineage: Bacteria > Bacillati > Bacillota > Bacilli > Caryophanales > Bacillaceae > Bacillus > Bacillus sp. GW821-FHT11D08. The sequence continues at coordinate 272,803 of NZ_JBXARS010000004.1, forward strand.
TATAGCCTTCTATATTTCTCGTACCCGTATGGGAGAACAGCTCATAGCGGCGCTCCATCTCATTGACGACCTTTTTCAAAGCCTGCGAGGCCTTTTTCGGATCTGTCACGACCGGCGCAAGCAGATGAGGAATGCCGTTATACACATTCAGCTCAACCATTTTCGGGTCAATCATCATCATCTTCACTTCATGCGGTTTGGCCCTCATCAGAATGCTCGTAATAATACCGTTGACACAGACGCTTTTTCCGCTTCCCGTTGCCCCCGCTACGAGCAGATGGGGCATTTTGTTCAGTTCGGCAAGCACGGCTTCCCCGGAAATATTTCGTCCCAAGCCGATCAGAAGCTTCGCGTCCGGCTTGTCATTGAGCTTGGATTCAAGCACTTCTTTTAACGAAACCATCGCAACTTCAGCATTGGGCACCTCGATGCCGATTGCCGATTTACCCGGAATCGGCGCTTCGATCCGGATATCCTTCGCGGCAAGCGCGAGCGCGAGGTCATCGCTCAGATTCACGATTTTACTGACTTTGACCCCGACGTCCGGATACACCTCATATTTTGTGACCGCCGGACCGAGATGAACCTGCGTCACTTTCGCCTTTACGCCGAAGCTTTGAAAAGTCCGTTCGAGTTTTCTTGCATTCTCGTAAATGTTTTTCTTATCGGTCTGCTGGCCGGTATGTTTCGGGTCAGCCAGTATGTCCAGTGAAGGCATTTGATAATCTTTATTTTCAAGCTCTGTAAACGTCATCGGCGGAGCCGCAGCCGTTTCGCCACTGTCTTGAGCGCCGCCGGAAGGCTCATCTTTTGCCGCTTGTGCAGCCTCCTGCGTTTTTTCCGGGATCAGCGGTTCGGCGGGCTCTTCCTGACGGTCTGAAAAGCTTGAAATAATCGGCTCTGAATGGATGATCGGCGAAATGATTTCCTCATCCTCTTCCTCCGGTTTAGGCTCTTCTTTTTTCTTTTGAACCCGTTTTTGTTTTTTGCCCGATTTTGTTTTTGTTTTCGGCGAAGACATGTTCGTTCTGACTGTTTTCATATCCTCAAGAAATGCCTGCCATTGACTGCGGATAAACCGGCCGACGGGGCTCGTCCACTTTTTGAGCGTTTCCTGCAGTGAACGCCCCGTTACAAGAATCAGCCCCATTAAGATCAGCACGATCGCCATGATCTGTGAACCCGTTGATGCAAATAAAAAGTGGGAAGCTGCAAACAGTACCGCGCCGATCATGCCGCCGCCCAAATCAGGGGAAGCAGCCTGCTGTTTCATGTCAATCATAAACAGCTCCCACGTGTTGCCGATGACACTTGCCGACCGAATCGACCCGTGATGAGACAGATTTTTAAAGAGCTGCACGTGAGACAGCAGCAATATACTGGCGATAATACAGTACATCCCTGCCTTTCTTCTCGTTAAAAGGCTTGGACACTTCTTTTTCCAAAACAGCGAAATTCCGAGAAGGAAGAGCGCAATTAAGCATAAAACAAACCACTCTCCGGCAAAAAAACGGAACAAGTACACAAATGTCTGTCCCACAACGCCGAGCTGCAAAACAGCAATAATCGAGATTGCAACACAGAGCAGTCCGCTTAGTTCGTATTTTAGATTGAGCTTACTCTCTTGTTTCTTTTTAGATTTCCGTTTTTTCTTTGCCACACTCATCACCTTACTGCGTTAAAAAATGTAAAATCATACATCATGAAGAAAAGCAGCCTTTTGCCGGCTGCATTTTTCTGTAGGATTCCCCTATTATAGCATATTTTGCCCCCGAGAAACGGACTGAATGCCGGTTAGATTTTCAGCTTGATTTTTTGTCCCGGAGCGATGTCCGGATTCAAGAAATCCATCGGGTTCGTACTTAAAATCTGTACGACTTCAGCTTCATTTCCCTTCATCTCAACTAGCAGCGGCACGCCGGCGTAATCTACCTGTTCATGCACGCTTTGCTCTATATCCTGACCGTAAACGACTTCTTGGGGCATGACGGTATAAAGGATCATTGAATCATCCTTCCTTCCTCGCCCTTTCGTTCCTCAATCAGCTGATTCAGCTTTTTTATCGCCTGTCCGACGCCGCCCACGGCATCAATTAATCCGTAATCAGCCGCATCTTTCCCGACTACGTTCGTCCCGATGTCCCTGGTTAAGTTTCCTTTTGAAAACATCAGCTCTTTGAATTTTTCTTCGGAAATATTTGAATGATGGGTCACAAAGTTGACGACCCGCTCCTGCATTTTGTCCAAGTATTCAAATGTTTGCGGAACCCCGATAACCAGACCTGTAAGCCGAACGGGGTGAATGGTCATAGTCGCTGTTTCCGCGATAAAACTATGATCACATGACACGGCGATCGGCACACCTATCGAGTGTCCCCCGCCGAGTACGATTGAGACGGTCGGTTTTGATAAGGATGCGAGCATTTCCGCAATCGCAAGCCCCGCTTCCACATCGCCTCCGACGGTGTTTAAGATGATCAGAAGTCCTTCGATTTTCGGATTTTGCTCAATGGCGACGATTTGCGGAATGACGTGTTCATATTTGGTTGTTTTATTTTGCGGCGGGAGTTGGACGTGCCCCTCAATTTGGCCGATGATCGTCAGGCAGTGAATATTGGTATCTTGGGACATTTGCGGCAGAGATGTCTCTCCCAGCTGCTGAATTTTGCTCATAATGCTGTCTTTCGCATCTGATTTTTCGGGCTGCTGTTCTTCGGTGTTTTCCATACGATGATCCATTTTATCTTTCACCCTTTCCGAATGTCTCTTTGTATTATGAACAAAGATGATGATTTCCATCCGGGACATGAACAAAAACAAAGCCGGAGCATCATGCACTCCGGCTGTGTATACATTATACTTCCATAATGATCGGAATGATCATCGGCTTGCGTTTTGTTTTTTCATAAAGGAATTGATTCAGCGCATCACGCATTGCTTGTTTCAGCGTGGACCATTCTACGGCAGATGTTTCCGTCGCTTCAGTCACGATAGAGCGGACGAGCTCAGTAGCTTGTACAATTAAACCTTCTGATTCTCTGACATATACGAAACCGCGCGTAATGATCTCAGGACCTGATACGAGGTTCTTTTTCTGCTTATCGAGTGAGATCACGACGATGAGAATGCCGTCTTGTGATAATAAGCGGCGGTCTCTCAGCACGATGTTGCCGATGTCGCCGACTCCGAGGCCGTCAATCAACACGTTTCCGTACGTGACTTTATCCCCGATTTTCACATTCTGGCCGCGGAATTCAACGACGTCACCTTTTTCAATCAAGAAAATGTCGCTGCGTTTCATGCCGATCTCTTCTGCGATTTTGGAATGCGCTTTTTGCATTCTGAATTCACCGTTAACCGGAATTAAATATTTCGGTTTCAGCAAATTAAGCATGAGTTTCAATTCTTCCTGCGAACCGTGACCGGACACATGCACGCGTTTTTGGGCGAAAATGACTTGAGCGCCGGCTCGGGCAAGCAGGTTGACGGTTTTGGAATATATCAATTCATGCCCCGGAATCGGTGTTGATGCAATGACAACGGTGTCTCCTTCTTCAATGTTAAGCTGCTTGTGCGCCTGCTTGGCCATCCGCGTAAGAGCGGCCAGCGGCTCACCATGGCTTCCGGCTGTAACAATTGCCACTTCCCGCTTCGGATATTTTTTCACATCCTGCACAGGAATAAACATTTCATCTTCGGCTTCAATATAGCCGAGCTTGCGCCCAAGCTGAAGCACGTTTTGCAGATTTTTTCCGGCGATTGCAAGTTTGCGGCCGTTCTGGACGGCAGCCTGTATCACTTGCTGGATCCGGTTGATATTAGACGCGAATACAGCAATGATGACACGGTTTTCTGAATTGTTCATCGCATCGGAAATTTCACCGCTTACATATGCTTCTGACGGAGTATACCCCGGGCGCTCCGCATTGGCGCTGTCAGAAAGCAGGGCGAGCACGCCGCTGTTTCCGATTTTGGCAATTTCGCCAATATCACATGATTGGTGATAAGCAGGCGTCTGGTCAAATTTGAAGTCTCCCGTGCATACAATAGAGCCAAGTGATGTTTTGAAGCTGACTCCCACTGAATCCGGAATACTGTGAATCGTTTTAAAGAACGATACTTTCGTTGATTCAAATGTAATGACTGATTTAGAGTGAACTTCACGCAAATCAGCTTTTCGATTATGCCCGTACTGCTTGAGTTTTTCTCTCAGTAATGCAAGCGTAAGCTTCGTTCCGTATACCGGCACCGACAGCTTGTTCAATAAATAAAAGACGCCTCCGATGTTTTCATCGTGCCCGTGTGTCAGAAAGATGGCCTTCACGCGGTCAGCCCGTTCTACTAAGTAGGAAATATCCGGAATGACGACATCAATACCGAGCATTTCATTTTCAGGGTGCATCAGCCCTGCATCCACTACAAATATGTCTGAGTCAATTTCAATGACATATAGGTTCTTCCCAATTTCTCCGACGCCGCCAAGGGCGATAATTCTGACGTTTTCTGTATTTTTCTTTTTCAAAATCTGTATCCTCCTAGTCTCATACCCGTCCATCATCACTTGTTCCTATTATAACTGATATCAATTTTAGAAAACAAGAAGAAGCGGAAGGTTTAGGGAAAACCAATATGTATACAAAACGGTCAAACTCACGATAAAAATGAGAATGACCGCGTATTTTAACTGTATAAATTTTTTCTTACAGTTCGCTGATGACGCTGCTCAGGCTCAGACGTTCATCTTCATTCAGCGGGATAAGAGGAAGACGCACAGATCCGACATCAAGGCCTTTCAGCTGTAACGCCGTTTTGACCGGAGCCGGATTAGGCGCTTTAAAGAGCTCCTTCATGATCGGCAGAAGCTTCTGATGAATCAGTGCCGCGGTTGCCGTCTGCCCGTTCGTATAGTTTTTAATCATCTGCTGCATGTCAGAACCTACGATATGGCTGGCCACTGACACGACTCCTCTTCCGCCGACTGCGAGAATAGGAAGCGTTAACCCGTCATCACCTGAATAGACGTAAAAATCTTCCGGTGTTTCGGCAATGATTTTCGTAATGGCATCAAGATCGCCGCTCGCTTCTTTAATCGCAGAGATATTCGGTATCTCCGCAAGTCTGATGGCCGTTTCCGGCGCAAGCGAAGCGACCGTTCTGCCCGGCACGTTGTAAAGCATCACAGGAAGAGACGTTTCTTCCGCAATGGCTTTAAAATGACGGTACATCCCCTCTTGGGAAGGCTTATTATAATACGGCGTGACAAGCATAACGCAATCGACGCCGGCTTCTTCAGCTTTTTTTGTCAGTTTAATGGAGTCTTTCGTATTGTTGCTTCCCGTACCCGCAATAACAGGCACGCGTCCGTTCACTTCTTTGACTGTAAATTCAAAGAGTGCAATTTTTTCTTCCGTTGAAAGTGTCGGAGATTCGCCGGTCGTGCCTGCGACGACTAAAGAATCCGTGCCGTTTTTCAACAAATAGTCGATTAATGTAGACAGTTTTTGAAAGTCTACATTCCCTTTACTGTCAAAGGGGGTAATCATCGCTGTAGATATATTTCCGACATTCATTTTTTTCACCTCATCATGATTCAATCACATTTACTTTGAAAGTTCAAACACTTCATGCAGCGCATTTACGGCCGTTACCATATCTTTTTCATGAACGAGCACCCAGATCGTCGTATGGCTGTCGGCAGATTGCAGAATCGGAATGCCTTTATCAGAAAGTGCGGAGACGATTTTAGACGTGACACCCGGAACACCCATTATTCCGGCGCCGACCGCTGACACTTTCGCACAGCTTTCCGTCACTGTCGGCTCATATCCTAATTCAGCCAAAATGCTGCGCGCGGCTTCCGTTTTACTGCCGGCTACGGTATATACGATTTCACTCGGCGTAATGTTAAAGAAATCTACGCTGATTCCGGCATTTGCCATTGCTTTAAAGACTTCAGTCTGAACGTTGTATTGCCCCATTTTGGCGGGAACCTTAAATTGCGTCACATCTTTCACATGGGCGATCCCCGTGATCAGCCGTTCGAATACATCGCTGCCGATGTTAGACGAATGATGGGACGTCACCAAAGTGCCTTTGTCTTTTGAATAAGTGGAGCGCACGCGGATCGGCACCTTTGCCTGCATGGCGATTTCCACCGCGCGCGGATGAATGACTTTCGCGCCTTGATAGGCAAGGTTGCAGATTTCCGTATATGTGACGTTCGGAAGCGGCTTAGCATTTTCCACGATTCTCGGATCGGCTGTCATAACGCCTTCCACGTCCGTAAAAATGTCGATAAACTCAGCATCTACCGCCGCGCCGAGCGCCGCTGCTGAAGTATCGCTTCCTCCTCTGCCGATCGTCGTCGTGTCGCCTTTTTCAGTCGCTCCCTGAAATCCCGCGACAACGACAGCGTCATGGCTGGCGAGTGCAGCGAAAAGCCGCTCTGTTTTCATTTCTATAATTTTGGCGTCAGTATGCTGGGCATTGGTTAAAAAGCCGGCCTGGGCTCCTGTTAAAGCTGCGGCTTTTATGCCGTTTTCCTTCAGCATGCTGGAAAAAACAACGGACGAAATCGTTTCTCCGCAAGACAGAAGCATATCCTGCTCTCTCGGAGAAATGTCGGACTGGCTGCCGTAAAGGAGCCCGATTAAAGAATCTGTCGCGTACGGGTCTCCTTTTCTTCCCATCGCCGATACGACAACAACAACTTTATAACCTTCACTGATGGCATCTTTAATGTGTGCTAGCGCAAGCTTGCGGCCTTTGTCATCTTTTACGGATGTTCCGCCGAATTTTTGAACAATGATCTTCACTATTTTCACTCCAAATTAGTCTGACGTAACAGAAGAGAGCAGGCAGAGCCTTACTCTCTTCTGTTCGCCTATAGAAAATACGTTTGTTTTATACGAGGTTCAGTTTTTGCAGGCTTTCCGCGATTTGAACTGAGTTCCAAGCGGCGCCTTTTAACAGGTTATCAGAAACAACCCACAAATGAAAACCGTTTGCTCTGTCCAAATCTTTACGGATTCTTCCTACAAATACATCGCGTTTGCCGACGCAATCAGCAGGCATCGGGTAAAGCTGCTCCGCCGGATCATCCTGAAGCGTAACACCCGGAGCTTCTTTTAAAAGCTGTTTCATATCTTCAACGGTTGCGTCATCACGGTCAAGCTCAATGTAAACAGATTCTGAGTGCCCTGTTTCAATCGGCAGTCTGACACATGTCGCAGCCACTTCCAGCTTCGGCATATGCATGATTTTTTTCGTTTCATTAATCATTTTCATTTCCTCAAACGTATAGCCGTTATCTTGGAATTTATCAATTTGCGGAATGGCGTTAAATGCGATTTGATAATGCTTTTTGTCGCCTTTAACCGGCATAATGGACGGTTCTGCAGGTTCATTGTTTAAAATCGCCTTTGTCTGGCTGTACAATTCCTTCGCCGCTTCATTGCCGGCCCCGGACACAGCTTGGTAAGTAGATACAATGACTTTTTTCAAACCGTACGCTTTGCGGATCGGTTCAAGCGCAGCCACCATCTGAATCGTTGAACAGTTAGGGTTGGCGATAATGCCGTTATGTTTGTGCAGATCACCTTCGTTCACCTCAGGCACCACGAGCGGTGTATTTTCGTCCATACGGAATGCGCTGGTATTGTCAATCACAATGGCTCCCCGTTTTACAGCCTCAGGCGCCAAGCTTTGTGATACGCTTCCGCCGGCGCTGAATAACGCGATATGAACGCCTTCGAAGCTTTCAGGAACAGCTTCCTGCACTGTATATTCTTCGCCTTTAAACGTTACTTTCGTACCAGCAGAACGCTTTGAGGATAGTAGTGTGAGTGTTTCGATTTCAAAGTTTCTGTCTTCCAGTGTTTTCAGCATTTGCTGTCCTACGGCTCCCGTCGCTCCGACAACTGCTACGTGTAATCCTCTTCCCATCTGTAAAACTCCTTCCGCCAATTAAGCATCATTTGTTGAATTGACTTTGCATTTTACGTTTTATTTTACCATAGAATAGTCACGGATTGATCGAATTTTTTTATTCCGGAATGATTTTCTGTCATCATGATTTTTTATTCATGGTGGTGTACGAGCACCGGCTGAACCTGTTGGTGCAAAAGAGCTTTTTCTACCGTAATCGGAAGGAGATCCATTCTGGCGACGAGCGATGTCGGTTTTTTCACGTGGTCGTCCTGGCCGAACGGGATGAAATATATGTTTTTTGCGGACATCAGCCTCATTAAGTTCGTTCCGTTTAAACCGAGTCCGTCGTTTGTCGAAATTCCGAGCACGACCGGGCGGCCGTTGCGGATCGTGGCTTTCGCAGCCATAAGGACGGGGCTGTCAGTCATCGCATTTGCGAGTTTGCTCATTGAATTTCCGGTTAAAGGGGCGATGACCATGCAGTCGAGCGGAAGTTTCGGCCCGAGAGGCTCCGCTTTTACGATGGAATCAATCGCCTCAAAGCCTGTTGCTTCTTCAATTTTTCTGACCCAATCTCCCCCCTCCCCAAAGCGGGTATCGGTCGATTGAACGGTTGATGTCACGACCGGCCGGACTTCAGCTCCTTGACTGATAAGCGCCTCTATTTGCGGAAAAACTTCCTCATATGTGCAATGCGAGCCGGTTAATCCGAATCCGATTCTTTTCCCTTTCAGAGACATGGTTATTTCCCCTCTTTCTTTAAGTCTGCCAAAAGCTTGCTCAATACGTTCGCAATAATCTGTCCGGCTGTTTTCGGGGCCACAATTCCCGGAAGACCCGGAGCAAGCAGCGCTTTAATGCCTTGTTTTTCAGCATATTTGAAATCCGTTCCGCCCGGACGGGATGCTAAATCCAAAATCAAGGTCTTCGGCGTCATGCGCGATAAAACGCTTTGATTCAGAATCAAGCTCGGTACGGTGTTAATGCAGATATCAATATCATTTACATGTTCAGTAAGCTCTTCAAGTTGAAAAGGAGAAAGCCCCATTTCCGTTATACGGGCCAAATGAGCCGAACTCCGCGCGCCCACTTTTACCTTCGCCCCTAACGCCGCAAACGTCCGGGCGATCGTCATACCGGTGCGCCCCATGCCGAGAACGGCGACATTTGATCCGTGAATGGTATAATCCGTATGCTGAATCGCCATCATGATTGTTCCTTCAACAGTGGGAATCGAGTTGAATATCGCGATATCGTCCCGTTCAAATAATTTCACAAGTTTGCGGCCGGCTTCGCTGGCGATCCCCTCAAGATACGCGTTGGAGATGCCTGAATAAATGACGCAATGCTCCGGTGTCCGCTCAAGATAGCTCTGCTTTAATACCACTTCTTCATTTGAAAAAACCGTGGAAACAACGCCTTCTCCGGTCGTTGCCGATACGGGCAGGATGATACTGTCTATTTTTTGAAAGGGAATCTCATCGATTTTGCATTTGACGGTTCCTGTAAAACCGTCATCCAATTGGTCAAACCCTGCAAGATAAATATCGGCATGCTGTTCTGTCAGCTTTCTTATAATCTCAAGCTGTCTTGCGTCACCGCCAATGATCGCAATTGTCAATCCGGTTAACATCTGAAACGTTCACCTTCTTTACAGTTACTGGATCTTTTAAGTGTCATCCTCCTCTTCATCGTATGTGCAAAGAGAAAGGGCGGTGAATGTACAGCGTCTTTTTCATGAAAAAAGCACCGGCTGTATGAGCCGGTGCTTGCAAAAAATGAATAAGATCTACTCTTCGGGAGGCGTGATCTCCCCCGGAACGTCTAAAATGATCATGTCTGATCCGATTTTTTGGATATGATTCCAGGGGACGCGGATGTCGTGGCCTTGTTTTCGCAATCCGAACCATTTTACCGTCGGTATCAACAGCGCGGTAATTTGTCCGTCCTGTTCATTAATTTCCAAATCGGTCTGGCCGAGCACGCCGAGCCGCTCTGCCCGTTTAATGTCCACAATTTCTTTACCTGACAGTTCACTGAGCCTCATGATAGCCACCCCCTTGTACTATATGACCCGGAGCAAAAAAAAATGCCTGCCCCGTATAGAGGCAGACTGCTTTTCCGATTAAGACGAGGCCGGCATATTGCCGGTCGGGCTGATGAGCGATAGTGCGTAATCATCCGTAAATAAGCGGCGGCTGAGGCCGTTGACGCTTTCCAGGCTGACCGCATTTAATTCAGTGATAATTTCATCCATGGTCTTATGCTTTCCGAGCAGGAGTTCGTTTTTCCCGTTCCGGCTCATTTTGCTGTTTGTGCTCTCTAAGCTGAGCATTAAGCTCCCCTTCATTTGCTCTTTGCTGTTTTCCAGCTCTTTCGGGGTGATACCGTCACGTTTTAGAACCGATAACGTTTCCTGAATGGTTTCAGACAGAAGTCCGAGCTGATTCGCGCCGGTGCCTCCGTAAATCGTCAGCATACCGCTGTCTTCATAGGAACTGTGATAGCTGTATACAGAATAGGCCAGTCCTTTATCTTCGCGCACATCCTGGAAAAGACGGCTGCTCATGCTTCCGCCCAGCACGTTGTTTAAGACGATCAAATCGTAAATGTCCGGATCTCCGACTTTCAGGCCTTTGAAACCGAGACAGAGATGCGCCTGTTCGGTGTCTTTTTTTCTGGTCAGCTTTTCATAATGAAACTCAGGCTCGCTGATGCCGCTTGCTTTGCCCTTCGCTTCGTATGTACCGAACCATTTCTCCACGTCTTTAATGAATTGTTCCGTTACATTTCCGGCGACAGAAATGACGACGCGGTCCGGCGTGTAAAAGTCATCCATATGCTGTCTGAGAGAATCGCCGTTAAATGACGAAAGCGTTTCCTCCGTCCCGAGAATCGGGTAGCCGAGCGAATGATTGCCGTATGTCGCTTTGCTCAGCAGATCGTGGACAATGTCATCCGGCGCGTCTTCATACATTTTAATTTCTTCATATACGACGTTCTTTTCTTTTTTGAGCTCACCTTCGTCAAAAGCAGAATGAAAGAACATATCAGCCAGCACATCAAGTGCGTAGTTTGCATGCTCATCCAGCACTTTGGCGTAATAGCACGTATATTCTTTTGAAGTGAAGGCATTCACTTGGCCGCCTATCCGATCGAAGGATTCTGCGATTTCACGTGCGGACCTGGTATTTGTTCCTTTAAAAAACATATGCTCAAGAAAGTGCGAAATACCGTTTGTATCCGGCGTTTCATGACGTGACCCCGTCCCGATCCAGACGCCGATTGCCACAGACCGCACCGTTGGATTATTTTCAAGCACAACTCTTACACCGTTTTGGCATGTATAGCGTTTTATCAAGTCTGTTCCTCCTATTCAAAGACAGGCAACTGCCGCCTGCTACTTCATCAGCCTGTTTTCATCCATTAAGTCAGACACTGAGCCGAGCGCGTAGCCTTTTTCTTTGATTTTTGCAATCAGTGTATCCAGGCTTTTCGCAGTCGGATCAGTCGGATGCATTAAAATCATGGCTCCGTTATGTATTTTGCTCAACACCCTTGTTTGTAAAACAGCGGGAGACGGTTTTTGCCAGTCAATGGTGTCAACGGTCCACATGATGGTGCCCATTCCTTTTTCCGCCGCAAGGTCGACCACGGCTTTTCTGAAGCTGCCGCTTGGCGGCGCAAACCATTTCGGCTTCATGCCGAGCGTCTCGCTGATTTGTGCATTGGTTTTGTCAAGCTGTTCGGAAATGCTTCCTGAAGTCAGTTTGCTCATATCAGGGTGATTGTATGAATGATTTCCGATTTCATGTCCGTCTGCCGCTATTTTTTTCCCCAGTTCCTGATTGTTTTTCAGCCATTTCCCTTCAAGAAAGAAAGTTGCTTTGACCTGGTGCTGCTTCAGAATAGGCAGCATTTGCTCCACGTATTCATTTCCCCAGGCGACATTTATCAGGAAAGCGACCATCGGTTTGTCGGGATTTCCTTTATAAATGGGTTCGGGCGCGAGAGAATCAAGATGGACTTTCGGTTTTACCTGCTCATAGACAAGGCCGTCTTCGTGAAATTCTCCGTCCTTTTTCATTTGTTTATAGGATTTTTCCACATTGACTTTTAAACCGTTATATCCCGGTATACTCTTCCATATTTTATCAATCCGCGCGTCTTGCGGCTTCACTTCATACTCTGACGCTTTTTGCAGTAATTCTTCATAGAGCGGATCTTTTGATGCTGACACAGTTACAGCGTCTTTTTTCATTGCGTCTATGTAATCAACTGTATACGGATTTTTTAACATTTCAAACGAAACAAAAAAAAGAAATAAAAAAACGGCAAACGGCACGAATTTTTTCAACATGTCCTTCCCCCCTCACCACACATTATGTATGAGGAGGACAAGGTAGAACCCGTCTGTTGTCTTTCTCAAAATAAAGAAGCCGGGTCTCCCAGGCTCCTTGTTAGGTTTTCATTTAAGATTGTTGTTGTTCCTGTTCTTTTTCTTTCTCTTCGCGCAGCACTGCTTTACGCGACAGATTCACTCGTCCCTGTTTGTCAATTTCAGTTACCTTCACAAGGATTTCGTCACCGATTTTCACAACATCCTCAACCTTGCCGACCCGTTCGAGCGCTAGTTCAGAGATGTGAACGAGACCGTCTTTTCCGCTGAAGATTTCAACGAAAGCGCCGAATTTCTCAATCCGTTTGACTTTACCGAGGTAAAGCTGGCCGACTTCGACTTCTCTGACAAGATCTTCGATGATTTTTTTCGCTTTTTGGTTGCTGCTTTCATCAGTAGAAGAAATAAAGATGGTGCCGTCTTGTTCAATGTCAATTTTAACACCGGTATCTTCAATGATTTTGTTGATTTGTTTACCGCTCGGTCCGATAACGTCACGGATTTTATCCGGATTAATGTTCATCGTTAAAATTTTCGGCGCATATTGAGAAAGTTCTTTTCTTGATTCACCAAGCGTGCTGAGCATGCTGTTCAAGATTTCCATTCTTCCTTTTTTCGCCTGCTGAAGCGCTTCTTCAAGAATTTCTCTTGAAAGGCCTTCAATTTTAATGTCCATTTGCAGCGCTGTCACGCCTTTTTCCGTGCCGGCTACTTTAAAGTCCATGTCACCGAGGGCGTCTTCCATCCCTTGAATATCCGTTAATACCGTATAGTACTCGCCTGATTTCACAAGTCCCATCGCGATACCCGCAACAGGGGCTTTAATCGGAACACCTGCGTCCATCATGGCAAGCGTGCTCGCGCAAATGCTGGCCTGTGAAGTGGAACCGTTTGATTCAAGCACTTCGGATACGAGACGGACCGTATACGGGAAGTCTTTTTCATTCGGAATGACCGGCTCAAGCGCACGCTCTCCAAGAGCACCGTGACCGATCTCACGGCGTCCCGGTCCGCGCATCGGGCCTGTCTCCCCTACGCTGAACTGCGGGAAGTTATAATGATGCATAAAGCGTTTTGATTCTTCCACGCCTAAACCGTCAAGAATCTGAACGTCCCCAAGGGCGCCTAATGTACAAACGCTGAGCGCCTGCGTCTGTCCTCGCGTAAACAGCCCGGAGCCGTGCGTTCTCGGCAGAAGGCCGACTTCTGAAGAAAGCGGGCGGATTTGATCAACGCCGCGTCCGTCCGGACGGACTTTTTCTTCTGTGATCAAACGGCGCACTTCGTTTTTCACGAGTTTAGACAGTGTCTGTTTCACTTTTTTAATCGTATCTTCATCATGCTCTTCTTCTTCGAATTTCGCGACAACTGCATTTTTCACTTCATTGATCGCGTCTTCGCGAGCATGTTTTTCGTGAACCTGAATGGCGCTGAGAAGATCCGGCTCCGCAAGGCTTTTTACTTTTTCGCTGAGCTCTTCGTCAATTTCATACAGTTCGATTTCCGTTTTCTCTTTGCCGACTGCCGCGACGATTTCTTCTTGGAATGCGATCAGGCGCTTAATTTCTTCGTGACCGAACATAATCGCCTCAAGCATGATTTCTTCAGGAACTTCATCCGCTCCGGCTTCCACCATGTTGATGGCGTCTTTTGTGCCTGCAACGATGAGGTTGATATCACTTTTTTCAAGCTGGTCAACCGTCGGATTGATGACGAATTTCCCGTCAATGCGGCCTACCGTCACACCCGCGATCGGGCCTTCAAACGGGATATCGGAAACGCAAAGAGCGAGTGATGAACCGAACATTGCAGCCATTTCAGATGAGCAGTCCTGATCAACACTCATGACAATGCTGATGACCTGTACTTCGTTGCGGAATCCGTCTGCGAAAAGCGGGCGGATCGGACGGTCAATCAGACGGCTGGCTAAAACGGCCTTTTCACTTGGACGGCCTTCTCTTTTAATAAAACCGCCCGGAATTTTACCTACTGCATATAATCTTTCTTCATAGTTAACGGTAAGCGGGAAAAAATCTAGCGGTTTCGGTTCTTTTGATGCGGTTGCTGTGCTGAGCACTGCAGTATCGCCGTAGCGGACCATGACAGCGCCGTTTGCCTGTTTGGCAAGCTGGCCGGCTTCTACTGTAAGCTGTCTGCCGGCCCAATCTATGGTAAAGACATGTTTCTCTTGTCCCATTCGATTACGAGCTCCTCTCTTAATGTGTGAAATAATCAATTACTCCTATTATGAACGAAATGAATTGAACATATCAATGTCAAAGTAGTATGTAAAAGGATTTCATTGTTTTTTTATTATTATTTTTTTCGCTTTAATACGATAAAAAAGCGGGAATCCTCCCGCTTTTTACGATTATCGACGTAAGCCTAGTTTGTTAATTAACTCACGGTAACGAGTTACGTCTTTATTACGCAGATACGTAAGAAGATTACGACGTTTACCTACCATTTTAAGAAGACCGCGACGTGAGTGGTGATCTTTCTTGTGAGTACGCAAATGCTCGTTCAAGTTGTTAATTGAGTCTGTTAGGATAGCGATCTGAACTTCTGGAGATCCAGTATCAGATTCGTGTGTTTTGAACTCACTGATGAGTTGATTTTTACGCTCTTGAGTAATTGCCATCCTGTTTCACCTCCATATCATAATTAGCCCCAGTTACCTAGCAACCGTCGGTGACTTCGGATTGCCAAGCAATGGTTTTAAGACTACGAAACATATGATACTAAAAATCGCGCCCATATGCAAATCTTTTAGAAGAAAATTTGTGTACTTTTGATGTTTTTTCCGTTATTTGCTGAAAAAACGGATCGCTTCTTGTTTGTCTTTCCCGATCTGAGCCGTCAGTTCATCGATGCCGTTAAACTTCCGTTCGCTTCGGATTCGTTTGTACCACTCGATTTTAACGTCTTCTCCGTATACATCCTGTTGAAAATTAAACAAATGTACTTCAATTGACGGCTGATCGGGACGCTTTTCATAAAAGGTCGGTTTGTAGCCGATGTTGCAGACGCCTTCATACACCTCGCCTTTTATTTCGGCTTTCACTGCATACACGCCTGTCGGCGGCACGATATAACTGTTGTGCAGGCCGACATTCGCGGTCGGAAAACCGATGGTGCGGCCTCTTTTGTCTCCGTGAATCACAGTGCCCCGGATAAAATACGGCTGGCCGAGAAGAGTGTGCGCAAGTTCAACGTCACCATCCTGCAGCGCTGACCGGATATAAGTGGAGCTGATCTTTCTGTCCTGCTCGGTCTGTTTCTCGACAGTCGTGCATCCGGCCTTGCCGTTTAAATCGTCCGGCAGCGTCTCCATCGTGCCTTTTCCGTATTTTCCGTACGTAAAATCGAAGCCTCCCACAGCGTGACGCGCGTTTAACCCTAAAATATACTCCTCGGCAAACTGTTTTGGAGAAAGAGACGCAAACGCTTCATCAAACTTTACGACATACAGCACATCAGCGCCTAAACGCCCGATCTGGCTGATTTTATCTTCAAGCGGCGTAATCAGATCCTTTGGCTCTTTGTCCCTGCCCAACACATGGGAAGGGTGGGGATGAAACGTCATAACGGCCAGCGACAGGCCTTTTTCTTCGGCTATTTGTCTGGCTGTTCCGATTACTTTCCGGTGTCCCAAATGAACGCCGTCAAAGTAGCCGAGCGCCATGACAGACGCCGGCTGCTCTTCTTTTTGTAAATGATGCGGATGAGAAATATGTATCGTCTTCACAGAACGGTCACCTTTTTTCTTATTGTTCGCTTTTTTGCATGAGCACTTTAGCCGGTTTCAGCAGTCCTTTTTTTGAAGGATGCGGCATATAAATGGCCACACATTCTCCGTCTTCAGTACAGACCGCTATACGGGCGTCAGCTGTCATTGCAGAAAATTCCGCCGGGATGTCAAACACTGACCCGTTTTCAGCTTTCTTAGCTAATGTATCACTTATGACCCATTTCGGCAAATGATTGAGCGCTCTTTCAATCGGCACGGCATGCTCTGCAACCGTTCCGTCTGAAACCTGCTGTTCAAGTTCCTCAAACGTGAAACACTCATCAAGGCTGAAATCGCCGGAAGCGGTGCGGATGAGATGCGACATATGCGCGGGATAGCCGAGTTTTTCACCGATTGTCACCGCCAATGTTCTCACGTAAGTGCCCTTTGAGCACGTGACTGTAAAGCGGAATGATGCTGTGTCTTCTTTATAAGTGACAGGGGAAGTGAGCGCGATATCTTCAATCGTGATATTCCGCTTCGGCCGCTCCACTTCAATACCGGCTCTGACGTATTCATAGAGCTTTTTCCCGTTAACCTTTACAGCGGAATACATCGGCGGCACTTGCTCCTGCGGTCCCTTCAGTTCGTCTAAAACGGCTTTGATATCCACTTCTTTCAGCGGCTCCTTGAAAGGTTTTACGCTGACCGTTTCTCCCGTCTGGTCTTCGGTCGATGTGGAGAAACCGAGAGTGATCTCAGCATCGTACGTTTTTGACTTGTCGGTGACGTACTCAACAATCTTTGTGGCCCGTCCGACACAGATCGGCAGTACGCCTGACACTTCCGGATCAAGCGTTCCCGTATGTCCGACTTTCTTTGTTTTTAACAGTTTTCTTATTTTCATTACACAGTCGTGAGAAGTCATGCCGACCGGTTTATGTAAAAGGAGAACTCCGTTAACCATATGTCTTTCGCTCCTTTGTTATCAATTGTATCCCGTAAAACGCAGAAAAGAGGACAGACGACACTCGCCCATCCTCTTTCCTTGTTATTCAGACGGTTTATCTGAATGCAGTTCGTGAATCAATGTTTCAATACGGTTGCCGTACTCAATTGATTCATCAAATTCAAATTCAAGCTCAGGCGTTTTGCGGAGTCTGATTCGGCTGCCGATTTCGGAACGGATAAATCCTTTCGCTTTCTCAAGCCCTTTCAGCGCCTCTTCTTTCTTTTTCTCTCCGCCGAGAACGGAGATATACACCTTCGCTATTTGTAAATCACCTGAAACACGTACGTCTGTTACAGTGAGAAATCCGATTCTCGGGTCTTTCAGCTTTCGGCTGATAATATCCCCGAGCTCTTTTTTCATCTGCTCGCCGACACGGTTTGCTCTCATACTCAATTCAATCACCTCTAAGTTAAAACCACTCTGTTCTAGTGATCGTCCGTTCTATTTCGGGAAAGGAGTCAATAAACGCGAGTACGCGCTGGATCTCCTTTTCCGCCTGAACGTGAGAGGAGGAGACGACAGCGATTCCGAAGCTGGTCCGCTGCCAAGTGTCCTGATAGCCGATTTCTGCGGCCGACACGTTGAACTTATTCTGAACCCTCGTTATAATCCGCTTCAGAACGGCTCGTTTCTCCTTTAATGATCCCGCATCATAAATGATGCATTCACATTCCGCAAATCCGATCACTTTCTTTCGATTTCCTGCATGACATACGCTTCAATGATGTCGCCTTCGCGAATGTCATTGTATTTCTTAATTGTAATACCACATTCATATCCTTGTGAAACTTCTTTCACATCATCTTTGAAGCGTTTCAGAACGTCTACTTCCCCTTCGAAGATGACCACGCCGTCACGGATCAGGCGGAGTCCGCTGTCACGTGTAATGTGGCCGTCTGTTACATATCCGCCGGCAATCGTGCCGATTTTCGACACTTTGAATGTTTGGCGCACTTCAACCTGGCCGATGACTTTTTCTTCGTATTCAGGATCAAGCATTCCTTTCATCGCCGCTTCAATTTCTTCGATGACTTTGTAAATGATACGGTGAAGACGGATATCTACATTTTCAGCTTCAGCCGTGCTCTTAGCATTTCCGTCTGGGCGCACATTAAACCCGATAACGATTGCATTTGAAGCAGATGCGAGAATGATGTCTGATTCCGTAATCGCACCGACGCCTGTGTGAATGATTTTCACTTTTACGCCTTCTACTTCAATTTTTTGAAGAGCGGCTGTTAACGCTTCGGCTGAGCCTTGAACGTCAGCTTTTACGATTAAATTGATGTCTTTGACATCGCCTTGTTTAATTTGTTCAAACAGATCATCGAGGCTCAGCTTCGCTTTGTCGCTGCGCTGTTCTTCCAGTTGCTTGGAAGCGCGTGCTTCACCGACAGAACGGGCTGTTTTTTCGTCTTTAAAGACGAGGAATTGATCGCCAGCCTGCGGTACGTCGTTTAAGCCCGTGATTTCTACAGGTGTGGACGGTCCGGCTGTTTTCACGCGGCGGCCGAGATCATTGACCATGGCCCGCACGCGGCCGAATGTATTTCCGACAACGATCGGATCTCCGACATTCAATGTTCCCGTTTGAACGAGAAGTGTCGCGACAGATCCTCTACCTTTATCGAGCTCAGCTTCAATAACCGTTCCTTTTGCCTGACGGTTCGGATTGGCTTTCAGCTCTTCCACTTCACTGACAAGCAGAATCATTTCGACAAGCTCGTCAATTCCCTTGCCTGTAAGAGCGGACAGAGGAACGAAAATTGTTTCTCCTCCCCATGCTTCAGGAACGAGTCCGTATTCAGTCAGCTCCTGCATGACACGGTCAGGGTTCGCGCTTTCTTTATCCACTTTATTCACGGCAACGATAATCGGAACCTCAGCCGCTTTCGCATGGTTGATGGCTTCGACTGTCTGCGGCATAACGCCGTCATCAGCCGCTACGACTAAAATGGTAATATCAGTTACTTCCGCACCGCGCGCACGCATTGTTGTGAACGCCGCGTGTCCCGGAGTATCTAAGAACGTGATTTTTTTGCCGTTTTCTTCGATCTGGTAAGCCCCGATATGCTGGGTGATTCCGCCGGCTTCACCTTCAACAACTTTTGTTTTTCTGATGCTGTCAAGGAGGGTCGTTTTCCCGTGGTCAACGTGGCCCATGATCGTCACGACAGGCGGACGGATTTGAAGATCTTCTTCTTTGTCAGCCTCTTCATATTTTTCAAGCTCAGTTTCTTCAAGCACAATCACTTCTTCTGTTTCTACACCGTATTCAGATGCGATCAGTTCGATTGTGTCTTTGTCAAGCTCCTGATTAATGGTAGCCATTACGCCCAGAAGCATCAGTTTTTTAATGAGTTCAGACGGCTCTTTGCCCAGTTCCTCGGCTAAAGCTCCGACTGTTAAAGAGCCGGAAAACGTAATTTTCTCAGGAAGCTCTTTTTTCGGCTTCAGCGGTTTTTGCTGATACTGATTTTTGTTGTTATGATTGCGTTTGTTTTTGTTTTTGTTGTTGTTATTCTTCTTGTTTTTGTTAAATTGATTATTCTGCACGTCATTCTTCTTTCCGTCTCGAATTTTGTTTGGTTGATTCCCAGCAGGCTGCTGATTAATCCCTTGCGGCTTGTTTTTGTTCGTTTCCGCAGGCTTCTGAGATGTAACGCCGGCGCCGCCTTTTTTAAATTTCGCATCAAGCTGCTTAATGGTCTTTTCTTCAAGCATTGCCATATGGTTATTTACTACTATATCCATGTTTTTCAGCGCAGTCAAAATTTCCTTGCTTGAAACATTGATGGCTTTTGCATATTCGTAAACTCTCATTTTAGCCATTCGTTCACCCCCAAAAATATTAATCGAGCAAGCTGATCAGCTTATTCGCAAAACCTTGGTCAGTGACGGCGACAACGACACGTGATTCCTTGCCGATAGAGCGGCCGAGATCAGCGCGGCTTTCGACTTTTTTATAAGGCACTTTATAATAATTGCATTTATCGGATACTTTTTTTGCAGTATTCGCAGATGCATCTTCTGTCAGCAGAACAAGTTTTGCACGCGCATTTCTAATTTCTTTTATAACCAAGTCCTCGCCCGACACGACCTTACGAGCTCGATTGGCCAGACCCAGCAAGGGAAACCATTCCATTCCAGACATGTTATTTTTTCACCTTTTCCGCCAGTTCCAGCAATTCTTCGAAAATCTGGTCATCGATTTGTGATTGAAATTGATTTTGCAATGTGTTTTTCTTTTTCGCAGCTAAGATGCATTCTTTCTCAAGGGTCATATAGGCGCCCCGCCCGTTCTTCTTTCCGGTCGGATCGACTGAAATCTCTCCTTCTTTAGAACGGACAATTCGGATCAGTTCCTTTTTAGGCTTCATTTCCCCCGTTACCACGCATTTACGCAGAGGAATTTTTTTTCGCTTATTCACCTAAAGTCACCTCTTATTCATCCGATTCGGCTGTTTCAGGCTCCATAAAGAGCGGCTCTAAATCGTCATCTTCTTCATGCTCTCTCGGATAGATGCCAAGGTCTCTTGCATCCGTTTCACTTTTGATATCGATTTTCCAGCCTGTCAGTTTCGCAGCTAAGCGGGCGTTTTGCCCTCTTTTTCCGATTGCCAGAGAAAGCTGGTAATCAGGAACGATGACAGTCGTGGCTTTTTCTTCTTCGCTGACGATGACATCCAGCACTTTAGACGGGCTGAGCGCATTGGCAACAAATTCAACCGGATCGTCAGACCAGTTGACGATATCAATTTTTTCGCCTTTCAGTTCATTGACGATCGCCTGCACGCGCTGGCCTTTAGGACCGACGCATGAACCGACCGGATCAACGTCAGGATCATCAGTGCGGACGGAGATTTTAGAGCGGTCGCCCGCTTCTCTGGCAACGGATTTCAGTTCGACCGTTCCGTCATAAATTTCCGGCACTTCGATTTCAAAAAGACGCTTCAACAGACCAGGATGCGTTCTTGATACATAGATCTGAGGCCCTTTTGTCGTTTTTTCGACTTTTGTGATAAATACTTTAATCCGATCGTGCGGTTTATAGCTCTCATTCGGCATTTGTTCATTGACGGGCAGCAGCGCTTCAATCTTACCGAGAGACACGTAAATAAACTTGCTGTCTAAGCGCTGTACAATTCCCGTCATGATGTCTTCTTCACGATCGATAAATTCTGAGTAAATCACGCCGCGCTCAGCTTCACGGACACGCTGCGTCACCACTTGTTTCGCCGTCTGCGCAGCAATGCGGCCGAAGTCTTTCGGCGTTACTTCTATTTCAACGACATCTCCGACAAGGTAGTTCGGATGGATGTGCTGGGCGTCGTCAAGCGAGATTTCAAGTCTTGAATCGTATACCTCGTCTACGACATCCTTTCTTGCGAACACGCGGATCGTGCCCGTCTCACGGTTCAGATCGACCCGTACGTTTTGCGCCTGGTTAAAATTTCGCTTATACGCGGAAATTAAGGCAGCTTCAATTGCTTCGATGATAATGTCTTTACTGATGCCTTTTTCTTTTTCAAGAATAGTGAGAGCATCTAATAGTTCACTGCTCATGTTAGCGGTCTCCCCCCTTAAACACTAATACTTCATTCATTAAAATGTTACAGCTAATCTTGCGTTAGCTATTTTTTCATACGGAATATTGACCCGTTTCTTTCTTGTTTTGACCGTCATCTCTATTGTAACAGTTTGTCCATCGAATTCAGCCAATTTGCCTTCAAACACTTTTAAACCGTCAATCGGTTCGTACGTTTTCATGTACACATTTTTGCCCAGTGATTTTTCGAAGTCGGCTTTTTTCTTTAATGGACGCTCGGCTCCAGGAGAAGATACTTCAAGAAAGTAGTTCTGGGTGATCGGATCGGCCTCATCCAGCTTTTCGCTTAACGCTTCGCTGACTTTGGCGCACTCCTCAATATCAACACCGTTCTCGGAATCAATAAACACGCGAAGGAACCAGTTTTGACCCTCTTTGACAAATTCAATGTCTACGAGATCAAGCTGAAGGTCATCCAGTATGGGCTGAGCCATTTCTTGAACGGTATCAGTCACTTTTTTGCTCATGTTTTTCCTCCTTGTGCTGTCGATATCATATCAGCCGTTCCTCTGCATAAAAACCCTGCTTCAAAAGAGCAGGGGCATTGAGAAAACGATGGACATGTCGAGGCAAAATTGCCTGTTCAATACAAAAGAGCGGGTTTCCCCACTCTTTGCCTCGGTAATCGTTAGCATTTCCAATAAAACTATACCATAACCATATATTTAATGCAAATCAAACTCCGCTCGGAGGCTGTGCACAAAGCTTAAAACAGAGACAGCTGATTTTGGTCCGGAAGCGACTCAAGACAGCCGTGACGGTCTAAATACTCTAAAATGGTTTTTGACACTTTTCCTCGTTTTTGAAGATCCTCTTTTGAAAGGAACTCCCCTTCTTTCCGCGCTTTCACAATATTGAGAGCGGCGTTGGTTCCGAGTCCCGGAATTGAGTTGAACGGCGGGATGAGACTGTTGCCGTCAATGATAAATTCCGAAGCGCTCGAACGGTATAGATCGACCTTCTGGAAAGAATAGCCGCGCTCACACATTTCAAGCGCAAGCTCTAACACGGTAAGGAGGTTTTTCTCCTTCGGCGAAGCATCAAGCCCTTTAGAGCTGATATCATCCATCACCGCTCTGATGGCGGTCGAGCCTTTAATCATTGTATCAATGTCAAAGTCATCTGCGCGGACGGTAAAATACGCAGCATAATATAAAAGCGCGTGATGCACTTTAAAATAGGCAATCCGCACCGCCATCAGCACGTATGCGGCGGCGTGGGCTTTCGGGAACATGTATTTGATTTTTTTGCATGAATCAATATACCAGTTCGGCACATTGTTCTTTTTCATTTCTTCTTCCCATTCCGGCGTCAGGCCTTTGCCTTTACGGACGAATTCCATGATTTTAAAGGCCAGTGAAGGCTCAAGGCCCTGATAGATCAAGTAAACCATAATGTCATCACGGCAGCCGATCACTTCGCTCAGTTCACACGTATTGTTGTGTATCAGTTCCTGCGCATTGCCGAGCCATACGTCTGTTCCGTGAGAAAGCCCGGAAATCTGGACAAGCTCGGAGAACGTCGTCGGCTTCGTATCCTCAAGCATCTGCCGCACAAATCGCGTCCCGAATTCAGGAATGCCGAGCGTCCCCGTTTTACAGCCGATCTGCTCTTCAGTGACGCCGAGCGATTCTGTGCCTTGGAAAATCTTCATAACTTCCGGATCATCTGTCGGAATCGTCTTCGGATCAATTCCGCTTAAATCCTGAAGCATCCGGATGACGGTCGGATCATCGTGCCCCAATATATCAAGCTTCAGCAGGTTGTCATGAATGGAGTGGAAGTCAAAATGAGTCGTTTTCCATTCAGACCCCGTCGCATCTGCCGGGAATTGTATCGGTGAAAAATCGTAAATATCCATGTAATCCGGGACAACGATAATCCCCCCCGGGTGCTGGCCGGTCGTTCTCTTAACGCCGGTGCAGCCCTGCACCAGACGGTCGATCTCCGCGCCGCGCATGTGCAGGTTGTGATCGCCCGCATAGCCTTTCACATATCCGTAAGCCGTCTTTTCCGCGACGGTGCCGATCGTTCCAGCGCGATACACGTTATCTTCACCGAACAATACTTTCGTGTAGTTATGGGCATGCGGCTGATACTCACCTGAGAAGTTCAAGTCGATATCGGGTACTTTGTCACCTTTAAAGCCTAAGAACGTTTCAAACGGGATATCATGTCCGTCCTTTTTCAAAGGTGTGCCGCAAGACGGGCAGCTTTTATCCGGAAGGTCAAAACCGGAACCGACTGATCCGTCATTAAAGAATTCGGAATATCGGCAGCTCGGGCACACGTAGTGCGGAGCGAGCGGGTTCACTTCAGTGATTTCCGTTAAGGTCGCCACAAGCGATGAACCGACGGACCCCCGGGAGCCGACGAGATAACCGTCATCCAGAGACCGTTTTACAAGCTTATGAGAGATGAGATAAATAACGGCGAACCCATGACCGATGATACTTTTTAATTCTTTTTCTATTCTCGCTTCTACAATTTCGGGAAGCTCTTCACCGTAAATGCTTCTGGCGCGCTGATAGCTCATTTCACGGATTTCTTCATCAGCCCCGTCAATTTTCGGCGTGTACAGATCGTCTTTGATCGGTTTGATCTCATCGATCATCGAAGCGACTTTCTGCGTATTGTCAACCACGATTTCTTTCGCTTTTTCCGCACCGAGGAAGGAGAAAGCCTCCAGCATTTCATCTGTCGTTCTGAAGTGCACTTTAGGCAGTTCGTGTCTGTTTAACGGGTTGGCGCCGCCTTGGGAAGATATTAAGATCTTCCGGTAAATTTTATCCTCATCGTTTAAATAGTGGACATTTCCCGTAGCCACGACCGGCTTATTCAATTTTTCTCCGAGCTTCGTAATGTTGGCGATGATTTCTTTCAGCGCTTTTTCATCCCGGACGAGCTCAAGCTGCAGAAGGTGTCTGTATACTTCCGGCGGCTGCACTTCAAGATAATCATAGAAGGATGCGATATCTTCAACCTCTTCAGGTGATTTTTGCATCATGCCTTCAAAGACCTCTCCCCTGTCACAGGCAGAGCCGATTAACAGACCTTCTCTGTATTTATTAAGCTGCGACCTCGGAATGCGCGGCACTCTGTAGAAATATTGAATATGAGAAATGGACACGAGCTTAAACAGATTTTTAAGGCCGGTCTCATTTACGGCAAGCAATGTAGCGTGATAAGGCCTTGATCTCTGATAAGCATTGGATTGTCCCATATTCTCATTCAGCTGATCATGATAAAAAATGTCACTTTCAGCGGCATCTTTGAGCATTTTCAACAGCAGGTAGCCCGTTGCTTCAGCGTCAAAAACCGCTCGGTGATGCTGGGTTAATTCGATATCAAACTTCTTACATAACGTATTTAAGCGGTGATTTTTAAACTCAGGATACAGGAAACGCGCGAGTTCCAGCGTATCAATGACCGGATTTTTCGCTTTTTCCGTTTTCAAAAGTCGCTTGTACGCCACATTTAAAAATCCCATATCAAAGCTGGCGTTATGAGCCACAAGCACGTCATCGCCGATCCATTCTTTAAAATCCCGGACGACGTCAACGACATCGGGAGCGTCGCGGACCATGTCGTCCGTAATCCCGGTAAGCTCTATCGTCGTTGCTGACAGCGGATGGTGCGGATTGGCGAATGCTTCGAATTTATCGATAATTTCTCCGCCTCTTATTTTGACTGCGGCAAGCTCAATGATGGTGTCATACACTGCGGACAAACCTGTCGTTTCAACGTCAAAGACGACGTATGTGTCTTCTTCCAGGAGACGGTGAGCTGGATTGTATGCGATCGGAACGCCGTCATCTACGATATTGGCTTCCATTCCGTAAATCATTTTAATGCCGTGTTTTTTCGCGGCGGAATAGGCATCCGGGAAAGACTGCACAACGGCATGATCAGTTAACGCAATCGCTTCATGTCCCCATTTTTTCGCCTGTTTGACAAGCTTTCCGATGCCCGTTACAGCATCCATTTGGCTCATCGGAGAATGCAGATGAAGCTCAACCCGTTTTTCGCCTTCAGGAGCGGTGTCTTCACGGGTTTTGGCTTTTATTTCATTTACGTCATTTGCAATCATGACGAGGTCTCTGACGAATGTATCGTTTTGAATGCTTCCCCGCGCCTTCACCCACATGCCTTTTTTCAGCGTTTTCATCAAAGCGGCGTCTTCTTTTTCTCTGGCGAACATTTTTACTAAAATGCTGTTTGTATAGTCCGTGATTTTGAAAATGCAGAGCGTGCGTCCGCTTTTCAGCTCGCGTGTTTCAGCATCAAACACAAACCCCTGCACCGTAATTCTTCTTTCTTCATCCATGATGCTGTCAAGCGTCCGGATTTCTTCGTTCTCTTTAATTTGATAGCCGATGACAAGCGGTCCGGACGGTGCCTGATCCTCATCGCCCTCTTTTTCCTTCTTCTCCATCTCGATAAGCGCCTGCATCGCCCGCTCCTGATCTTCTGCAAGCTTTTGCTCGCGGAATTTCTGGACTTCTTGGTCAGATACGAAAATTTCGGTATCCAGCTGCAGTTCCGGAAAGCCGAATTGGCGGTAGCTGTGCTGAATCAGCGCGCTGTATTTATTTTTGAGCGCAGATGCTTCTGTATCTGTTTTTGTTTTCACGATCAGTTTGTTTCCCTTGAGCTTCGGCTTCTGCTGATTCAAAAGAGCCACCATCGGCGGCGAGGTTCCTTCAAGCTCTTCAATACAGCGTGTCCAATAATCCTGTACAAGCTCCTCTGTCACTGTAGGGTCGATGACCTGAACAGACGATGTGACACGGGCGATGTGAGCAAACGATTGTGTTAACCTCATCATGAATGAATCATATATTTGATACGGCAAAAGAGCCTTAAAGCGAAATTGGAAATGCCAGGCCTTTTCTGCTTTATGGATTGTCAGTTTATCAATCTCTCCGTCTTCAAAGTATGTCATGAAGGTATCATCTGTCATATTAAGCTGCTGCAGAAGAATCTGAAACTGTCTTCTGTTTACTGATAACTGTTCCATTCAGACAGTATCCCTCCCTTAAAACATCATAAGTGAAGGTACCTCCGCAGGTGATGAGGTACCTTCTTTTTTCTCTATTTTAACATGATTTTGTATGATTCGTTATGGTGATTACTTCGTCTTAATAAATTCAGAAAGCTCATCCACTGAAACTTCGGCAGATTCACCGGTTTTGCGGATTTTCACTTCTACGATGCCTTCGTCGGCACGTTTTCCGACAGTGATGCGGATCGGAAGGCCGATCAGATCAGAATCAGCAAACTTCACGCCTGCGCGTTCAGCACGGTCATCGTATAATACCTCATAACCTTCCGCCTGGAATTTGCCGTAAAGCTGTTCAGCAAGCTCTTTTTGCGCTTCGTTTTTCATATTCAGTGCCAAAATATGAAGATCATACGGAGCAACGCTTTTCGGCCAGATCAAGCCTTTTTCGTCGTGATGCTGTTCAGCGATGGCTGAAAGCGTTCTGGACACGCCGATTCCGTAACATCCCATCAGCATCGGCTGCGCACGCCCGTTTTCATCAAGGTATGTCGCATTCATCGCTTCAGAGTAACGCGTGCCGAGTTTAAAGACTTGTCCGACCTCAATCCCTTCAGCGAAACGGATCGTGCCTTTTCCGTCAGGTGACGGATCGCCTTCCTGAATGATTCGAAGATCGGCATATGCTTTTACTGACGCGTCACGTTCGATGTTTACGTTTCGGTAATGACGGTCTTTTTCATTCGCGCCGCTAACGGCGTTTACCATTACTTTCACGGCTTGGTCGGCATAAATCTCAATGTCGCCGGCAGCGCCGATCGGCCCCGCAAATCCCGGCTCCGTGCCAAGTTTCTCTGCTACTTCTTCATGAGACGCAAGCTCAACCACTTCCGTGTTCAGAAGGTTTTTCACTTTCACGTCATTGACCTCATGATCGCCTCTTACTAACACGAGAACAAATCGGTCATCAGCTTTAAACAGCATGGATTTGATGCAGGCGCTCGGCTCGATCTGCAAGAACGAAGCGAGCTCTTCAATGCTTTTGACATTCGGCGTATCAATTTTCTCCAATGCCTCGGGTGTTTCATCTGACGGCTCGCTGTTCATGACAACTTCCGCCATTTCCGTATTGGCTGCGTAAGAGGATCCATCGGAATAAGCGATGGTATCTTCCCCTATTTCAGAAAGAGCCATAAATTCATGCGTGTCTTTTCCGCCCATCGC
The DNA here is from genome assembly GCF_058808515.1 of Bacillus sp. GW821-FHT11D08. Lineage (NCBI taxonomy): Bacteria > Bacillati > Bacillota > Bacilli > Caryophanales > Bacillaceae > Bacillus > Bacillus sp. GW821-FHT11D08. The sequence goes on from NZ_JBXARS010000004.1 coordinate 300,707, forward strand.
GCCCGAGTCGGCAATAACGGGACGGACGTTTAATTCACAGCGTGCGAAAATGCTGCTGTATGCGCCGTACATGTTTTGGTATGTTTCCTCAAGACTTGCTTCAGAAGCATGGAAAGAATACGCATCTTTCATGATGAATTCGCGTCCGCGCAATAACCCGAAACGCGGGCGTTTTTCATCTCTGAATTTAGACTGGATCTGGTAAAGAGTGAGTGGCAGACGCTTATAAGATTTCACCTCATCGCGCACGAGAGAAGTAATGACTTCTTCATGTGTCGCGCCTAAAGCAAATTCACGGCCGTGGCGGTCTTTCAGACGCATTAATTCAGGCCCGTACGTATACCACCTGCCTGATTCCTGCCATGTTTCAGCCTGCTGAAGGGCCGGCATCAGCATTTCCACCGCGTTGATTTTTTCCATTTCTTCACGCACGATCTTCTGAATGTTTTGAATGACCCTGTAAGCCAGGGGCATGTAGCTGTAAACCCCGCTCGTATTTTGTCTGATAAATCCCGCTCTCAGCAGAAGCTTATGGCTTTTTGCTTCAGCATCAGCCGGCACTTCTCTCAGGGTCGGAATAAGCGTCAAACTTTGTCTCATGTCTTCGCACCTCTGATTTTTTACTAGTCAATTATAAGAATAAACGCTGGATATCGTTCCATGTGACAACCAGCATAAGAAGCATTAAGAAAGCTACGCCGATAAATACGACAAATGCTTCCTTGTCACGGTTTATCGGCTTGCCGCGGATTGCTTCAATGAATAAAAACAGCAGCCGCCCGCCGTCAAGCGCCGGTATCGGCAGCAGGTTGACAATTCCCAGGTTGATGCTTAAAAACGCCGCAAACTGGAATAGGTTGATAATACCGGTTTTTGCAACTTGATCCGTCATATCATAAATGCCGACAGGACCCGAAAGCATATCAAGCTTAAACTGGCCTGTCACAAGTTTGCTCAGATTGGTCAGGATCGCTTTTGTGACATCAACGGTAGATGTCGCGCCGTAGGCAATCGCTGCAAGCGCGCCTTTTTCAGTCGGCGCATAAGAGCCGAAGCGGCCGATTGTTTTTTTATTTTCATCTTTTACAGCTTCAGGTGTAACCGAGATATGAAACGATTTGCCGTCCCGTTTGACGGCGACATCGATTTTTTTTCCGGGATTTTCTTTTACCGCTGTCACGATGTCGGTCCATGACCTCATTTTTTCACCGTTAATGCTCTGGATATAGTCGCCTTCTTTTAAACCGGCAGCCGCTGCGCGTCCATTGTCTGTCAGCTTCCCGAGCTCAGGCTGATTCGAAGGCACGCCTTGAATGAATCCAAGCATGACGAGAATGACATACGCTAAGATGAAGTTCATTATCGGACCGGCAGCAATCGCCTTAATCCGCTTCCATACGGGTTTAGACCCGAATTGTCGATTGTAAGGCGCAATCTGCACTTCTTCTCCGTCTACGATAAAAAAAGAGGTCTGACTGACAGTAAAGCCCGCCAGTTCATCTTCTTTCCCCTGCTCGTACCCGGTAATCTTCATTTCGTGCTCAAGATCAGCCGTCTCCACCTCGATAATTAAAGCGTCGGGATATTTTTCCTTTTGATTAATGATGACTTTTTCCACTTCGTCATCTTTATTAAAAAGAAGCCCGACGGTATAACCGGGTTTGACTTCAATCATCTCCGGGTCTTCACCGGCCATGCGGACGAACCCGCCGACCGGAAGGAGTCTGATCGTATACACGGTTTCATTCTTTTTAAATGAAAAGATTTTAGGGCCGAAGCCGATCGCAAATTCACGGCAAAGGATTCCCGCTCTTTGGGCGAGCAATAAATGCCCGAGCTCATGGAAAAAAACGAGCGTTCCGAAAATAATAATAAACGCGATAACTGTATTCACGAACATACCACCTTATGTGAGTATTGAATTAACGTATCCCCGGGTGTCTTTGTCCACTTCTTGGATATCCGCAAGACTCGGATCCTGAATTACGCTGTGGCGGTCCAATGCTTGTTCAATCAGGTTCTCAATCGATAAGAATGAAATCCGTCCGGCAAGAAAAGCGGCAACGGCTTCTTCGTTGGCCGCATTTAAAACCGTCGGCATCGTTCCCCCTATTTTACCTGATTCAAAGGCAAATTGTAAGCAGCGGAACCTTTCAAAGTCAGCTTTCGCAAAATGGAGGCTTCCGATCTCCCATAATTCAAGCCTTTTTGTTTCAGGCAGAGGCAGACGGTCCGGATATGTCAGCGCATATTGAATCGGCACCCTCATGTCCGGATTTCCGAGCTGGGCGATGACGCTTCTGTCGTGAAATTCAACCATCGAATGAATGATGCTCTCCTTATGTAATACAACGTCAATCTGTTCATACGGAATGTCAAACAGCCAATGCGCCTCAATGACTTCAAGTCCTTTATTCATCATTGTAGCCGAGTCAATCGTAATTTTTGCGCCCATCGACCAGTTCGGGTGGTTAAGGGCGTCGGCAATCGTTACAGACTCAAGCTCCTGCCGCGTTTTATCTCTGAAACTGCCGCCGGATGCCGTAATGACCAGGCGCTCGATATTTTTGCTCTGTTCGCCCTGCAGCGCCTGAAAAATAGCGGAATGTTCGCTGTCGACCGGAAGAAGAGGAACACCGTATCGTTTTGCGTGTCCTTTCACTATATGCCCGGCAGTGACGAGAGTTTCCTTATTTGCAAGCGCAATTGTTTTTTTCTGTTCAATCGCTTTCAAAGTCGGGATTAAACCGACGCTTCCAAGCAGCGCATTGACCACGATATCGACTTCGTCCATGACTGCCGCTTCAATCAGGCCTTCTTCTCCGATGCCGATTTGACATTCATGAGAAAAAGTCGCTTCTTTCACTTTTTGGTATGTATCCATGTCGCCGACTGCTACATATTTCGGCTGAAACGTTCTGATCAACGGGATCGCTTTCTCGGCGTTTTTACCGAAAGTCATCGAGACGAGACGGAACTGATCTTGATGCATGCGCAATACGTCTAACGTCTGCTCCCCTATTGATCCTGTTGCTCCTAAAAGACAAATATTCTTCAAAATGCCACTCCCATTCTATGCGTCCAGATCGGTCTTATTTTCATATTAGCCTTTCTCATGAAAAAAGCGCAAGCAGAAAGTATAAGAACGGCATGACAAACAAAAAGCTGTCAAATCGATCTAAAATGCCGCCGTGCCCGGGAAGGATTTTTCCCGAATCCTTCACATCATAGTGCCGCTTAAGCGCTGATTCAACCAAATCCCCGATCTGTCCGAATACAGACAGAACAAGCGTGATGACCAAAAGAACCGGGTATGAAATCGGAAGGTGCGCAAACAGCTGAAAAACAGCCGTAAAAATAAGGGCGATGACAATACCGCCGAGAAACCCTTCCACTGTTTTGTTGGGGCTGATTTCGGGCCACAGCTTCCGCTTCCCGAGCGACTTTCCGACGAAATATGCGCCTGAGTCCGTTGACCATATGACAACGCAGGCATAAAAGATATACAAAAGCCCGTTTGTTTCAATGTTTCTGATTTCAATAAAATAATGAAAACACAGTCCGATATATACCGTCGCGAGAACGATAAACCCGACTTCGTCAAACGTAAAGGTGTTTTTCACGAGCACCGTATAGCTGAGCAGAATCAATACAGCGAAAATCGTTACTTCCATTTTCGCATCGAAAAAATGATACTTGTCCGGCATCATATACAGCCATAACAACAAGAGGCTGATCAGACCCGGAAAAGAAAAAAATCTGAGCTTTTTCATCCGCAAAAGCTCAAAAAGCGCTATACTTCCCATCACGTAAACAAATACGGTGAACGGCAATCCTCCGAAAATAACCAAAAATAAAAATAATGCCGCTGCCAGAACACCTGTTAACAATCTTTGTTTCATTTCCACCATCCTCTAAATTCCGCCAAACCTCCGGCCCCGCTGCTGAAATTCTCCCACTGCCTGCAGAAAGTGATCTTCTTTAAAATCGGGCCACAGGACATCTGTAAAAACAAATTCACTGTAAGCCACCTGCCAAAGCATAAAGTTGCTCAATCTGATTTCTCCGCTCGTTCTGATGAGCAGCTCCGGGTCCTGGATTGATTCTGTCATTAAATGCCCGGAAAAGAGCGCTTCATCAATGTCTTCGATATTCAGCGTGCCGCTTTTCACCTGTTCAGCCAGTGCTTTTGCCGCATTGACGATTTCCGTGCGTCCGCCGTAGTTCAAAGCGAAATTGAGAATCAGCCCGTCATTTTGTTCTGTATCTTTTACGGCCTTCTCAATCGCCCTGTACGTATGAGAAGGGAGCGCGGATTCATCTCCGATAATTTTCACCTGTACATTTTCCTCTATTAATTCAGGAAGATACGTATTCAGGAACTCTTCCGGAAGCTTCATCAAAAAGTCGACTTCCATCTTCGGGCGCTTCCAGTTCTCCGTTGAAAACGCATAAAGAGTCAGAACTTTAACGCCGAGCTGACTTGCGAGCTTTGTCACCCTTTTTACCACTTTCATTCCTTCATGATGTCCTGCAATCCGAGGGAGTGAACGCTTCTTCGCCCAGCGTCCGTTTCCGTCCATAATAATGGCAATGTGTGCGGGAATTTCACCCTTCAGTATGTCTTCTTTTGTATACCGTTCTAAGTTGGAAGCCGCATTCTGCTGATTCTTCCAATTTTTGAGTATGTTGAGCATGAGATTCCTCCGTCACCCAAAAAGGTTGCGTTGCTGATGATCAATGTAATCAACAGTATTAACAAAAAAACCCCCTGTAAACATGAGAGGGTCTTTTCACATTATCTATTGTACATAGTTTTTCATTAAACTTCCATGATTTCTTTTTCTTTGTCCTTCGTGACGCTGTCAATTTTTGACACATATTCATCTGTCAGCTTTTGAACGTCTTCACTGGAAGCACGAAGCTCGTCTTCTGTGATGTCTCCGTTTTTCTCAAGTTTTTTGAGGTCATCGTTGCTGTCACGGCGGACATTACGGACTGCTACTTTCGCTTCTTCCGCGTATTTTTTCACGACTTTGACAAGTTCTTTACGTCTTTCTTCCGTCAGAGCCGGGATCGCGATGCGGATAATTGTGCCGTCACTTGTCGGCGTTACGCCAAGATCAGCTTTCAGAATCGCTTTTTCAATATCACCGATTGCCGTTTTGTCATACGGTGTGACAACAAGCATACGCGCTTCAGGCACATTGATGGAAGACAGCTGGTTTAAAGGTGTTTGGGCACCGTAGTATTCTACTGTCACTTTATCCAATAGAGATGGGTTGGCACGTCCTGCGCGGACTGACGCCAATTCACGTGAATAAGCGGCAACCGCTTTTTCCATGCGTTCTTTTGTTTGTGTTAATACTTCGTTTGACAACGTTATTTCCCCCTTACGATCGTTCCGATTGATTCGCCGATTACGGCACGCTTAATATTTCCTTCTTCCATAATAGAAAAGACGATCAGCGGAATATCATTATCCATACATAGTGAAGAAGCCGTAGAATCCATGACTTCCAGCCCGTCTTTTAACACATCGAGATAAGATAATTTTTCGTATTTAACGGCTGACTCATCTTTTCTCGGATCAGCATTATACACACCGTCGACATTATTTTTCGCCATTAAGATCACGTCCGCTTCGATTTCAGCGGCACGCAGCGCTGCGGTTGTGTCCGTAGAGAAATAAGGGTTTCCTGTTCCCGCGGCAAAAATAACAACGCGTTTTTTCTCCAGGTGGCGGATGGCTTTTCTTCTGATGTAAGGCTCAGCGACCTGACGCATTTCAATTGATGTCTGCACTCTGGACTGAATTCCGAGCGTTTCCAGGCTGTCCTGCAGGGCAAGTGAGTTCATGACAGTAGCAAGCATGCCCATATAATCGGCCGTCGCACGGTCCATTCCTAAGTCACTGCCCGTTTTTCCGCGCCATAAGTTGCCGCCGCCTACGACTACGGCCACTTCGACGTCAAGCTCAGCGATTTCTTTTACCTGTTTAGCGATGGATTGGATGACAGTCGGATTAATGCCGTTTCCCTGCTCTCCTGCCAATGCTTCTCCGCTAAGCTTTAAAACGATACGATTGTATTTTGGTTTTTCCATAATAACCTCCAAGTGTAAACATTGCCGTTTCCTATTATGCAAGAGAAAAAAAGGTTTGTAAATATAGTTTTAAAAATAGGGAACACAAGTAGTGTCCCCTATACTGCCTGAAAAGCCGCGAAAGATTCGCCAAGGCTTTCCGCCATTATTTTTTCACTTGGTTCATAACTTCTTCAGCAAAGTTTTCTTGGCGTTTTTCAATACCTTCTCCAACTTCGTAGCGGACGTAAGTTTTAACAGATGCGTTTTTCGCAGCCACAACTTGTTTCACTTTTTCGTCTGGGTTTTTAACGAAAGCTTGGTCTAATAAGCAAATTTCTTCGAAGAATTTGTTCAGACGGCCTTCAACCATTTTAGCTACGATGTTTTCCGGTTTGCCTTCTTGAAGAGCTTGCTGAGTCAGAATCTGACGCTCATGGTTTGCTTCTTCTTCAGACACTTGGTCGCGGGAAATGTAACGAGGATTTACCGCTGCAACATGCATCGCAATGTCTTTTGCAAGATCTTCGTCAGTTGTTCCGCTAAGAACGGATAATACGCCGATGCGGCCTCCCATGTGAAGGTAAGCACCGAACGCTTCGCTGTCTTCTTTTGAAATAACAGCAAAACGGCGAAGAGTGATTTTCTCTCCGATTTTAGCAACGTTGCTTGTGATGTATTCTTCAACAGTAGAACCGTTTTCCATCTTTTGACCCATTGCTTCTTCAAGATCAGCAGGAGCGTTTGCAAGAAGGTGGTCAGCAAGCGTGTTCAGAAGCTCTTTGAAGCCTTCGTTTTTCGCAACGAAATCAGTTTCAGAGTTTACTTCTAAGATAACGCCTTTGTTGCCGTCAGTTTTAATAAGAGTAGAACCTTCAGCAGCGATACGGTCAGCTTTTTTAGCCGCTTTCGCAATTCCTTTTTCTCTCAGAAGGTCGATTGCTTTGTCCATATCTCCGTCAGTTTCAGTCAATGCTTTTTTACAGTCCATCATACCAGCGCCTGTTTTTTGACGCAGTTCTTTTACCTGCTGTGCAGTAATAGCCATTTGAATTCCTCCTTATATGTGTAAACAAGATATGTATAGATACATTTTTCTTGAAAAAAGGTGATAAAAGGCAGTCCCTCTTATCACCTTTTGATTAGGTTACGCAGTTGTCGTTTCTGTTTCAGGTGCAGTCTCTTCAGCAGCTTCCGCTTCTTCTTCGCCTTGCTTCGCTTCAAGAATAGCATCTGCCATTTTAGAAGTAAGAAGTTTGACAGCGCGGATTGCGTCATCGTTTGCAGGGATTACGACATCAATTTCATCAGGATCACAGTTTGTATCTACGATTCCGATGATAGGAATGTTCAATTTGCGAGCTTCCGCAACAGCGATGCGCTCTTTGCGAGGATCGATGATGAATAATGCATCAGGAAGATCCTTCATGTCTTTAATTCCGCCGAGGAATTTTTCAAGACGCTCTAATTCTTTTTTCAATTGAACAACTTCTTTTTTCGGAAGTACTTCAAATGTACCGTTTTCTTGCATTTTCTCGATGTCTTTCAGACGCTTAATGCGTTTTTGGATTGTTTCGAAGTTTGTCAGTGTACCGCCCAACCAGCGTTGGTTGACATAGTACATGCCAGAGCGTACAGCTTCTTCTTTAACAGAATCCTGAGCTTGTTTTTTTGTGCCGACGAAAAGGATTTTTCCGCCTTCAGCAGCAAGGTTTTTCGTGAAGTTGTAAGCTTCCTCTACTTTTTTCACTGTTTTTTGAAGGTCAATGATGTAGATTCCGTTACGCTCCGTGAAAATGTAACGCTTCATTTTTGGGTTCCAGCGGCGTGTTTGGTGGCCGAAGTGAACACCAGCTTCAAGCAATTGTTTCATAGAAATAACTGACATGTGATTTCCTCCTAATAAAATGGTTTTTTTCCTCCGCTTAGGTCATTTTTGTGCAGAACTGCCGTTTGCAGCACCCTCTGCATAAATCGTTAAGCGTGTGTATTTAACACCAAGACATAATATAACACAGCTTTATGCGACAATCAAGAATCCTTTACAGCTTTGCCGCGAAATTTTAAAAACAGCTCGATTTCTGTCTTTCCGCTCTGCATCCGTTTGGCGATTTCCGCGGGGGTGAGCCCTTGTTCATATAATTCTGAAACACGTTTTTCAAACGAATGCGCACCGTTGTTTTCATCACTTTCAGCCCGTTCCGTTGCACTGATGAGCTTTTCCATGTGGTCCGGAATATCAGGCTCTTCTTTCGGTTCCGGCCGGGGTTCGGCATCTTCTGCGTCCGGCGCTTGACGGCTTTTTGCGTCTTCGAGTCTTTCATTTTCTTCTTTCAGCTCAAGCAGAAACGCTGCAAGGGTGTTTTCCGTCTCTTCAAGAATCTTCTTCTGCTGGCGCTCCGTCTCCTTGAGGGCTGAAAACCTCGTGTACAGAATAATGACGGCATAAAGCAGTACGCCGTGAAGCACAAAGCTTAAAAGCCATAATAGTGTTGACATGTTTTTCACTCGCTAACCATGAGTTCATTATTGAATTACTTTTTCAAGCAGATGCTTTAATTTAAACAGCGCCTTTGAATGAATCTGTGAAATCCGCGACGTCGAAAGGTTCAGGACTTGTCCGATCTCGGTCAAAGTCAGTTCTTCTTTATAGAATAAACTGACGACAAGCTGCTCTTTTTCAGAGAGCTCGTGAATTTTGCCCGCAAGCTGAGCGATCAGCTCGTCCTTCATGATTTTTTCTTCCGGCGGCACATTTTTGTCATCTCTGATCATCACTTGAATATTCTCACCGTCATCCTGGTCGTGAAGCTTTTCATCAATTGATAAGAGATTGGCAAAAAAACCTTCATTCATCGTTGATACTACGTCCTGCTCCGTCATCCCCAGCTCTTCTGCGATCTCTGAAGGCGTCACATTCCGAAGGTAGCGCTGTTCAAGTTTTTCGATCGCCGCTTCGACTTTTTTTGTCTTCTCCCGTGAAGTTCTGGGCAGCCAATCTTCTTTACGCAGCCCGTCGATGATTGCACCGCGAATTCTAAACGAGGCATAGGTATCAAATTTTAAATCCCGGCCGGGGTCAAATTTTTCCAGGGCATCATATAAACCAAGCATACCAAGGCTCATTAGATCGTCTTTATGCACCGATTTCGGCAGTCCGACGGAAATTCTGCCGACATGATATGTGACCAGCGGCATGTAACGGCGCATTAAATCATCACCGGCTTTAGGATCTTTCCACTCTTTCCAGCGCGACCAAAGCACCTGATCTTCATAATTCAAGGATTGCATTGTTATCCCCCTACCTCATACCTTTATTAAATCGTTGTTTCACCTTGTTTAACAGTTCGAATGTGCAGCATGCAGGACTTTGGCTCAAATTCAATCGTCCGGCCGCTTGAGCCGCCCGTATCTTCACTGATGACCGGAATGTTATACAATGAAAGCTGCTCTTTGATGGCCGCTACATTCCTCGGACCGATTTTCATCAGGTCGTTCGTCATTTTAAACTTAAACATCTCCGCTCCCCCGGCGAGTTTTGCCTTCAGGGCAAACTTGCGGCAGCCGGCTTTCAAAAGCATATCAATCGTCATCTTAACGGCGGTGTCCGCGTATTTTGCACGGTTGAGCTCCGCCGTTTTTGATAAACCGGAGTCCGGCAGCATGACGTGAACGAGTCCTGCCGTTTGTTTGTCTTTATCGTATAAAACCAGCCCTACGCATGAACCGAGTCCCGAGGTCCGGATTTTATCCGGGTAACGCGCGACTTGAACATCCGCAATCCCCACTTTAACGACTGCGGCTTCCGCACGGCTCATAAAGCCGCACCCAATGAGACGAAGAGCTTTTCAAAAGAATCATAGTCCGGGAGCATAAACATGTGGGCTTTGAGCTCCTGCCGGCTGCCCTGGTCAAAAATAGAAGTATCCACGACAATGGCATGTTCTCCGACTTGGCTGAGCTCCATCAGCCCTTCACTGATAACCGCGCCGAACATATCAAGTGAGATTTCCGGCACGCTCGGGTAAATCTCAAGCTTTGTCAAATCAGCCAATGCCGTTAAATAGGAACCTGCTAAAATATTGCCGAACTCATGTAAAGCAGAAGAACTCAAATGATCTTCGCCCAACTGGTCAATATCAAAATCCGGATTTCCGATCAGCTCTCTGATAAACTGTTCCGCCTGATGAAAAGGCATGATGAGAAAGATAGAGCCGGTCATGTCGCCTTCCATTCTTAAAAAGATACTGGCGACCGGCGTTTCAGCCCCGCCGAAAAAATCAGCGAGCTCATCAAATGTCAATAAAGTCGCAAACGGCACTTCCATGTCTATCTTTCTGTTCAGCAGCTGAGCCATTGCAGAAGCCGAGTGACCCGCCCCGATATTTCCGACTTCCCGCAAAATATCCATCTGCTCTTCTTTGATCGCTTCAAACTTACTCATGTTGTCTTTTCCCCTTTAAGCATTAGGCTCTCCGGACGCAGATGCCGAAGCACCTTTATCCAGCACCGCATGCGCATCGATAATATTGAGGAGCCTGTTATCTTGCTTGACGATCTGTTTAATCCACACATCCGTTTCCTTTGTCTGGCTTTCAGGCGCGGATTCGATTTCATTTTCATGTACGGTGATGACGTCATTGGCCTCATCCACGACCCATCCGACATCGGCGTCACGATAAGAAATGATGATAATCCGAGTCTCTTCTGTGATGTCCTGTTCAGGCTGATTCAGACGTTTTCTTAAATCAAGAACCGGGGTAATCACTCCGCGCAGATTGATAACGCCGCGGATATAAGATTCCACACCCGGGACCCTCGTCGGTTTTTGCCACTTTTCAATTGATTTCACCTGGGAAACTGAGATAGCGTATTCTTTCCCGTTTATCATAAACACAATCATTTTTTCACCTGTCTTGATTTCAGCAGTCATTCGGGCACCTCCTCGTGTCGTTTTAGTAGATCAGCGCATTGCAATCAATAATCAGCGCCACTTCTCCGTTTCCGAGAATCGTAGCGCCGGAAATCGCAAAGACGTTCGTCAAATAGTCGCCGAGTGATTTCAGTACGACTTCCTGCTGTCCGATAAAAGAGTCCACGACAAAAGCAGTGGATTTATCGCCCTTTTTCACGACGATTACATGGAACTGATCGGCATCCTGTTTTGAATCCGTAATGCCGAATTCTTTTTTCAGATAGACGATCGGAACGATTTGGCCTCTGAAATCAATCACTTCTCTGTCATGCGTCTGCAGGATATCTTTCTTATCAATAACAGCCGTCTCTATAATAGAAGAAATCGGTATCGCAAACGTCTCTTCTTCCAGTTTAATGAGAAGAACGGATATAATTGAAAGTGTCAGCGGAAGCTGGATACTGAAAAGAGAACCTTGACCTTCCGCGGATTTGACACTGACAGAGCCGCCGAGTGATTCGAGTTTATTTTTTACGACATCCAGGCCGACGCCCCGCCCTGAAATGTCAGAAATTTGATCGGCAGTCGAGAAGCCCGGAGCAAAAATAAGCTCGTAAATCTCATTATCTTCAAGCGTTTCAGCATCACGTTCGGTGATTACACTCCGCTCGAGCGCTTTTTCAAGAATTTTCTTTCTGTTCAGGCCGGCCCCGTCATCTTCAACCTCAATAAAGACGTGGTTGCCGCTGTGATATGCCTTAAGCACGACATGACCTGATTCCGGTTTTCCTTTATTCACCCGCACTTCAGGCGATTCAATGCCGTGATCGATGCTGTTTCTGATTAAATGGACAAGCGGATCGCCGATTTCATCAATCACCGTGCGGTCCAGCTCCGTTTCAGCTCCGATGATGGACAATTCGATTTTCTTGTTTAATTCCTTTTGAAGCTGGCGGATCATTCTCGGGAAACGGTTAAAGACGGTTTCTACCGGCACCATCCGCATATTAAGAATAATAGACTGAAGGTCGCCCGAGATTCTGGTCAGGCGTTCAACAGTTTCAGTCAGCTCATTGTGGTCAAGCTCTTTGGCGATCTGCTCAAGACGTCCGCGGTCAATGACAAGTTCTTCAAAAAGGTTCATTGAAGAATCCAGTCTTTCAATGTTGACGCGAATCGTTTTCGAGCCGCTGTGATGCTTCGGCTGTTCTTCCGTTTTCGCTTGCGGCTTAGGCTGTTTCTCAGCCTTTTTAACCGGAGCTTCCTTCACCGGTTCAGCCGCTTGCGGTTTTTCGGCCGTTTTTAACGGCGCACCGGCAGAAATTTCGACATTCTCCACTTCTGAAATGCCGCTGATGAGTTCTTTAATTTCTTCAGCAGGCTGCTTTGTCAAGAAACACACCTGAAAATCCGTTCCGAAATCTTCCGTCTCAAGCACTTCCGCGGCGGGTATTGTTTTTGCGACTTCCCCGGCTTCATTCAGCTTTTCAAATATCATGTACACGCGCACGGCTTTGAGCATGCAGCTTTCATTCAGGGAAACCGTTATTTCATAGCGGCTGAATCCTTGCTCTTCCGCCTCTTCAATAACAGTCCGTTCGAACTCATCATAATTCCATTCAGTTGAAGCCGGCGGTTCTGCTGTTTCGGCTGAAGCCGCAGTCTCATGCACCGCATTTACGTCGAGCTTCGCACTCACTTCAGAAATATCACGTTTGCCGTCTCCTCCGTCAATAATGGACTGCACCATCTCTTCAAGATGATCAAGCGCTTCAAACAGCACATCCAGCCAATCTGATGTAACGGGCATTTCTCCGTTGCGGATGGCGTCCAGCACATTTTCCATCAGGTGGGTTAAATGCGCCAGATCTGTATATCCCATCGTTGCGCTCATGCCTTTCAGCGTATGGGCAGCTCTGAAGATGTCATGCACAAGCTGAAGGTCTGCCGGATCTTTTTCCAACAGCAGCAGCTTTTCGTTACATGTCTGTAAGTGCTCTTTACTTTCATCAATAAAGACATCTAAATATTGATTCATATCCAATTGATTCACACCCTCTCTTTTTTCACACATCCGGTGATGGATGCCGCGATATCTTCCACATGTTTAATCTCATGAATGAGGCCCGCCTTTATCGCTGACTTCGGCATTCCGAACACAACACAGGATTCGTCCGATTCCGCAATCGTTTTAACGCCGCCTGTTCTGAGCATTTCTTTTACGCCCTCGGTTCCGTCGCTGCCCATGCCGGTCATAATGACGGCTACCTTTTCGTAATCGGATAAGCGGCTTGCCGACCGAAACAAATAATCGGCCGAGGGTTTATGCCGGCTTTCCGTATCATGAACGTCAAGAATGATGCGGAGCCTTCCGCCTTCCTCTGCAACCGTCATATTTTTTCCGCCGGGCGCGATGTACACCCATCCGTCTTTCGCTTCTTCACCGTTTTCCGCTTCTTTGACCTGAATATCTGACAAATGGTTGAGTCTGTCTGCAAGTGAAGCGGTGAAGCCTTCAGGCATGTGCTGAACGACAAATACAGGCGCCTTTAAATCCTTCGGCAGTTTCGGAATCACCTTTTGCAGAGCCCGCGGTCCGCCTGTAGAGGTCGCGATGAATACGGCCTGCTTGGCGGATTTTGCTTTCGGTCTTTCAAATCCCGCCAAAGCCGGACGTTCCGGGATAGAAGACTCTTTCACTGCCGCCTCAGGTTTTTGTGCGCGGGACAGCCCGGCTGCAATCACCCTCTCAATCAGCTGCTCTTTAATTTTATAAAGATCAAGTGAAATCGCTCCGGAAGGCTTGGTGATAAAATCAAAAGCGCCCATTTCCAGGCAGTTGATCGTTCGGTCCTTCCCTTGCTGTGTCTGGCTCGATACCATGATTACGGGAAGTTTATATATGCTGATGATCTTCCGCAATGTATCCGTTCCGTTCATGACCGGCATTTCAATATCAAGCGTGACAACATCCGGTTTGAGAAGCTCTATTTTCTTCAGCGCCTCTTCCCCGTTTCTGGCTGTCCCGATGACTTCTATCTGCACTTCCGCAGCCAGAAAATCGGTAATCATCTTTCTCATAAAAGCTGAGTCATCAACGACAAGCACACGAATCACTGTAAAGTCCTCCTCAATAAAAAAGAAGATAATCTCTCAATAAATGCCGGTTTCTCTTCTCTTGGTTTGTTTTCTTCCGTTTGAAACAAGACATCCGTCAGAAGACGGACGGACCTGCTGGCTTTTGCTTGAGGACTTTTTATTAAAAAAGGCACCTGATCAATGACGGCTTGGCTTACTAGCGGGTCATCGGGTATGGAGCCGGCGAAACGCACCTCCGCGCCTAAAAACGTGTGAATTGCATGAGAAAGGCGGTTGTACGTGTCCAGCGCCTGTTTTTGGGCGCGGGCGCGATTGACGGCAATGTTTACGGTCAGCCGTTCATCCGCGAGCAAAAGATGTTTGATCGCGCTGTAGGCATCCATAATGGCCGTCGGCTCAGGCGTTGTCACGGCGAGAATGTCTTCCGCCGATAAAATAAACGGCAGCTGTTCTTTTGAAAGTCCCGCTCCCATATCAAACAGAACGTAATCAAAATCGCCTAATACAGCGGAAAGACCATTCATAAAAGCCGACCACTTCTCTCCATCTGCTTGATAGATCGCCTCAAGCCCCGTTCCTCCGGATATGTAGCGAAGGCCTTTCGGACCGGAGGAAAGTGATTGAGCCAACGCGTGCCGATTCTCCATCACATCAATAATGGTGCGGGAAGAAGCAGCGCCGATCAGCACATCAATGTTGCCCATTCCGATGTCAAGATCAATGATGAGTGCTTTTTTTCCTTTTTCCTGCAGGGCAACTGCCATGTTTAATGTTAAATTAGATTTTCCGACGCCGCCTTTACCGCTGATGACGGCTAATGTCTTCGCTTTTTTCTCATAAAGCTCCGGCTTGATCATTTGCCGCTCTCTCATTTTCCTTCTTAATGACTCTGCCTGATCGGGTTTCATGTCAAAAGCATCCTTACAAACTCTTTTGGTGAAGCCGATAGGATGTCTTCAGGCACATCCTGTCCATTTGTCAAATAGGCGGCGCCGATTCTTGATTCCGACAGCACTTGAAACACGGAGCCGAGTGAGGCGGTTTCATCCGTTTTCGTGAAAATGAATTGATTGACCGGCACACCTGAAAACTGTTTCAGCACCTGTTTCATATCGTCATATTTTGCAGATGCCGATAATACGAGAAAGGATTGTAAGCCTGATTCAAACGGAATCATCTCTTGTAATTCCGTAATATACTGCTCTTCTTTAAAGTTTCTACCGGCTGTATCAATGAAAACATGGTCATATTCAGCGAATTTTTCCAGTGCCTTCAGACATTCTTCCTTTGAATAGCATACTTCAAGAGGAGCCTGAAGCAGCTCCGCATATGTCTTCAGCTGCTCGACCGCGGCAATCCGGTAAGTATCCGTCGTCATAAAGGCAATTTTTTTATGCTCTGTCAGCATTGATGAGGCCGCGAGTTTCGCAAGTGTAGTCGTTTTGCCGGCCCCGGTTGAACCGAAAAGCACGACGTATTTTGATTGAATCCCTTCCTGCCACCTGTCTGCCGAAGGGAGTTTTTTCACTAACAAATCCTGCAGTTTGGAGCTGACATTATCTTCAGTTAAATCTCCGGAAACAATTGAAGAACGGAGCAATTCACTGAGTACGGCGTTTTGCGTATGATCAGGAAGCCCGGCTTGCTTCAATAGTCTCTCGGCTTTTTTTAATGGTTCAGGGAACACTTCTTTAAAATGCGCCAGTTCGCCGGAAATACTTTGATCCGGAAGGCGCGGCGGCTGAACAGGCTCAGCTTTCTCCGCCGTTTTCGTCTTTTTCATTTCTTCAGCGGCAGCCGGCGGCGTTTTTCTCGCTTCCCTGACGTCACGATCTAAAACCGCTATCACTTCGACGGCCTGCTGCGACCGCAGCCCCAGCCATTTTCGTTTCTTTACTTGTTTGGAATGTAAAATAACGGCATCATTGCCGAGTTCCTTTTTGATTTGCTTCGCGGCATCCTGCATTGAAGCGGCTGTAAATTTTTTTATTTTCATTAAATATCCACCACTCCAATGCTCTGTACTTCAACATTTGCTTCCAGCTCATTATAAGAAAGAACCGGAAGATCAGGGAAATACCGTTCTAACAGCTGTTTTACATACATTCTGACAGCAGGCGAGCAAAGAAGAATCGCCGACTCCTGGCGGATGGAAAGCTGCTCGGCCTCTTTAGCGACAGAACGGATGATGCTGTCTGAAACCTCAGGGTCGAGTGACAGGTAATTGCCCTGTTCAGTCTGCTGTACCCCGTCTGCAATCGCTTTTTCCACCCGGCCTGAGCATGTGATGACCTTCAGCGTTTCATGCTCTCTCGCATATTGTGCCGTGATTTGTTTGGCAAGCGACTGTCTCGCGTATTCTGTCAAAAGGTCTGAATCTGTCGTTAATCTTCCGTAATCGGCAAGAGTTTCAAAAATGGTCACCAAGTTTCTGATTGAAACTTTTTCTCTCAGCAATTTGGCAAGCACCTTTTGAATATCGCCGACAGAAAGAGGGTTTGGCGTGACTTCCTCAACAAGCACAGGATAATTTTCCTTCAGATGATCGATCAGCTGCTTTGTTTCCTGTCTGCCGACCAGTTCATGGGCATGCTGCTTAATTTTTTCTGTAATATGCGTAGATACGACTGACGCCGGATCAACAACTGTATATCCCAGCATGTCCGCTTCATCTTTTGCAGCTTCACTGATCCATTTTGCGGGAAGTCCGAACGACGGCTCTATCGTTTCAATTCCTTCAATGACGTCATCTTCAGGCGTCGGTGACATCGCTAAGTAATGATCCAGCAGGAGCTCTCCTTTAGCGACTTCATTGCCTTTAATTTTCAATCTGTATTCATTCGGCTGGAGCGCGATGTTATCCCTGATGCGCACAACCGGAATAACAAGTCCCAATTCAAGCGCAAGCTGACGTCTGATCATGACGATGCGGTCAAGAAGATCACCGCCCTGCCCCGCGTCTGCAAGCGGCACGAGTCCGTATCCGAACTCAAATTCAATCGGATCAATATGTAAAAGCTGCACAACGCTTTCCGGGCTTTTCAGTTCATCCGCCTGAGCCTCTTCTTCAAGAATTTCTTCCTCTTCTTCGCTCGGCTTATCCGCTTTGGACAGCATGTAAGCGCCGAATGCAAGCAGACCGGCGATCGGCCCCGTCAGCAGAATGCCGATCGGTGTAAGAAGACCGAGCAAAAGTACAGTTCCCGCGGCTACATACAAGAGCTTCGGATAAGCAAACAGCTGGCCTGTAATATCATGACCGAGGTTTCCTTCAGATGCCGCTCTCGTCACGACAATCCCTGTAGCCGTTGAAATGAGCAAGGCCGGCATTTGAGAAACGATACCGTCACCGACCGTCAGCATTGTAAAGTGAGACGCAGCTTCTTGTATGCTCATCCCCTGCTGCAGCATGCCGATTACGATTCCGAAAATAATATTGATCATCACGATGATGATACCCGCGATGGCATCCCCTTTGACGAATTTGCTCGCACCGTCCATGGCGCCGTAAAAATCCGCTTCCCGGGCGACTTTTTCACGTCTGTGCTTTGCATCCTGCTCCGTAATCATGCCGGCATTTAAATCCGCGTCAATACTCATTTGCTTTCCGGGCATCGCATCGAGCGTAAATCTCGCCGCCACTTCCGATACCCGCTCGGCGCCTTTTGTAATGACGATAAACTGAATAATAATCAAGATAATGAAGACAACAAGCCCTACCAGCACATTTCCGCCGACAACGAAATTCCCGAATGTCTCAACAACCTTTCCCCCTTCTCCGTGAGAAAGAATCGAACGTGTCGTCGACACATTGAGCGAAAGCCGAAACAGCGTCAATAACAGCAGCAATGACGGGAATATCGAGAATTGCAGCGGTTCTTGCATATTCATTGTGGTGAGAAGCACGATCAACGCAAGAGAGATATTAATGATGATCAAAATACTTAACAACCATGGAGGGAATGGAATCACCAGCATTGCCACAATGAGGACAACACTTATTAAAACCGATAAATCTCTTGTTGACATGCTGTTTTTCTCTCCTTTTGAATCTGAAATTCACTATACTTTTTGTTTCGTTTTATATACATAAGCCAAAATTTCCGCAATGACTTTGAAAAACTCTTCCGGCACGGCCTGGTCAATGTCAACCTGATCATATAACGCACGCGCGAGCGGCCTGTTTTCAATCGTCATGACATCGTGTTCTTTGGCGATCTGCCTGATTTTTAATGCGAGATGGTCCACCCCTTTGGCAACAATGTAAGGGGCGTCCATTTTCTTTTCATCATATTTTAAAGCTATCGCATAATGGGTCGGGTTGGTGATGATGACATCCGCTTTCGGCACTTCCTGCATCATCCGCCTCATCGCCATTTCCCGCTGCTTCTGCTTAATTTTGGACTTGATTATCGGATCACCCTCCGATTTTTTGTATTCATCTTTTATATCCTGCTTTGACATTCTGATATTTTTCTCATAATCAAAACGCTGATATAAGTAATCAAGCCCGGCCAGCAGCATTAAAGCCCCTGATCCCGCAAGCCCCATCCAAAGAGTGAGCTTGGAAACGAAAGTGAGCACTTCCGCAGGAGTCAAAAGCGGAAGGCGGAGAATATCGCCATAATGCAGCCAGAGCACCATAAAGGCGGCAAAACCGACCACAGTAATCTTCAAAATGGATTTGACCAGTTCAACAATCGCCCTCATACTGTAAATCCGCTTAAATCCTTTCAGCGGGCTGAGCTTATTCAAGTCAGGCTTGAGGACTTCCGCAGAAAACAGAAAACCCACCTGCATGTAATTGCTCACGACACCTGCCACAAGCGCGACCAGCATAATCGGCGCGAGGATGAGGCTGATATCTTTCACCGTATCCACGAACAGTTCATGCACGGCAGATGCAGACAGATGTAATGATATCGATTTCGTATAAAACGTTTTAATAAAGGACAGCAGCCTGTCCCGCATATAAGGACCGAGCGCGATCAGCGAAAGAAAGATAATCAGTAAAGAAACGGCTGTATTCACATCCGTACTTTTCGCGACCTGTCCTTTCTTTCTTGTATCCTTCCGTTTTTTCGGCGTGGCTTTCTCCGTTTTTTCACCGGCAAAGAATTGCAGATTCAGTCTGAGCCTCATCATGTCACACCGACCAATGCCAATAGATTCCGCATGGTTTCAACGGTAAGGCTGAAGATGTTGCGGACAACGACAAACATCACCGCCATACAAACGATCAGCATAATAAAGCTCACGGCTATTTTCAGAGGAAGCCCGACAACGAAAACATTCAGCTGCGGCACCGTTCTCGCCACGATACCGAGCGCCAAATCAACTAAAAACAGACTGGCCACAACCGGCGCAGACATTTGAAAAGCGATAATAAACATGGCATTGAAGCTTTTTGCGATAAAAAGTCCAAAGTGATCATTTCCAAACGACGGAAATGCCTGATCAAGCGGGATATACTGAAAGCTGTAATAAATCCCGTCCAATAAAAGATAATGGGCGTTTACGCTGAGCATAAATAACAGCGCCAGCGTATAAACGAATTGTCCGATCAGCGGGCTTTGCGTTCCTGATTGCGGATCAATGACATTGGCGATGGAAAAGCCCATCTGAAAATCAATAAAGGAACCTGCTATCTGAATGGCTGTCATCATCATGAAAGCGATCAGCCCGAGGCTCAAGCCCACAACGGCCTCTTTTATGACAAGCAGCATATACTGTTCCCCTATTTCTATTTCCGGCGCATGTTTCAGCGTGCTGAAGCAGATCACCGAAAGAAAAAAAGCAAAGCCGATTCGGTGAACCGCCGGCAGATTCCGATGTCCGAACACCGGCACCGTTACAAAAAAAGCAGAGATTCTGATAAAGACCAATAAAAAAGCGGGAAATAAATCAATGATGGAATTCATTTGATTCTACCCTGCAAATCGGTTCAGATGAGAAAACAGATCAGTTGTGAACGAAAGAATCGTCGACAGCATCCAAGGACCGAAAAAGATCAGTCCAAGCATCACCGCCACGATTTTCGGAATGAACGCAAGCGTCTGTTCCTGGATTTGAGTTGTCGCTTGAAAGATACTGACGAGCAAACCGACGATCAGCGCGATCGCAAGCAGCGGCCCGCTGATCATTAGTGTTACATATACGGCTTTTTCCGCCATGGAAATTACAAATTCTGAACTCACAATTAGCACCTACCCTAAAAGCTGTCAAGCAAAGATTTCACGATTAAATACCATCCATCGACCAAAACGAAAAGCAATATTTTAAAGGGCAGAGAGATCATAACCGGCGGTAGCATCATCATTCCCATTGACATTAAGACGCTCGCCACGACCATATCGATAATTAAAAACGGAATAAAAATCATAAAGCCCATTTGAAAAGCGGTTTTGAGTTCTGATATCGCATAAGCGGGCACCATCGTCGTCAAAGGAATATCCTGAATCGATTCAGGTTTTTTCATTTTGGCATAGTTCATAAACAGCGCCAGATCCTTCTGCCTTGTATGCTTGCTCATATACTCTTTAATCGGCTTCTCGGCTTTTGTATATGCTTCATCGAGACTGATTTTATTGTCCATCAGCGGCGTTAAGGCTTCCTTATTAATCTCTGAAAAAGTCGGCGCCATAATAAAAAACGTCAAAAACAGCGCAAGGCCGATTAAAACCTGGTTGGGAGGCATGTTTTGCGTCGCCAGTGAGGTTCTTACAAAAGACAGGACGATGACGATTCTCGTAAAGCAGGTCATCAAAATCAGAATCCCCGGCGCCACTGAAAAGACAGTCAAAAGCAACAGTAATTTAACAGTGGAGCTGACTTCGGTCGGACTGCTTGAATTAAAAAGATTAATAAATTCATTCATGATGATAAGGGCCTTTCTTCTTTCCTTCAGAACGGCTTTGTTTCAGCTCGTTCAGCTGTTCTTTCAGCGCTTTTGAAAACGACGGAAGCATCGTTTGCGGCTTTTTTTCTCCATCCTTACGCCGATTTACGAGCTTGGTCCATTCCACTTTTGAAGACATCGACTCTTCGTATTGGCTCAGAATCGCCTCGCGCTCTTTTTCATCTTCAATTTCTTTTAAAAGCTGTATCGTTTCGCCCACACCGACTACGAGAACACTGTTTCCCACTTTAATCAGCTGCACGGAACGGTTTTGGCCGACTGACGTTCCGCCGATATTTTCTACATATTGAAACGGCTTCAGCAGACGGTTTCTTCTATTCATCAGTTTGACAAATCCATAGATCAGCAGAATGACGAATAATAACGCCCCAATCATCTTTACAAAATCAAAAGCGGAGACAGAAGATGCAGAAGCATCCCCTATCTCTTGATCAGCCGTTTGTTTCGATGTATCGCTTTTTTTCTCTGTTTTGTTTGTTGATTGTTTTTCAAACCATTCGTTGACGGTGGAATTGTCAGACTCCGCCGCAAAAGCAGGGAACGGATGTACATTGAGTAAAACGAAACAACAAATCAAAGCTAGTAAACCATGACTCTTTTTCAACAGTCGTACACCCTTTAGCTTAATGTTTTATTAATAGCTTCAAGCACGCGGTCCGCTTGGAACGGTTTCACGATAAAGTCTTTTGCGCCGGCTTGAATCGCGTCAATAACCATTGACTGCTGGCCCATAGCCGAACACATGATGATTTTCGCCTGCGGATCGATTTGTTTAATTTCCTTTAAAGCTGTAATCCCGTCCATTTCAGGCATTGTAATATCCATTGTCACAAGGTCGGGGGAATGCTCTTTGAATTTTTCGACTGCCTGCGCTCCGTCTGAAGCTTCAGCTACAACGTCAAAACCGTTCTTCACTAAAATATCTTTGATCATCATTCTCATAAATGCTGCATCGTCTACAATTAAAATTCTGTGTGCCATAATCTGTTTCTCTCCTCTATGTTCGCTTATTTTAAATTGTTAAGGCGGTCTGCCTGACTTAAAATATCAGTGACTCTCACGCCGAAGTTTTCTTCTATGACAACGACCTCGCCCTTTGCCACGATCCGCTGGTTGACCAGAATGTCAACAGGTTCACCAGCCAGCTTGTCAAGCTCAATAATGCTTCCCGCAGAAAGTTCAAGGATTTCTTTGACGCTTCTCTTCGTTCTGCCGAGCTCAACCGTAACGGAAAGCGGAATATCCATCAGCATATCAAGGTTATTCCTTGATCCTTGCGCCGCTTCGTTATGATCAAACGCCTGGAATTCTACCGGAGCGACTTGAACAGGAGCAGCTTTTTTTGCGGTTCCCTGTCTCTTCGGAAGCTCGGGTTTTGCCTGCGGCTCCGGCTGCATGGCAGGTTCCGGCTGCGGCGTTTCGTATGTTTGCTGAGGTTCTGATACAGTTTCTGCGGCCTCTGACTCATGCTGGTCTGCAGTCATCAGGTCTGCGATCAGATCTTTCGCAAACGTAATCGGATAAAGCTGCATGATGCTCGAATCGATTAATTCGCCGACTTTCAGACGGAATGACACTTTTACGAGCAGGTCATCCTCAGGTATTCTGTCGGTCCCTTTTTCTTCCGTCACATCCAGAAGTTCAACCCTTGGCGGAGAAATGTCAATCTTTTTACTGAACACGGTCGACATTGACGTAGCAGCCGAGCCCATCATTTGATTCATTGCTTCCTGCACGGCGCTCAGGTGGATTTCACCGAGTGACGGATCGGCGCCCCGGCCGTCCCCGCCGATCATCAAATCCGCGATGATGGCCGCGTCGCTTTGTTCGACGACGAGCAAATTGCTGCCGTCAAAGCCTTCTGTGTAGTTCACTTCAATGGCAACATACGGATGAGGAAATTCATCACTGATTTTGCTTTTTGAAATGACGGTCACACTCGGGGTCGTAATGTCCACTTTTTGATTTAAAAGAGTGGACAGCGCCGTAGCCGAGCTGCCGAACGAAATATTCCCGATTTCTCCGATCGCATCGCGCTCAAGTTCAGACAAGTTCGCCCCTTGAGGCTGTTCTGTATCCTCTGACTGACTGCTTGTGCCGTTAAGAAGAGCATCGATTTCATCTTGAGATAATCTATTGTTCATCTTGTTCACCTCTTATGTCGTGATCTAAAATTTGCACTGCCTGTCTTCGATTCACCCGGCCGGCCTGCCCTAAAAACTTCGGTTTGTTTCCGACCAATACAGTAAGAGGATCAGTCACTGATTTGTCCAGAGTTATACAGTCCCCGACTTCCAAACTTAAAAATTCTTCTATTGTCAGTTCAGAAGCGCCCAAGAGAGCCACAACGGGAATTTGAGCCGTCATGATGCGCTTTTCAAGCAACTTCGTTTCTTCGGGCTTCGCTTCATTCCGGTCTGATTGCATCCAATAATGTACGGAAAGCTTAGGGATAATCGGCTCAAGTACGACATGGGGAATACAAAGATTAATGACACCGCTGATTTCACCTATCTGCGTATTGAGAGAAATGACAACGACTGTTTCATTTGGGGAAACCATCTGTACAAACTGAGGATTCACTTCAAATTCAGTCATTTCAGGGTCAATATCAGCAATCGATTGCCACGCTTCTTTGTAGTTGCCCAGTGCATTTTCAAATAAGTTAGAAATAATATTCGTTTCAATTTCCGTAAGGCTGTCAGCTTTGTTATGAGTGATGCCGATGCCTCCCATGACGCGGTCAAGCATTGCGTATGCGATGGTGGGATTAACCTCCATCATAATTCTGCCTTCCATCGGATGAACATCGAATAAATTTAAAATCGTCATGTTCGGTATGGAACGGATAAATTCTTCATACGGCACCTGGTCAACTGAGCTGACGGATATATGAATATACGTTCTGAGCTTGGCGGAAAAGTGTGTTGTGAGAAGCCTCGCAAAGTTATCATGTATCCGGGTTAAACTGCGTATCTGATCTTTCGAGAATCTGAGAGCCCGTTTAAAATCATATACCTTTACTTTTTTCTCTTTAACTTCCTTTTTCAGCTCTTCCGCATCCGCCTCACCCGTGGAAATGGCGGAAAGCAGTGCGTCTATTTCATTTTGGGAGAGAACTTCTCCTGACATTTTCTTCACCTCCGTATTCTGTCAAATTTGTTTTTATTGCAGATTAAAGGAGGTAATGTACACTTTCTGAACTTTTCCTTCTTGGAGATAGCTGTTTACTTTCTCTTTTAATGATTGTTTAAACGCTTCTCTTCCTTTATCTCCCTCAATCTCTCCGGCGCTTGTGTCAGCTAAAATGGAAATGATATTGTCTTTCACCTGAAAATCGCGTTTTTCAAGTTCTTCCTTCGCTTTAGCCGAGTCGGTTTCAAGCTTGATGCCGATACGGATGATGCTGTCAGACTTTAAGTTTGTCGTGATATCGTCGACAGACACAGTGGCTGCAACGACTTCGTCAATTGTCGGCTTTTTATCTTTGCCGGAATTTCCGCTGACGACAAAATATGCTGCCGTTCCGAGGCCGGCGATGACAATTAAAATAATCAGCAAAATGATGACTAATTTTTTCTTCATTCTTCTTCCTCTATTCCCTGATCCAGTGAAAATATTTGTATGCTATGGTAAAACGATATGACTTTTTTGAGAACTGCTTCTTCCGGTTCTTTCACTACGAACTTTTTGCCGTTGGACAGTGTAATCGTCGTGTCGGGGAAGCACTCAATCTGTTCGATAAACAGCGCGTTCAGCGTAAAAGGCTGGCCGTTTAAACGGGTGACTTGAATCATGCAATCCGGAGAAGCGGCCTAACCGCCTCTCCTCCCTCCTTACCGTTTCAGATTAACCAGCTCCTGAAGGATTTCATCTGAAGTCGTAATGATTTTTGAGTTTGATTGGAAACCGCGCTGAGCAACGATCATTTCGGTAAATTCATCTGTCAGATCTACGTTTGACATTTCAAGATAGCCTGCCAAAAGCTTACCCGTTCCGTTTTCGCCCGGAGTGGTGACTGCGCTTGCAGCTCCTGAACTTAATGATTCTCTGTAAAGGTTTCCTCCGATTTTTTCCAGACCGGCGCTGTTAGGGAACGTGACCAGACCGATTTGTCCGGCATCATGAACCTCATCCCCTGCATCAGTGTATGTAACGGTTCCGTCTGCACCGATGCTGTAATCTTTCGCATCAGTCGGAATATTGATTTTGCCGCCGCCGATTTTTTCAAGATAGTACCCGTCAGTCGTAACAAGGTTCCCTTGATTGTCCTTTCCGAAATTCCCCGCACGTGTGTAAACAATTCCCGCACCTGTATTAATCTGAAAGTAGCCGTCTCCGTCAATGGCTAGGTCGGTTTTATTCTGTGTAGCCTGCGGGGCGCCGGTTGAATGAACAACATCAATGGAAGAAGTCGCGGCACCCAAGCCGATTTGTTTTGAATTGGTCACGTTTGAACCGCCGGCGACTGTCTGGCTGATCATATCTTTAAATGTAACGCGGCTTTTCTTAAATCCCACTGTGTTGACGTTGGCGATGTTATTGCCGATTACATCTAGTTTTGTCTGAAAGTTTTTCATGCCGCTGATACCGGAATATAATGAACGTAACATGTTAAATTCCCCCTGAGTTTCTTATTATTTAGATGTTTCGCTGACGGCCGTGACATTCCACGGACTGACCTCTTTGCCGTTTTCAAGCACGAGCACGTAATTGCCGTTTGAATGCTTGACTGAATTGACCGGGCTTGTCTGATCCTTCCCGTCGCTGTCGCTGAATGTGACATTTTTGCCGATCCAGTTCACATACATCGTAAACGGATCTTGATTTTCTACAAATTTAGTCATCGTCGTATTCATATTCATCATTTGCTCCAATGAAGAAAATGTCGCCATCTGGCTGATGAATTCTTTGTCATCAACCGGATTGAGCGGGTCCTGGTTTTGAACCTGTGTCATTAAGATCTTCAGAAATTCGTCTTTCCCTAAATTCGTGCTGCTGTTTACTGCGGAGGTGCTCTTCGCGCTTGAAGTGGTTGAAGCGCCCGCCGCGGCATAATCCGAGTTTACTGATGTCAACTATTCTTCCTCCATTTCATTGATAGAAAGCTCCTCCAGCATATCTCCGAAATCGCCTGACTGCTGCTGGTTCTTCTGCTCTCTCTGTCCCTGATGCTGCTGTTTATTGTGATCGGCCGTCTGCCCGTAAACAGGCTGCTGATCCCCGCTTTGAAGCGGGACTGTAAAACGGTCGACCTGGACCGCCATATTCGGAAGCGACTGTTTCAGCTGAGGAAGATGCTGTTCCAGCAGCTCTTTCGCGGACTGGCTGGATGCGATTATTTTGCTTTGAAACATCCCGTTTTCGTTTGTCACCTTAATTGTGACAAATCCGAGGTTCTCGGGATTAAGACGAATCGTAAAGCTTCCGGTTGTTTTCCCGAAAGGCGTGTATTTCATCTGTTTCCAGCCGCTGATGACCTGATCCGTTAACGGTTTATTTTCTGCCGGCTGCTGTTCAGCTCCTGCGGACGTTTGCTGAATGCCGGCAAGGCTTCTCGTTCCCGAAAACAGTATATGTGCAGACAATTTGCTGTCAGGCGCCTTTGCGTGAGTAACCGTGCCGCCGTTTTGCTGTTCTGTTTTCCCGGCTGACTCTTGGGATGATTCAGATGATTGAGATAACACAAAAGCTTTCAGCTCAGTTTCAGCCATATCCCATTCCTTTGTTCCCTTTTGAGAAAGGCCCGCAAGCTGCTCCGCGACGCTTTGAAAGCTCTTCAGCTCAGCGGCTGTCATGGAGTAAAGTTTAGATGCAGATTCGTTTTTCGGAAAAAATGTCTGCCGCAGGTCTTGAATCACGCGGTCTGGGACACCTTGTTTTTTCAATGCCTCTAATAAACGGGCGCCTTCCTGGTAAATCGCCTTTGCCTGCGCGCTGTCCGGCAGTTCCTGCTGAGATGTGAAGAGCTGGGATACGGCTTCTTGAATGAAAAGCAGACCCTTCTCAAGCGCATCCTTGACGGAATCCCCGTCTTTTGCGGAAGAATCCGGCTCATCCGTTTCAGGCTTCGCCCCATGCTGTTTGCCCGCTAACATGTCTTCTACAGATTCGGCAAGCTGTTTCAATAAAGGAAGAGCTGTTTCAGCCGTCTGCTTTCCTTCAAGAGCTTTTACCGCCTCAAGCAGCTTTTTTAGCTGCAATTCTTTATCTTCCGGGCCGGCTTTCAGCCAATCACCGATTTTCGATAGGGCATCATTCAGCTCTGCGTCACTTGTTTTGGTTTCATCTCCGGGCTGCCGGGGAGAAGTGATTTCCGACAGGAGCCAGTTCTGAAATAGACCTAAGCTGTTTACATTCATCTTCGCATTGCTGTTTTGCACAGTCTGCGTACGATTACCCGTTAATTCAGGCAGCTTCAACTTACATCACTCCTTATTTCCGTCAGCGGATAGTTTTTCTGTATATTTAGCCGCTTGTTCAGGAGTCATTTTCGTCAAGATTTCAGCAAGCTGCTTTTTACTTAATCCGTTTAAAATATCGAGGGCTTCTTTTTCTTTCAGCTTTACGATAATGCTTGCCGCTTTACCGCTGTCCATACTTTTATAGATGTTGATCATTTTATCTTTTCCGGCTGAATCCGCAGCGTCTTTTTTCGTTTCATCCGTCTTCGTTTTCTGCTGCTGTTCAGCTTCCTGTTTCAGTGAACGGATTTTCTGATTCAGATTATCGATTTCGGACTTGCTTGTGTCTAAATCTTTATTCAAAATGTTAATTTCACTTTTTTGTTCCTTTATGGTCTTTTCAAGAGAAGCCGTTCTGTCTTCCTTCTGCTTTTCCGCCGCGCTTTTCATTTCTTTCGTTTCGGGAACCAATTCTTTTAAAACAGGCGTTTTAGCGGCTGTTTCCTGAATCGGCTTCATCACATCAACGCCGGCAGCCCAAAGGATGATGCTTGCGACGATGATCAGAAAAATCAGCGGGATCATGATAAAAAGCAGGATTGAACCGAACTTTCCAGATCTCTTTTCTTTATCGGCCATTTCATTCGCTCCTAATGCCCCTGAATCATAAACTGCTTGATTGAAATGTCGTCCATTTCCCTCATCTCTGCAGCTTTGTCTTCAAGTGCGAACATATTAAATTGTTTTTCCCGCATTTTTTCAAATTTCTTTACTTCAATGTTTTTTTCGGTGAGCTGTTCCTGCTTCTCATTCATTTCATTTCGTTTCATGATGACAAGCTTTTGATAATGATAGATGGTGTTCTCAAGATTGGAAACGAATTGCTGATAATGTCTCATTTCCTGAACGCTCATTCCGCATTTCAGCTTTGATTCTTTGTCTTTTTCGAGCAATTCTTTTTTGCTCATATTTTCATATAGTTTTTCAGCCACTGTCTCAAATTCAGAAACCGATTGTCTGTATTCAGTCAATGTTTGGTCTTTTTCATTTTCTTTTAATTCCAGCAGCTTTTGAAATCTGAATTGGTATGCCACGATGTTTATTCCTCTTTTCCAGTCAGACTCGTCAATGCCGCAATGCTGTCTTCCAATTGAGCAGGTTCTTCCGTTCCTTGTTTTAAAAATTGAATAAGCTGCGGATAAAACTGAATCGCTTCATCAATTTCTCTTGATGATCCTCTTTTGTAAGCTCCGATATTAATGAGATCTTCAGAGTTTTGATAAGTTGACAGAAGATCGCGGAATTTGTTGGCCGCCTCTTTGTGCGCTGTGTCTGAAATATTAGACATGACCCTGCTGATGCTTTTCAGGATGTTCACGGCCGGGAACTGCCCTTTGTTGGCAAGCGCCCGATCGAGAACGATATGCCCGTCTAATATTCCGCGCACCGTATCGGCAATCGGTTCGTTCATGTCATCTCCGTCTACGAGAACCGTATAAAAAGCGGTTATCGTTCCTTGTTCATTCGCGCCCGTTCTTTCCAGCAAACGGGGCAAAATAGCGAACACAGAAGGTGTATATCCTTTTGTTGTCGGCGGTTCTCCCGCTGCCAGGCCGATTTCCCGCTGAGCCATCGCGACCCTCGTGACGGAGTCCATCATGAACATCACATTCCGGCCTTTATCGCGGAAGTACTCTGCAATGGCGGTGGCCGTATACGCCGCTTTCAAACGCATTAAGGCAGGCTGATCAGAGGTCGCGACTACGACTATCGAGCGTTTCAGGCCTTCTTCGCCTAAATCCTTCTCGATGAATTCACGCACCTCGCGCCCCCGTTCCCCGACGAGTGCGATAATGTTTAAATCAGCTTCAGTCTGCTTCGCGATCATTCCCATCAGGGTGCTTTTTCCGACTCCGCTTCCGGCAAAAATCCCGATTCTCTGCCCTTTTCCTACCGTCAGCAGACTGTCAATCGATCTTACGCCGACACCCATCTTTTCCCGTATCGGCGGGCGTTTCATCGGGTTTGGCGGCGGCTGTTCCGTCGAAACGGGGGACAAACCTTTCGGGAGCGCCCGGCCGTCAAGAGGTTCGCCGAACGCGTCGACAACTTGTCCGATTAAACCCGCGCCTACTTTGATGCGGAGCGACTCCCCAGTGGCCTCCACAATGCTGCCCGGCGCGATGCTGGCCGCTTCCAGATAAGGCATTAACAGAATGTTTTCATCTTGGAAGCCTACAACCTCAGCTTTAATCGCTTTTTTCGCATGGCCTTTCGGATAAATGAGACAAACATCTCCGATTGAGCTTTCGGGCCCTTTTGATTCAATCATCAGCCCGATGACCCGTTTAACCTTGCCGTAGCGCTTGTACGGATCCGCTGTTTCAATTGAGTCTATTAAATACTGTGTCTTCATTGCTCCGCTCCCGCCTCAAGCACCGTTAAAAGTTTTTGCTTTAATTGCATCAGCTGGGTGTCTATGCCTGCATCAACACGTCCGAACGGAGTTTCTATCGAGCACGTTCCCTTCGCGGCTTTTTCATCGGCATATAAGCTTAATCTGCATTCTTTGTATAACAGCTGCTGAATTTCGTCCATATGCTGATGAACCGTCTCATAATATTCAGGGTCCACATAGATGGAGATGTCATCATAATCTTTTACTTCGGCTACTACCTGTTTGACCAGCAGAAGAAAAGCCTCTTTATCATCACTTTTTTGCCGCCATACTTTTTTAGCGAGCGCAACGGAAAGCTCAATGATTTCTTCCTCAGCGCTTTCCAGTTTTTCCTCGACTGACTGTCTCGCCATTTCCATAACGGCATTGGCCCGGCTGATGAGATTGGCGTATTCAGCTTGAGCCACGGCTTTTCCCAACGCCATGCCTTCTTCATATCCTTCTGCCTTTGCTTCTTCTATCAATCTTTGTTTTTCTTCCGCCCAGCGGTTTTTCTCTTCTTCAATCTGCAGAAGAGTGTGCTCTAATTGATTTTTCGCTTCTTCAGACACCCTGTCGGCTTCGGCCTTGGCAAAGGCCATGAGAGCCTCCGGATTTTCGGGTTCCTCCCGGTCTGGCTGGGAATGTGTTTTCCTGACTTCCTGCAAGGAAAGCTTGCGCCGTTTTTGTTCAGGAGAAAATGATGATTGCTGTTTAATGATATTAGACAATAATATCGTCTCCTCCGCCTCGCGCGATTACAATTTCTCCGGCTTCTTCCAGCTTGCGGACGACGCCCACGATTCTTGATTGCGCCTCTTCCACATCACGCAAACGCACAGGCCCCATAATTTCCATTTCCTCTTTAAACGTTTCAACCATACGCTGTGACATATTGCTGAAGACGATCTCTTTGACTTCTTCGCTCGCAACCTTCAATGAAAGCAGGAGGTCGTCGTTTTCAACATCTCTGATCACGCGCTGAATCGCACGGTTATCAAGGGTGACAATATCTTCAAAGACAAACATCCGTTTTTTGATTTCATCCGCCAATTCAGGATCTTGGATTTCTAATGAATCAAGGATCGTTTTTTCCGTTCCTCTGTCTACGCCGTTTAACACTTCAACAACGGCTTCTATGCCGCCGGTCTGCGTATAATCCTGCGTAAAGGAGGAGGACAGCTTTTGTTCAAGGACCCGCTCCACTTCATTTATGATTTCAGGAGACGTTCTGTCCATAACCGCAATCCTTCTTGCCACCTCAGCCTGAACGTCCGGGTTCAGCTCAGACAAAATCTGTCCGGCCTGCACCGGGTCAAGGTAGGATAAAATCAGCGCCATCGTTTGCGGATGTTCCTGCTGAATGAAATTTAAAATCTGTTCGGGCTCCGCTTTTCTCGCGAAATCAAACGGCTTTACCTGCAAAGAAGAGGTGAGCCTGTTTAAAATGCTTACCGCTTTGTCTTCTCCGAGCGCTTTTTCAAGCACTTGGCGGGCGTAATTTAAACCGCCTTGTGAAATATAGTCCTGAGCGATTGCGATATTATGAAATTCTTCAATGATTTCATCTTTTCTTTGATGATCGACGCTTCTGACTCCCGAAATCTCGAGTGTCAATCTTTCAATTTCTTCTTCAGACAAATGCTTGTACACAGAAGCTGATACATCAAGGCCTAAGGAAATCATGAGGATGGCTGCTTTTTGTTTTCCTGTAAGCTTGTTCTGATCACGTTTCGCCATTTTCCATTCCCCCTAATCCTCGTCCAGCCAGCTTCGAAGCAATTTAGCAAAGTCTTCCGGTTTTTCTTTAGCCATTTTTTCAAGCTGTTTTCGTCTGACTGTTTCTTCCGTTTCAATTTTCTCTTCGTTGATATCAGGCAATCGAACCGGCTCGGGCGGTGTTTCATATTCATATTCTTCGTATTCATCCTCTTGTGAGCGTTTCTTTCTGATGAGGAGAATAATAAGCAGAATAATGGCCGCAAGCAGTACGCCGCCTGTAATGTATACCCAGATCGGAAGACCTGAAGATTGTGCCGAATCTGTGTTCAGGCTTGTTTTTCCGTCAAACGGCTGAACGGATACAACGATTTTATTGTTGATATCATTGTCTGTCAGGTTTTGATTTTGCGTTTCGTTTTTATCAAGAGACGTTCTGACGACCGTTCCTAAAATCTTCTGTATATCAGCCTGTCTCTGTGCTGATAAGGAAGCGGCATTTTTCGGATTAGGCGGCTCCACCATGACCTGAATGCCTAAATCACGCACTTTATACGGGCTTTCAGCGATTTCTTTATGAATGCGGTTGACTTCATAGTTGATTTTATTGCTGCTTTTTTCGTAGTCCCCGCTGTTTGAACCGCCGTTTGTCTCGGCATAGTTCGCGGTGTCATTGCTTCCCGTTCCGGCCGTGCCGCCGTTGGCCGCGCCGTCGCCTTTATACGTTTCCGCAACTTTTTCGGCGCTTACCGCTATGCCTTCCATGTTATCTTTATCGACAGGTTCGACAGTGTCTTCAGTGCGTTTTTCCTTCGTGAAGTCAACATCCGCCGTCACGGAAACAACGACCTTATCCTGCCCCATCATTGTGCCGAGCAGTGACTGAACATGTTTTTGAATGTCCTTTTCGACCTGCGACTTAATACCTTGCTGAGAAGCATAACTGTCAGAAACGGACCCTGCACCGCTGTCACTTTTGTCATAATATGTAGAATTTTGATCCATTATGACGATATTATCTTCTTTTAAGTTCGGAACACTTTTAGAAACGAGATGGTACAGCCCGTTGATCTGGTTTTGATCAAGCGAGTAGCCCGGTTTCATCTGCAAAACGATTGAAGCGGACGCTGCCGGCTGATCTTCACCGACGAACACGGCTTCTTTCGGCATGTTGATCATGACCTTCGAGCTTTTAATACCGTCCATTTCATTTATCAGGTTTGACAATTCGGTCTGAGTCGCCTCAACCTTTAAAACGTCAAACTCATTATCCGTCAGGCCGAAGCCCGCATTTTGTCCGAAAAACGAATAATCAATTGATCCCGTTTTCGGCAGGCCTTCCGCGGCAAGCTGGACTTTAAGCGAATCCACTTGGCTCTCAGGAACCTTAATGACCGTGCCGCCGTCAGCAAGTTCAGAAGACACCTTTTTCGTATCGAGCTCTTCTTTAATCTTCCCCGCTTCTTCCGCGGACAAATCTTTATAAAGAGGCACCATCTTTTCAGACGAAGTAAAAATAATAACGACGATGAGTAAAATAATGAATGCGGCCAAGCCGCTTACCATGAGTATCTTCTGTGTTTTTGATCTGTTGTTCCAAAACGCTGCCGTTTTGGTTTTCATTTGCATTAGAGTACGATTCATGTTAACCCCCGGTCATTCCAGTCATTCTCTTCAATCTGACCACTACATCTGCATTCTCATGATTTCCTGATAGGCTTCCACGGCTTTATTGCGGAATTCGGTAGCGGCCGTCAGAGAAATATTTGCTTTTTGGGCAGCGATCATGACCTCGTCAAGGTTTACATCCTTTCCTGCAGCCAGTTCGTTCGTTATTTGGTCAGATTTCACTTGTGACTCATTTAACGAATCAATAGAGTTTTTTAAAAGCTCCGAAAAGCTTGTTTGGTTTGAAGAATCAGTTTTTTGAGTTTGGTTTAATTGATTCGTTACGTTTTGAGTATTTTGGGTTTGTTGAAGCTGAAAAGGAGTAATAGCGTTAACCACTTACATCACCTTACTTTCCGATTTCTAACGCCTTCAAAAGCATGCCTTTGGAGGCGTTTAATGCAGTTACGTTTGCTTCATATGATCTCGAGCTGCTGACAAGATCCACCATTTCCTTTAATGGATCTACATTTGGTTTTTGTACATATCCGTCTTTATTCGCATCAGGATTCTCCGGATCATAAACGAGATTAAAAGCGGACGGGTCTTCCGTAACACCAGATACCTTTACGCCACTTCCCGCGCTTCCTGTTCCGTTCATCTTGGAATGTAAAAGGGACGAAAATGATTCGCCTCCGGATTGGAGAGATACCAGCTTTCTTCTGTAAGGCACCCATTCGCCATTTACCTGCTTCGCTCTCGTTGTATCCATATTGGCCAGGTTGGACGATACGACGTCCATCCGGACACGCTGTGCAGTTAAAGCGGAACCCGAAATATTTAAGCTTTGAAAGCCACTCATTATTTTCCTCCTGTCAAGACGGTTTTCAGAGAATTGAATTTGCCGCTCATTCTTTCAACCAAAGCCTGATAATTAATTTGGTTTTCGGCTAAATCTGTCATTTCTTTGTCGATATCGACATTGTTTCCGTTTTGCTGGTACGATGTATCACTGCTGGACACGATAGAATAATCGTCCCCCGAACCCGTAAAGTCAACGTGCCGATAGTCGGTTTTTACAGCCTCAAGATTGGATGTTTCCTGATCTAACAAATTTCGGAAAGAGACTTTTTTTGCCTTATAGTTCGGTGTATCTATATTGG
Source organism: Bacillus sp. GW821-FHT11D08 (assembly GCF_058808515.1). Lineage (NCBI taxonomy): Bacteria > Bacillati > Bacillota > Bacilli > Caryophanales > Bacillaceae > Bacillus > Bacillus sp. GW821-FHT11D08. The sequence goes on from NZ_JBXARS010000004.1 coordinate 335,055, forward strand.
CGATATTATTAGTTAAGACTTTTTGCTTAATGTCCGCTCTCCCCAAGGCATTCTCAAGATTTTGTATAGTTCCAGAAAATAAGTCCAAATCCACTTACCTCCATTTCAGATATTTTTCTCCTAAAAATCCTTGTCGAGAATTGTAAAACCATATGCTTATTGTAAGAAATAACAGGCTTAAAGTCTATGAAGTTAGGCTAAAAAAAAGTGCTCAATTATATCTATTTTGCATGTAGGTATTAAGTCCTAGAATATTTGTACTACAAGGATTTGTTTAATATAAGACTGAAAATAGCAGAATTTCTGTTTCTTCCTCCTTTTTTCACACAGCAAGATGGATTATCTCAGATCAGATTCCAATAAGCAACTTTAAACTGCAACTTTTCACCTATTGTCCATAAAAAAAGCAGAACCCCCATTTTCAGGGATTCTGCTTTTGTCTTAATGAGATTTAAGGTTTTCCAATTCAATAAGGAATTTGTTGTTCAGAACTTTAATGTACGTCCCCTTCATTCCCAGTGATCTGGATTCAATGACGCCTGCGCTTTCCAGCTTTCTCAGCGCGTTAACGATTACTGAACGCGTAATGCCGACACGGTCCGCAATCTTACTTGCCACAAGCAAGCCTTCGTTTCCGTCAAGCTCTTCAAAGATATGCTCAATCGCTTCAAGTTCACTGTAAGACAGAGAACTGATCGCCATTTGAACAACCGCTTTGCTTCGCGCCTCTTCTTCGATTTCTTCCGCTTTTTCTCTTAAAATCTCCATTCCTACAACGGTTGCTCCGTATTCAGCAAGAATGAGATCATCATCTTCAAATTGATCCTGCAGACGGGACAGAATCAGCGTGCCCAGTCTCTCTCCTCCGCCGATGATCGGCACGATCGTTGTTAAGCCCGCTTGGAACAGGTCTCTGTTTTCCACAGGAAACGCCGTGTATTCGCTGTTGATATCAAGGTTTGAAGACGTCTCCGGAACATTGAACAGATTTCTCGTGTACTCTTCCGGGAACTGGCGGTCTTCAAGCATTTTTTTCATTCGGTCATTTTCAATCTGCTGATTAATAGAGTAGCCCAAAAGCTTTCCTCTGCGGCTGACGACGAAAATATTAGAATCAATGACGTCACGAAGCGTTTCAGCCATTTCTTTAAAGTTTACGGGTTTGCCTGCCGCAGCCTGCAGCATGCTGTTAATAATTCGTGTTTTTTGTAGTAAAGCCATGATAAATAATCCTCCTAGAATTCCTCTTATTAAATTTTCACAATATAAATTGACTTAGATCTTTGTTGTTTGCAATCGTTCCGAGCTTTTCTTCAACGTATTGCGGCGTGATAGCGACTTTTTCCATCGTCACGTCCGGCGCTTCAAACGACAGGTCTTCCAAGAGACGTTCCAATATCGTGTGAAGCCTTCTCGCTCCGATGTTGTCCGTATCCTGATTCACATGATAAGCTACTTCGGCGATCTTACGAATAGCTTCGTCAGAAAATTCAAGAGATATACCTTCTGTCTGCAATAAAGCCTGATATTGTTTTAACAGCGCGTTATCGGGTTCGACGAGAATCTTCACAAAATCATCTACCGTCAGCTTGCTCAATTCTACACGAATCGGAAAGCGGCCCTGCAGCTCCGGAATCAAATCAGACGGTTTGGCCATATGGAATGCCCCGGCTGCGATAAACAGCACGTGATCTGTTTTGACGGAGCCGTATTTCGTGACGACGGTAGATCCTTCGACAATCGGAAGGATATCTCTTTGAACGCCTTCTCTCGATACATCTGCTGAGGAAGAAGCCCCTCCGTTTTTTGCGATTTTATCTATTTCGTCAATAAAGATAATGCCGCCCTCTTCAGCTCTTAACACGGCCTCCTGGCCGACTTCATCCATATCGATTAATTTGCCTGCCTCTTCATTGGTCAGAACCTTCCTTGCTTCTCTGACCGTCATTTTGCGGCGTTTTTTCTTTTTTGGCACCAGATTGCTCAGCGCATCCTGCATATTCATGCCCATTTGCTCCATCCCGGAGCCTTGCAGCATGTCAAACATCGACGGCTGCTGCTCTTCCACCTCTACGGAGACGTAATGGTCTTCGAGCTCTCCCAATGCGAGCTGATGCGCCATGCGCTTTCTTTTCTCTTCAAGGCTTGCTTCTTCCTGCTGGTCGGCTTCATCATCATTTGCCGCCTGGTTTCCTCCGAAGAGCATTTCAAACGGATTTTTCACACCCGCTTGTTTTTTCTTTCCCGGAACGAGAAGCCGCACTATACGTTTGTTTGCATTTTCTTCAGCCTGTTCTTTCACTTCGCTGATTTTTTCTTCTTTAATGAGCCGCACGGATGTCTCAACGAGGTCTCTGACCATTGATTCGACATCTCTGCCTACATAGCCGACTTCTGTAAATTTTGTCGCTTCAATTTTTATAAATGGCGCACCGGTAAGCTTGGCGATCCGTCTGGCGATCTCTGTTTTCCCCACCCCGGTCGGGCCCATCATCAGGATGTTTTTGGGGACGATCTCGTCTCTCAGTTTTTCATCAAGAAGACTTCTGCGATAGCGGTTTCTTAATGCCACGGCGACAGCTTTTTTCGCATCCTGCTGTCCTACAATGTATTGATCCAACCGATCTACGATTTGTCTCGGTGTTAACGGTTTGTTTTCCATGCGCCTCAAGTCCTTTCTATTCAAGTTCTTCCAAAATGATCTGATCGTTTGTGTACACACAAATCTCGCCCGCGATTTTCAAAGCGGCTTTTGCAATATCTTTGGCGGACAGATTCTCTCCGGCATAGGTTTTCAGCGCTCTTCCTGCTGACAGGGCGTAGTTTCCGCCGGAGCCGATTGCCAAAATGCCGTCATCCGGCTCAATCACTTCACCTGTTCCCGATACGAGAAGCAAGGTATCCTGGTTCATGACAATCAGCATGGCTTCCAGCTTGCGCAGCACTTTATCGCTGCGCCATTCTTTCGCAAGCTCAACCGACGCACGTTTTAAATTGCCGTTGTATTCTTCAAGCTTCGCCTCAAACATTTCAAAAAGTGTGAAAGCGTCTGCAACAGATCCCGCAAATCCGGCCAGAACCTTTCCGTTAAACAGCTTTCTCACTTTTCTCGCGGTATGTTTCATGACTACAGCCTGACCGAATGTGACCTGGCCGTCTCCTGACATAGCGCTTTTCCCGTTATGCTGGACGGCAAAAATCGTTGTCGCATGAAAAGATGACATGAGAAGGGCCTCCTTTTAATTTTCTTTAAAAGCTCTCGGGTGGTGGGACATATATGTGTTTCTCAGCATTTCCTTCGATACATGTGTGTATATCTGCGTAGAAGACAGATTGGAATGGCCCAAAAGCTCCTGGACGCTTCTTAAATCAGCCCCTTCATTCAGCAGATGAGTCGCAAACGTGTGCCGAAGCATATGCGGGTGTATATGTAAAGTGCCGGATGCTTTTTTTACAAGCCCGCTTAAAATATACCGGATTCCTCTGGCGGTCAGCGGGCCGCCTCTTTGATTGACAAACAGCACATCATGAGGCTCTTTTGCTTTTTCAAGCAGGCACTGCCTTCCGCTGTTGATATACAGCTCCAGCGCATCACGGGCATATGAGCCGAACGGGATATAGCGCTGCTTCTTGCCTTTCCCGTGAACGAGCACCGTATCCATGAACAGGTCAAGATCTCCGACAGTGAGCGTACAGCACTCACTGACCCTCATTCCGGTCGCATAAAGAAGCTCAAGCAGGGCCTGATCGCGCATCCCTGACGGCTGACTTCTGTCTGAAACAGCGAATAGTTCCTCAAGTTCTTTTTCATAAAGAAACTTCGGAATCCGTTTCTCTTGTTTCGGCAGATGAACAAGCTGAAACGGATTCTCTTCAACAAGCTTTTCCCTCATTAAAAATTTATAGAAGCTTCTCAAAGCTGAAATTTTCTTGCTGATTGTTTTTCTTGACAGGCCTTTTTCATAAGCCTCCGTCAAAAATATTCTCACATCATGATATGCAGCTTCTTTCATTCCATTTATATTTTGAGCATGCAGAAACATCCCAAATTCTTCAATCGAATTAACATAATTCACAATAGTATATTGTGAATAATTTTTTTCAATTTGTAAATATTCAACGAATAACTTTAAAAAAAAGTTAACATTCTCAGTCATTATGAAGACCTCCCTCTCCGAAGGGCTTTTAAATGGTATCATATAATGCATCGAAGTTGCAATGAAAAGCTATATCGTTTTCGAAATAGTTTGAATAGTCTCAATTGCGCGTTTAGCGTATTCTTCATTTCGTTCTTTTTTGTTTTTAATTTTTACAGGCAATTCTTTTAAGAGGCCGAAGTTTGCATTCATCGGCTGGAAGTTCTTCTGATTTGTCGTCGTAATGTAGTGAGCCATGCTTCCGATCGCCGTCTCCTGCGGGAATGTCACAAGATCCTGACCGAGCACAAGTTTGGCGGCATTGATTCCCGCTACAAGACCTGAAGCGGCAGATTCAACATAACCCTCTACGCCGGTCATTTGGCCCGCGAAAAACAGATCATTCCGCTGTTTAAATTGATATGTCGGATTCAAAAGGCTCGGCGAGTTGATAAATGTGTTTCTGTGCATGACGCCGTATCTGACGATATCAACATTTTCAAGACCGGGGATCAGTTTAAGCACTTCTTTTTGGTCTCCCCATTTTAAATGTGTCTGAAAACCTACAATATTATAAAGCGTTCCCGCCGCATCATCCTGTCTGAGCTGAACGACTGCATAAGGGCGCTTGCCTGTTTTCGGATCTTCCAGTCCGACCGGTTTCATCGGTCCGAACAGCATCGTTTTCTTGCCTCTTTTCGCCATGACTTCAATCGGCATGCAGCCTTCAAAGAAGATTTCTTTCTCGAATTCTTTTAAAGGTACCGTCTCAGCCGTCGTCAATGCTTCATAGAAACGGTCGAACTCTTCCTCTGTCATCGGGCAGTTTAAGTACGCCGCTTCTCCCTTGTCATAACGGGATTTTAAGTACACTTTCTCCATATCGAGGCTGTCTTTTTCGACAATCGGCGCCGCCGCGTCATAAAAATACAGGTACTCTTCTCCGGTGAGTTCTTTCAGTTGCTGTGAAAGCGATTCTGACGTAAGCGGTCCGGTCGCGATAACAGTCGGACCTTCCGGAATCTCTGTTACTTCCTCAGTAAGAACCGTTACGTTCGGATGGTTTTTCACGAGATCCGTCACGCTTTGCGCAAATTCATGACGGTCAACGGCAAGCGCTCCCCCGGCCGGAACCGAGCATTTATCAGCAGATTGAATGATTGCCGAGTCAAGGGCCCGCATTTCTTCTTTTAATACGCCTACCGCATTGGCGAGTGTATTTGAACGGAGGGAGTTGCTGCATACCAGTTCGGCGAATTTATCAGTATGATGGGCTGCCGTCTGCCTGACGGGCCGCATTTCGTATAGTTTTACTTGAATTCCTCGTTTTGCAAGCTGCCATGCCGCTTCACTTCCGGCAAGGCCTGCTCCGATTACATTAACTGTTTGCTGGTTCATTTCTTTTCATCTCCTGTTGTTTGTCCCTTCCACACAAAGAAGGTGAGCAAGGCACTGCTCACCGCTACTTCTGTGGTTCTTCCTTATAATCGCATTCGACGCATTGGACTTGTATGCCTTTTTTAAGCTTTTTCTCTACGAGCATATTTTCACATTTCGGGCATTTTCGTTCAATCGGTTTGTCCCAAGATACGAAGTCGCATTCAGGATAACGGTCACAGCCGTAAAAGATGCGTTTCTTTTTTGATTTTCGTTCGACAATGTTTCCTTCATGGCACTTAGGGCATTTTACGCCGATTTGTTTGACAATCGGTTTTGTATTCCGGCAGTCAGGAAAATTGGAGCACGCCATAAATTTGCCGTATCGGCCCATTTTATAAACCATCCGGGAGCCGCATAACTCACAATCTTCATCGGCGTATTCAGGTTCAATTTCCACTTCTTTCATTTCGGCTTCCGCTTTTTTCACGCGTTTTTCGAAATCAGTATAGAAGCTGTCAATGATTTGAACCCATTCTGTCTGGCCATCTTCAACATGATCAAGGTCTCTTTCCATTTTAGCCGTGAATTCAACGTTAATGATTTCCGGGAAAAACTCCATGATAAGATCCAGCACGATCTGCCCAAGCTCAGTCGGCACAAACCGTTTATTGTCTAATCCCACGTAACCGCGGCGCTGGATGGTGTCAAGAGTCGGCGCATATGTCGAAGGACGGCCGATCCCCAGTTCTTCAAGCGTTTTAACCAGGCGCGCCTCTGTATAACGCGGAGGCGGCTGAGTAAAGTGCTGCTCAGGCTCAATATCTTTCGATAAAACCGTGTCTCCCTCTTTAAGGTCCGGAAGCATGCGGTCTTTTTCTTCCAGCTGATCGTCTTTACCCTCTACATAGACTTTCATGAAGCCGGCGAATTTGACTTTACTTCCGTTTGCCCGGAATGTCAATCCGTTATTGCTGAGATCGACGCTCATCGTATCAAGGACGGCAGGGGCCATCTGGCTTGCAACAAAGCGCTCCCAAATCAGCTTGTATAATCTGAGCTGGTCTCTTCCAAGCACCGCTTTTAAGTCGGCAGGTTTTCTGAGCACCGAAGTCGGGCGGATCGCTTCGTGAGCATCTTGTGCGTTTTCATTTTTCTTTGCCGGTTTCCGTTTTCCCGCTAAGTACTCTTTGCCGTACGCCTGATCAATAAAAGCTGACGCTTCTTCAACGGCTGTATTGGAAATCCGCGTTGAGTCCGTTCTCATATACGTGATGAGCCCGACTGTCCCTTCTTTGCCGAGATCAATTCCTTCATATAATTGCTGCGCGATCATCATCGTTTTCTTCGCTCTGAAATTCAGCTTTCTTGCAGCCTCCTGCTGCAGAGTGGACGTTGTAAACGGCAGAGCGGGATTTCGTTTGCGCTCTTTTTTCGTAACCTTGTCAACTGTATACTTATTGCCTTTCAGCTGAGCAAGGATGGCTTTTACGTCTTCTTCGCTTTTTAAAGGAAGCTTTTTGCCGTTTTTTCCGAAAAATCCGGCTTCAAACGTCTCTTTTCCTTTTAAAAATGAGCCGGTAATCGTCCAGTACTCTTCAGGTTTAAAGTCGTTGATTTCCTTTTCCCGGTCGATGATCAGCCGGAGCGCAACGGATTGCACACGGCCCGCACTGAGGCCTTTTTTTACTTTTTTCCAAAGAATCGGGCTGATTTTGTATCCGACGAGTCTGTCTAGTATGCGGCGCGCCTGCTGCGCATCGACAAGATCCATATTAATCATGCGCGGATGTTTAAATGATTCTTTAATGGCGTCTTTCGTTATTTCATTAAAGACGACCCGGCAGTCCGAGCTGAGATCCAGATCAAGACTGTGTGCGAGATGCCATGCAATCGCTTCCCCTTCTCTGTCGGGGTCGGCCGCGAGATAGACTTTTTTTGCTTTCTTTGCCGCTGTTTTTAATTCTTTTAAAACAGGGCCTTTTCCGCGGATCGTAATATATTTCGGTTCAAAGTTCTGTTCGATGTCAACTCCCATTTGACTTTTCGGAAGATCCCGGACATGTCCCATTGAAGCTTTGACTTTATATTTCTTCCCTAAATAACGTTCAATCGTTTTCGCCTTTGCCGGCGATTCCACGATGACTAGATAATCAGACATTTTCATCCCCCTCAAGAGGTGTTCTCTCTCTTTTCAAGTATCAATTCATTTTAGAGCTGCCTTTTTATGGCTTTCAACATTTCATTCTTTATGATGAACGTCATTTTATACATGAAAATAATGTGCAACTTTAAATCCTCACTATTATTAAATATTACAATACCGTTTGTCAAACGATATTTCAAAAGGGTTCCGTATACTGAACGCATCGGGCGGTCAGCTCTCCGTCAATATCCTCTGCGCATAATACAGCTTTCGCCCCTTCTTGAATGAGTTTTATAGGTCCTCCGGAATATGGATTAAATATGGAACCCGGAACGGCAAATACCTCTCTGCCTTGATCGAGAGCCTGGTAAGCTGTGATTAATGAACCGCTTTTTTCTTTTCCCTGCACGACCACAATTCCTTCACTTAGTCCGCTGATTATGCGGTTTCTCATCGGAAAGTGCCATTTTTTCGGCTTTGTTTCAGGAGGATGTTCTGAGAGTAGGAGATGGTGTTCAGCCATGTATTCTGCTAACAGGAGATTTTCCCGGGGATAGATGTGATGGAATCCGCCGGCTATCACGCCGATCGTAAGCCCTTTTGCCCTGATGCTCGCCTTATGAGACAATCCGTCTATACCGGATGCAAGCCCGCTTACAATGACCCAGCCTTTTTCTGAGAGTTCGGCGGAAAGATGCCCAGCCGCTTTTATTCCGTCTTCCGTCGGTTTCCGCGTTCCTACAATCCCGATTTTTCTGCCTTTTTCAAGAAGCAGCGTGTTCCCTTTTGCATACAAGACAGCCGGCGGATCATAAATCGCTTTAAGCCATGTTGGATAGCGGCTTGATGAAATCGGAATGACAGTAATGCCTTCTCGGCGGTAATCGGACAGAACTTCATCAAGTTCCGGATCCTTGCGCTCTATTTCCCGAAAAATTGCTTCCGGGGCTGTTTTCCCTTCTGATAAAACAGTTAATGGATGCGGATTCGGTAAAAAAGACAGAGAATGATCAGCTTTCCACCATTTTAATAGAAGAGACGGGGAAATGATTTGATTAATACTGCAGACCATTAAACAGCGCGATGCTTGATCCAAATCTGGAAACCTCCTCTTTTTTTTCAGCAAAAACAGGAACAGCCGTTACGGCTGCCCCTGCTTCGATCAGTGCGTTTTGCACGTTTCAAATAAGCCTTTTTCTTTTAACACCTTAATCAGCGTTTCACCCATTACAGAAGGGGTTTCCGCGACTTCAATTCCGCAGGCGTTCATCGTCTTGACTTTTTCTTCTGCCGTGCCTTTTCCTCCGGAGATGATGGCGCCCGCATGGCCCATGCGTTTTCCCGGAGGCGCGGTTTTACCGCCGATAAAGCCGACAACAGGCTTCGTCATGTTCGCTTTCACCCACTCAGCCGCTTCTTCTTCAGCTGTGCCGCCGATTTCTCCGATCATGATGACAGCATGTGTTTCAGGATCTTCATTGAACGCTTTTAACACGTCAATAAAGTTCGTGCCGTTGACCGGATCGCCGCCGATCCCTACAGCGGTAGATTGGCCTACGCCGGCTTCTGAAAGCTGATGGACGGCCTCGTATGTCAATGTTCCTGAACGGGACACAACGCCTACATGACCCTTTTTATGAATGTATCCCGGCATAATGCCGATCTTGCATTCTTCAGGTGTAATAACACCAGGGCAGTTCGGCCCTATTAATCTCGTTTTCTTGCCTTCCATAAAACGCTTCACTTTCACCATGTCCAAAACCGGAATGTGCTCAGTGATACAAATGACAAGATCAATTTCCGCGTCAACCGCTTCCATAATTGCGTCCGCCGCAAACGGAGCCGGCACGTAAATAACTGACGCATCTGCGCCCGTTGTATGAACCGCTTCTGCGACCGTATTGAATACCGGTACGCCTTCCGCTTCCGTTCCGCCTTTTCCAGGTGTTACACCGCCAACGATATTCGTGCCGTATTCCAGCATCTGCTTTGTATGAAATAAAGCGGTAGAACCTGTAATCCCCTGTACAATAACTCTTGTATCTTTATTGATAAAAACACTCATTATCTGGTCCCCTGCCTTTCATTCTTTCCTAAACTAAGGATACGATTTTCTGTGCGCCGTCTGCCATTGATTCCGCAGATGTGATGTTTAAGCCTGATTCATTCAGGATTTTCTTTCCTAAATCTACGTTTGTCCCTTCAAGGCGCACGACCAGCGGCAATGTCAAGCCGACTTGTCTCGTGGCTTCAACAACGCCCTCGGCGATGACATCGCACTTCATGATGCCTCCGAAAATATTGACGAAAATTCCTTTTACGTTTTGATCGGAAAGAATGATTTTAAAAGCTTCCGTAACTTTTTCTGCGGTTGCGCCGCCCCCGACATCAAGGAAGTTTGCAGGTTCTCCGCCGTAGTGTTTAATGATATCCATTGTAGACATTGCAAGACCCGCGCCGTTTACCATACAGCCGATATTTCCATCAAGGGAAATGTAGCTTAAATCGTATTTTGACGCTTCGATTTCTTTCGGATCTTCTTCATCTAAATCTCTGTATTCCATAATGTCTTTTTGTCTGTATAACGCATTGCTGTCGAAGTTCAGCTTAGCATCCAGCGCCATGACGTTTCCGTCCCCCGTAACGACGAGAGGGTTGATCTCGGCGATGGAGCAGTCCTTTTCAACAAATGCTTTGTATAAACCGAGCATAAATTTAGCGGCTTTGCCGACAAGCTCTTTCGGGATGTTAATTGCGAATGCAATTTCCCTTGCCTGATAGCCCTGAAGGCCGACAGCCGGATCAATTACCGCTTTTTTAATTTTTTCAGGAGTTTTTTCCGCTACTTCTTCAATCTCCGTTCCGCCTTCTTCAGACGCCATTAAAACGATTCTTGAAGTAGCGCGGTCAAGTACAAGCCCGACATAGTATTCCTTTTTAATATCGCAGCCTTCTTCAATAAGTAAGCGTTTTATTACTTGTCCGTCCGGACCCGTTTGATGTGTGACGAGCGTCTTACCTAACAGTTCTTCGGCATACTCTTTCACTTCATCTTTTGTTTTTGCAATCTTTACCCCACCAGCTTTGCCGCGGCCGCCAGCATGGATTTGCGCCTTTACGACATAAACCGAGCTTGACAGGCTCTCTGCTTTTTCAACTGCTTCCTCTGCTGTAAAAGCCACTTTACCTTCAGGAACAGACACCCCGTATTTTCTGAGGACTTCTTTTCCCTGGTACTCATGGATATTCATTTCCCATCCTCCTAACTTATGTAGCAAAACTAAAAATAGACTGCGCTTTCATTCTATATAATACTGGAAGAATTGTCTAGGGTTCAAAACAAAATCTTTATATCCTTCCAAACATTCTAACTTTTATTTTATTGAAAATATAAATTTAAACGGAGTCCGGGAAATGAATGATCCTTATTTTTCGTTTTTCAGGGTTTCGTCCAGTCTGTAAACAAATGAAAAAATTTCGGCAACGGTTTCATAGAGCGCCTCCGGTATCTGATCGTCAACCGTCAAATGGCGCATTAATTCGACAAGGGTTCTGTCTTCCTGAATGGGGACCCCAGCTTTCTCAGCTTCTTTTATAATATTTTCCGCCACGTGCCCCCTGCCTGTTGCGACAACCTTCGGGGCTTGGTCTTTCTGCCGGTCGTAATGCAGGGCGACAGCTCTTCTTAACGGCGTTTGCTCTTTCATATTTTCACATCCACTTTTCTTCCGCCGTCTTTTTCTATAAACTCTTCCACAAGAGTGCTCTGGTCTTTCGGGCGCCGTTTTTTAGCCGTGACGCCTGACAGGCTGAAGCCCGTTTCTTTTACAGCTTCTTTTAAAGCCGGTACGAGAGGGTCGATGGCCGCCTGAAGCTCAAAATCAGTCTCAACCGTAATGGTCATTACATTTTGCTGAATCATGCAGTCCACAACGGTTTCTTGCAGTGTTTCAAGATGCAGCAAAAACAGGAGCCTGCAATGTGACGGGTCGAGTTTTCCGTCCGGCTTCTTCCGTCCTTTAAAGAGAACTGTGATATCATTCTCATACGCGGACGCTCCCAGCGGAAATGACAGCACCATCTGCGTAAAAGAAGGGTTATGCTGCTCAATAAACAACTGGCCGTTTAATTTATGAAGAAGCGGTTCCGCCTCTTGTTTAACGGATTGGGGCGCTTCTTGAAGCGTCCGGACGGCTTGAAGGGCCGTTTTCAGCGCTTGTTTCTCCGGCTGCGGAGACACGCCTTTTTCAAGCGCTGTAATGAATGATAATTCATCACGCGTGCCCAGTCCTTTTTTGATTTTCTGCAAAAGGCTTAATACATCATGTTTTTCCGCATATTTCAATTCGGTGAGCTGAGCGGCTTTTTCGAAAACAGCCGCCTCCTGTTCTGTCAGATGTGCGTTTTGAAGAACAGGTGCTGTTTTAAATGTTTTTTCTTGAGAAATGAAAGCCTTAATGATCTCCGCCGTTACTTTTACGGGACGGTTTTCAGTTTTTTCTGCCGATGTCATTAATTTCTCTATAATCTGTTTTGCCGTTTTTTCAGGAAGTTCCGGATTTGCCCGTGCACTCGGAGGAGAAGGCTGGCTTGAGACTGCCTTTCCGTTTTCACGAGTCTCTCGGACAAATGGTGATTGTTTTGATTCCGTCCGTTCTCCTTCATCCATCAGCCCGGTTTCTGAGAGCGGCATGCGTGCAGCCTCGGCAAGCTTCTTCAAGAGACGTTCTGCATGAAGATCCGTTTCCGCGTTTAACACGTCAGAAACCGCCTCTTTGAGCACAGACAGCTCTTTTGCCGATTGCGGAGCCTGATTGATTGCCTGAAGCAGTCCTGAGAGGAGGCGCCGGGTCGGAACCGGATATTTAACGGCATGAATGGCTGACAAGACTTCCGGATGTGCGGGCAGTTCCCGTTTCAGCGCAAATACGATTGTTTCCGCCGCTTTTTTCAATTCGGCGGCCGGAAGCGATTCAGCCCAGCGGATGCAAGCTTTGAGGCTGTTTTCCGTCATCGGCAGCTTCTGCTGCATAAACGTTTCGGCAATCTGCAGAGACACAGGGCCCGGTTTGACAGAAAGAGCGTTTAACAGTCTTCCCGCCGCTTCCTGAACGGTTTTCGGGCTTCCTTCGAATTGGTCAATGACATGAAGCCGGCCCGTTTTTTCCGCCGGCTGTTTGTCATAAGAAAACCAGTAATACGCCTGCGGACGAAGGGCGGTTTCAAGTTTTCCCTGCATCGTCCGGCCGCCGATTTGGATAAGAGCGCTTTGATCGTCCAGCAAACGGAGAACCTTCCCTAACAGCAGCCTTTGAGAGCCGCTGTCTTTACCGCCGTCTTGCCGGTCCGGAGAGATTTCCGCCGTCAGCTGTCTGAAAGCCGCTTGGATTTCGCCGCTTATGTTCATGTCTTAAGCCTCTTTTCTAACAATAAGATTGAACGGGAGCGAACGTTTTTCGGTGAATAGTTGTCGGTCCGTATGCCTGAAGAGCTTCAAGATGTTCTTTCGTTCCGTAGCCTTTATTTTTTTCAAAGCCGTACATGGGGTAGGTTTTGGCGTACTCAGCCATGAGACGGTCCCGCGTTACTTTTGCTATGCAGGCTCCGGCGGCAATTGACACGCTTTTGGCATCCCCTTTTATAACTGATGACTGCGGAATGTCAAGCGGAAGGGTCATGGCATCAACAAGCAGATAATCAGGTGTTTCCGTTAAAGCATTGACGGCTTTTACCATCGCCAGTCTCGCGGCCTCATAAATGTTGATCCGGTCAATGACGTCCGCATGGACAATGCCGACTCCTACAGCCGCCGCTTCTTCCGTGATCCGGCTGTAATACTCCTCGAGCTTCTTTTCCGACAATTTCTTCGAGTCCGTGAGACCGAGAATCTCGCATTCTGCCGGCAAAATGACGGCGCCGGCGACAACCGGTCCGGCAAGCGGCCCTCTTCCGGCTTCGTCAACACCCGCAATCAGGCGGAAGCCCTTTTTGGATGACAGTCTTTCGTATGCCGTCATGTTCAGCCATTGCTCTTTAAGAGCTTTTTCCTTCGCGTGCTTTTTCAGCCATTGCTCTAAAAGCGTCTGTACGCTTTTTCTCGGGTCTTTCTCACATTGGGCAAGGAAGGGGTCGCTTTCGTCCCTGACCTCTTGCAGGCGTTCTTTTACGCTTTTTACGGTTAATGTATTCACGTTCTCTTCTCCCTTACATTATGTATATCGGTATTCTGCGGAAAAAATAAAGACCCGCATCGCTGCGCGTCTTTATTCTGATGGTGTTTCAAATGAAAGCCTGCCGAATTTTTCCGTCCGGATGTCCCGAATGATGACTTCCGTTGTTTTATCATAGTCAACCATTCCTCCGCCCATCAAACAGCCGCGTTTTTCACCGATCGCGTCGAAAAGAGCGGCGATATCCTCAGGGATTTCCTGAAGTCCGTAGCGCTCCTTCAAGCGGTCGGGATAATGCTCTTCCAGAAAGCGCAGCCCGAAGACGGCCACATCCTGCAGGTTGATAATCGTATCTTTAATCGCCCCGGTGATCGCCAGGCGCAAGCCGACAAGCTCATCTTCAAATTTAGGCCATAAAATTCCCGGTGTATCGAGCAGCTCTAATTCCTTGCCTACCTTTACCCACTGCTGTGAAGTGGTAATGCCGGGCCTATCTCCCGTCTTGGCAATGTTTTTTTTGGCCAGCCGGTTAATGAGCGTAGACTTGCCGACATTCGGAATGCCGATGATTAATGCGCGGATTGCTCTTGGCCTAACACCTTTTGCTTTCATTTTATCGAACTTATCTTTCAGCAGCTCTTTCGAGGACGGCACGATTTGATGCAGTCCCTGCCCGTTAACGGAGTTTATTGAAAGAGAGGGAATGCCCTGTTCCTGAAAGTGGTCCTTCCACTGGGCAGTCACAGCCGCATCCGCCTTATCGGCTTTATTTAAAAGCATAATGCGCGGCTTATTTTTTAAAATCTCCTCAATCATCGGATTTCTCGATGACATCGGGATTCTCGCATCCACCAATTCGTATACGATATCAATTAATTTCAGTTTTTCTGTTACTTCCCGTCTCGCTTTAGCCATATGGCCTGGGAACCATTGAATGGTCATGTGACTTCGACACCTGCCTTATTTACCGGAACCGGATGTTCCGATGATCTCTTATGTATTTTACGTTGCTTGTTCTGCTTTTACAAATTTCATATAAAAAAAGAGCCTGTTACGGGTAACAAGCTCTTTTCGTTCGTTATCATTATCGTCTGATTTCTTTAATACGAGCCGCTTTTCCGCGAAGTTCACGCAGGTAGTAAAGCTTAGCGCGACGTACTTTACCGTAACGTACAACTTCGATTTTCGCGATTTTTGGTGTGTGTACAGGGAATGTACGTTCAACGCCAACACCGTAAGAAATCTTACGAACTGTGAACGTTTCGCTGATTCCACCACCACGACGCTTGATCACAACACCTTCGAAGATCTGGATACGCTCACGGTTACCCTCAACAACTTTTACGTGTACACGTAAAGTGTCACCAGGACGGAACGCAGGAAGATCAGTGCGAAGCTGTTCTTTTGTGATATCTTGAATTAGTTTTTGCATCGTTTTCAACTCCTTCCAACAGATGCTCTTGGCCACAACTGCAAGGCACAGCGGAACATCGTTTTCAAGCTTCTGAAGGATAAGCCTCCTTAAGCCACAAGTAGTATCTTATCATATCTTCATCGCCTGCGCAATAGAATCTATTCGTTTTCCCACTCGGAAATCCATTTTCTTTGCTCATCAGTGAGAGGATAGTTTTCAAGAAGATCCGGACGTCTTAAAAAGGTTCTTCTGATTGATTCTTTATTGCGCCATTTTTGTATTTTTGCATGGTTGCCCGACAGAAGGGTCTCAGGCACTTTTAAGCCTCTATAATCTGCAGGCCTCGTATAGTGCGGATGCTCTAAAAGCCCCGTGCTGAAGGAATCCTCCACGTGGGATGCTTCTTTTCCGAGGACGCCCGGCAAAAGCCTGACAACGCTGTCGGCGATCATCATGGCAGGGAGCTCTCCCCCGGTCAGCACAAAATCCCCGATGGAGATTTCATCAGTGACAAGATGTTCCCGGATCCGTTCATCATACCCTTCATAATGTCCGCAAATAAACATGAGATGTTCCTCTTGTGCCAGCTCCTCGGCTTTCTTCTGCGTATAACGCTCACCTTGCGGGCAGACGAGAATAATGCGCGGCTTGGCGTCCGTACCGGCTGTCAGCTTTTCAACCGCATCAAATACAGGCTGCGGCTTTAACACCATCCCGGCTCCCCCGCCGTACGGGTAATCATCAACCGTTTGGTGTTTATTATCCGAAAAAGCCCGGAAATTGATGACGTCAAAACGGACAGCCTCTTTTTCCTGTGCTTTTTGCAGAATGGAGGAGCCGAGCACCCCTTGAAACATTTCGGGAAACAGTGTTAAAAAGTCGATTTTCATTCGTCTATTAACCCTTCCATTACATGAATCTTAATTTTCTTCTCATTTATATTAATATCCTTTACCACAGAAGCAATATACGGAATGAGCGCATCTTTTTTGCCTTTTCTTGCAACCACCCATACGTCATTAGCCCCTGGCGTCAAGATTTCCTTCACTGTGCCGATCAGTTCCCCGTCTTCTGACACAACCTCGCAGCCGATGATTTCATGAAAATAAAATTCATCTTCTTCAAGCTCTCCCAAGTCTTCTTCAGGGACTTTGATCACCATGTTTCTTAGGTGTTCGACTTCATTGAGACTCGGCATTTCTTTGAATTGCAGCAGGTGAAACTGCTTGTGAAGCCTGTGGGCGCTGACCGTTACTTTGATTGGCTCCGCAGCCCCTTCCGCAAACAAATAGAGCGTATTGCCGGGCTTGTACCGTTCTTCGGCAAAGTCCGTTTTAGAAATGACCCGCACTTCGCCTTTAATGCCGTGGGTATTTACAATTTTGCCTACATTAAACCATCTGTTTGTCATATTATCACCTCGGGCGGATTTCAATTACTACCCCGTCTTTTATGACGATGGTATTTGCCGCTGTTTTTTCATGCCAGTTATCACCGACGTTGATTGAAAGCAGCGCATCGATCTCCTTTTCCTTCACTTCGCTTCCAAGCGGGAGCGACTCTGTCTGGCTTATTTGGAAATCGATCATTTTGATTTTGTCTTGTCTTTTCTCAATGGCTTTTTTAAAAGATTCCGCTACATCGGGATTCTGCTGATCTTTTTCATGTTTTCTAAGCTGAAAATAGAGCTGGCTGCATTCTCGTTCAAGCGTTTGCTTTTTTTCTGCAAAAGAGGCCAAAAGCTTTTCCTTGCTTTGCTCGGTCAGAACCTGCATAACGGTTACTCTGTGAATAATCTGCATAGGACCAGACTCCCCACTCTTCCAACATATTTCTGTTCATTTGCCTTTTTTACGTGTAAAAAAAGGGGAGGTGCCGGCCCTCTCCCTTTTTCAGTCAAATATTTCAAATTGAACTTTCTTAGAAGACTGTGCGCCAGCTGCAAAAACGACGGTTCGAATCGCTCTTGCAGTCCGGCCTTGCTTTCCGATAATCTTACCGGTATCTGACTTATTGACAGATAAGCGCAGCGCAATCTTTTGATCAGTCTCTTCCTTTGTGACCGTTATGTCTTCCGGATGGTCGACAAGCGGAGCCACAATGCTGACAATCAAATCTTCCAAGTTCTGATCAGTCATTACTTGCCTTGTTTAGCGTTGTGGAATTTTTCCATAATTCCTTGGCTTGAGAACAAGTTGCGGACTGTATCAGAAGGTTTAGCTCCTGTTTGAAGCCATTTAAGAGCAAGCTCTTCGTTGATTTTCACTTCAGCCGGCTTTGCAACCGGGTTGTATGTGCCGACTGTTTCGATGAAACGGCCGTCACGCGGTGAACGAGAATCTGCTACAACAATACGATAGAAAGGAGATTTTTTTGCTCCCATACGTTTTAAACGAATTTTTACTGCCATTTTACTAGCACCTCCGAAAATATTTCAACAAGATAGTATATTAACAATGATAAAAGTGTTTGTAAAGTGTTTTTTCTTAACAACGGTTTTATCATGTATAACCGATTACATAAAAGGTAATTTAAAGCCTTTTTTCTTCCCTTTTGTCATGTTGGTCATCTGCTTCATCATTTTTTTCATTTCCTCAAACTGCTTTAAAAGACGGTTGACTTCCTGAACGGATGTTCCGCTTCCTTTGGCAATCCGCTTCCGCCGGCTGGCGTTAATGATATCCGGCTGTTCTTTTTCAAGAACAGTCATTGATTTAATGATCGCTTCCACATGATTCAGCTGTTTTTCATCGACTTGGATGTTTTTTAAGCCTTTCATTTTGCCTGCGCCGGGCATCATTTGCAGCAGTTCGTCAAGAGGCCCCATGTTTCGGACCTGGCCGAGCTGCTCCAGAAAATCATCCAATGTGAAGCTCATCGTTCTCATTTTCTGCTCAAGCTCTTTGGCTTTGTCTTCATCAACGGTCGCCTGAGCCTTTTCAATCAAGGTCAGCACGTCACCCATTCCGAGAATTCGGGATGCCATCCGTTCAGGATGGAACGCTTCAAGAGCATCGAGCTTTTCTCCCATTCCGGCGAATTTAATGGGCGTTTCGGTGACCGCGCGGATAGAAAGCGCCGCACCTCCGCGGGTATCCCCGTCAAGCTTTGTTAAAATGACGCCCGTTAAACCGAGCTGGTCATTAAAGCTTTTGGCGACGTTTACCGCATCCTGACCGGTCATTGAGTCGACGACAAGGAAAATTTCCTCAGGATTTGCGACTTCCTTTACGCCGGAGAGCTCATCCATCAGTTCATGATCGATGTGCAGCCGTCCGGCGGTATCTAAAATCACATAATCATGATGCTCTTCCTTCGCTTTTTCAATCGCCTGTCTGGCAATTTCCACCGGGCTGACCTGATCGCCAAGCGAAAAGACCGGCATATCAAGCTGTTTCCCCAGGGTTTCCAGCTGTTTAATCGCGGCGGGGCGGTAAATATCCGCAGCCACGAGCAGCGGTTTGCGGTTATGTTTTTTGCGCAGCAGGTTGGCAAGCTTCCCCGTGGTTGTCGTTTTACCGGCACCTTGGAGCCCGACCATCATAATAACGGTCGGCGGGCGTTTGGCGACGGCAATTTTGCTTTCTTCGCCGCCCATCAGCTCGGTAAGCTCTTCTTTTACGACTTTAATAACCTGCTGACCGGGTGTCAGACTCTGCATAACGTCCTGTCCGACAGCCCGTTCACTTACTTTTTTCACAAAATCCTTTACGACTTTAAAGTTAACGTCAGCCTCAAGAAGCGCAAGACGAACTTCACGCATCATCTCTTTTACGTCTTGTTCGCTGACTTTTCCTTTTCCGCGGATTTTTGAAATCGTCTTTTGCAGTCGGTCGGCTAATCCTTCAAATGCCATTGTTTGCCGCCTCCTAATCTAATTTCTCAAGCGCTTCAATCAGAGCCGTCATTTTTTCCTCTTCCTGCAACCCGGAAGCAAGCTCTTTCAGCTTTGTAAACATTTCTTTACGCTCCTGAAACTTTTTAAAAAGGAGCAGTTTTTCTTCATATTGTTCAAGCATCGCTTCAGTCCGTTTGATGTTATCGTAAACGGCTTGCCTTGAAACGTCATACTCTTCGGCTATTTCACCAAGGGAGAAATCGTCCAGATAATAAAGCGACATATAGCTCTTTTGTTTTGACGTCAGCAACGACTGATAGAAGTCAAATAAATAGTTCATTCTCGTCGTTTTTTCGAGCGACATTTGAGCTCTCCCCTTTGTTAAGTCAAATCCCTTTACATAAACTTAGTTTACATGGTTTCAGAGCGTGTGTCAAGTTTTTATCTTGTCAAAGCAGGATGCTCTTTTTACATAATAAGTTTTTTCAAAAAAATTCATATAGACCGTCGTTAAAATACTCGAATTCTTGTTTTGATACACGATAGCGGCAATAGCCTTCGTAAAAAGCATTGAGGCATGCTTCATTTGTGACAAAATGACTGATCGCTAATGATTCATCATATCGCGGATCTCCCGCCGATATTCCCGCAGCATCGATAAACAGATAGACCTCTCCGTCTTTCACCAGCACATTATCAGTCGTGCAGTCACCGTGAATCATTGTCTGCTGAACAGGAACAGGCCTGCACCTGTCCAATTCCTTCAAAAGCTCTGCACTTCCTTCAGCCTGTCCTTTTTTGACATATTCCCCGGCTCGTTTGATTTGCAGATCGAGCCAGTCTGTTTCCGGCTGTAAACCAGAGACCATTTCGGTTTCATGCAGACGTTGCAGAAACTGGCCGAAACTTTTGATCAGCTTTTTCTTTTCAGTATCCCCTTTTGCTTTTCTTAAAGCCGAAGTCAGTGTGATTCCATCCTCAAATGACATTACGATATGGCTGGCATGCTGTTCCTGTATCATCCCATAATAAATAGGAACAGGCAGACGACGAGTTTCCGTCAGTTTTTGTAAAACGAAGGCTTCTCTCATTAACCATTCCCGATACTTCTGTTGAAAAGAACTTTTCAGCAGAAATGCGTCTTGGCCGGTCACTATTTTCCGAACGGTTGAAGTGCCTCCCTGTTCATCCAGCAGCGACATATGGTTTATCGCTCCGACCTTACTTTCCAATTCAGCTTTCAGCCATTTGTCCAACAACTGCCCCCTCCATTCCGATCTATCAATGCGTATAAAAAAACGAGTATAAAACCGTCCATTTTATACTCGTTTTTTATTCATTAATCCTCGGCTTTTTCAACTAAATCCGAAAAGAGACCGTATACGTAAGATTCTGCATCAAACCGCTGAAGATCGTCAACCTTTTCTCCGAGGCCGACCAGTTTCACGGGGATGTGAAGCTCATTGCGGATCGCCAGGACGATACCGCCTTTTGCGGTGCCGTCAAGCTTCGTTAACGCGATACCCGTCACATTCGTCGCTTTGGAGAATTCTTTCGCCTGCGCCATCGCATTCTGACCTGTCGTCGCGTCCAGCGCAAGGAGAACCTCATGCGGAGCCTCAGGCACTTCGCGTTCGATGACGCGTTTGACTTTTTCAAGCTCTTTCATTAAGTTTACTTTATTCTGAAGGCGGCCGGCCGTATCACAAATCAGCACATCCGCTCCTCTTGCTTTAGCCGCGTGTACGGCATCATAAATAACCGCAGCAGGGTCGCTTCCGGCAGCCTGTTTAATGACAGGCACGCCTGTACGCTCTCCCCACACTTCAAGCTGTTCAATCGCCCCGGCTCTGAAGGTGTCTCCGGCAGCGAGCACAACGGATTTGCCTTCATTCTTCAGCTTATGGGCAAGTTTTCCGATCGTTGTCGTTTTTCCAACGCCGTTTACCCCGACAAGCAGAATAACGTTCAGGCGCCCGTCCTGAATATTTAATTCAGAAATCTGTTCGTCGCCGCTGTTATAAATGTCGACAAGCTTTTCAGAAATGACGGACTGCACTTCCTGAGGATCCTGGATGTTTTTCAGCTTCACTTCTTTTTTGAGCTCATCAATCAGCTCCATGACCGTTGTAAAACCTACGTCAGCGCCAATCAGCACTTCCTCAAGCTCTTCGAAGAAATCCTCGTCGACTTTCCGGTAGCGGGAGACGAGTTCGTTCACTTTATTTGAGAAGGAATTTCTTGTTTTTTCAAGACCATCTTTAAATTTTTCAGAGACGGAGTCTGTCTGTTTCGTGATTTTCTCTTTTAATTTTTTAAAAAAGCTCATCTTTCAACCTCTTTCCTCGTTACTGAACGAATTCTTTTGTTTCTTCCAGTTTGACCGAAACCATTCGGGAAACGCCGGATTCCTGCATCGTAACACCGTAGAGGACATCCGCTTCTTCCATGGTGCCTTTTCTGTGGGTGATGACGATAAACTGGCTGTCGCCGCTGTATTTTTTTAAATATTGCGCAAACCTGAATACATTGGCTTCATCAAGCGCAGCTTCCACTTCATCAAGGACGCAGAAGGGCACGGGCCTTACTTTCAGAATGGAGAATAAAAGGGCAATGGCAGTCAGCGCCCGTTCTCCCCCTGACAAAAGATTTAAGTTTTGCAGTTTTTTACCCGGAGGCTGCGCGATAATGTCCACCCCGGAATTAAGAAGATCATTCGGATCAGTCAGCTTCAGTTCAGCCCGTCCTCCTCCGAATAAAGAACGGAACACGTCGTTGAATTGAGAACGGATCTGGATAAACGTTTCATGGAATCGCTTCGTCATTTCAGAATCCATTTCTTCAATGACTTGAAACAGTGTATTTTTCGCTTCCGTCAGGTCATTTTTCTGCTCTGTTAAAAACTGATACCGTTCGTTTACTCTTTCAAATTCATCGATGCTGCCGAGATTGACCGTTCCGAGCTCTTCAATTGAAAGCTTGATCAGTTTGACCCGTTTTCTCGCCTCTTCAGGCTCGAGTTCGAGCTGATATTGTTCTTTTGCTCCTTCAAAGGATAAGCTGTACTCCTCGCGTAAATACTGCAAGAGATTATCAAGCTCAACTTCCATCCGGCCGAGTTTTACCTCTTCATCTTTCAGAATGTCTGTTTTTTGCTTGTAGAGACGCTTCATTTCTTTCAGTTCAAGCTCGTTCGTATCAAGAGCCCGCTGGAGCTTCACACGCTGGTCGCGCCGGCTGGCGATCAATTCGATCGTTCTCGTTTTATCGTGAAGCTTGTGATGGGCTGCTTCTTCAAGCTGCTCCTCACCGCTTGTGCTGGACGTCATCTCTGAGGTCAGAAGGCTTAAATCTTCCCGTGTTTCTTTCAGAGCGAGCTGTGTTTCTTCAAGCTCTTTTTTCAGCCTTTTGAGGTTGTCTTCCTCACTCGAGCACGCCTGTTCTTTTTTCGCAGCGGCCACTTTACATTCCGTCAGTTCATGAGAGAGCGTTTCTTTTGTTGAGGATAGGGTCTGCTTTTGTTTTGTCAGCCTTTCCATCTCTTCCTCAAGCTCTTTCAGCTGGCCGGATGCCTCACTCAGCTGTTCTTCCAGAGCTGATTTGCGCGTCTCTTTTTCCCGGCTGCTTTCGGTCAGTGATGCTTTCTCCTGATCGTAAAGCTCCAGATGGGTATTGATGTTCTTTTCAGCAACTTCGAGTTCATACAGCCTGCCTTTTACATCCTGCTGCTTTGTTCTGAAAGCTTCACCGTCTTCACGGAGACCGCTCAGCGTATGTTCAAGCTCTTGAATGGCCTGCTTCAGCGTTTTGACCTCTTTTTCGAGCAGTGCTGTTTTTTCTTCCATTTCGGCAAGCCGCGCAGTCACCGTCTCAAGCTCACGGCTTCTGCCGAGCAGAGAATTGTTTTTCTTTTTGACCGCGCCGCCTGTCATTGATCCGCCTGGATTGACGACATCGCCCTCAAGCGTCACGATGCGGTAGCGGTGCCCGAGAAGCTTGGCCAGTTCATTCGCGCCTTTTAAATCTTCAGTGATCAGCACGGTGCCGAGAAGGTTTTGAATGACATTCCGATACGCCGCATCATATGTGACAAGCCCGCTTGCTGTGCCAAGGAAAGACGGATGCTTCTGAGCCGTCTGTTCATCACGGGTTTGAAGCTGGCGCGGTTTCATAACCGTAAGCGGCAGGAACGTCGCGCGGCCGAAGGAATTCTGTTTTAAATATTGAATCGCTTTCCGCGCCGCCTGCTCATCGTCTGTGACAACGTGCTGCGCCGCTGCGCCGAGTGCAATCTCGATCGCCGTTTCATATTTTTGTTCGGTGGCAATCAGTTCGAGAACGGCGCCGCGGATGCCGCCGAGCTGCTCTTTCTGCTTCAGCACTTCTTTTACGCCTTGGTAAAATCCTGAAAAATCGCCTTGCATCGTTTCAAGCATATCTTTTTTGGATCTGGCCTGCTGGACGAATTGATATGCCTGATACAGCGCAGATTCTTTCTTTTCATATTGGCGTTTTTTCTGTTCATATGCTGTCTGGACTTCGCGAAAGCGGACGACCTGATTGTGAATATCCTCTTCAACGGCGGCCAATTCTTCTTCGCACGCCGCTTTGCGGACTGCAATATCGTTACGTTCTTCAAGATATTTTTCATTGTTTGCTGTCAGTCTCGCCTGCTGGACCGCAGATTGGGACATCTGGTCATCTAAAAGCTGCAGCTCGTTGCGAATCGACGCCTGGCTGTTTAACAATTCAAAGTAATCGCTTTTTAATTGTTCGATTTTGTCTTCTACATTTTCATTATGCAGACTGAGAGCCTGCTGCTTTTCTTTCACCTGGGCGTTTAACCGCTTCACTTCCGCACGAAGTTTATCATAGACGGCAGACTGTTTTTCAATGTCCGCTTTCAGTTCGGCTTCTTTGTTCGTGTAATGTGTAACGGATTCCTCAAGCTGTTCCCGGTTTTGCGCGGCGTTTTTTTTGCGCTCTTTCAGCACTTCTTTCCGGCCTTCCAGCTTTTCCAGCTCTTCACTTGTCACGAGCAGAACCTGCTGCAGTTCGTTGACGGATTCATCAAGCGCATGGATTTTATCTCTCGTCTCTTCTATCATCGCTTCTTTTGCGGACAGAGCCGATGATTCCGCCAATTCTTCTTCTTTAGCAGCCTGCACCTTGTCTTTTAAACCCGACCATCTGCCATGCAGTTCTTCGATGTCAAAGGCGGTAAGGGCGATTTCGACATGCTCAAGCTCTTTCTTTTTTTCTAAGTAGTCTTTGGCGATTGATGCCTGGATTTTCAGCGGTTCGACCTGATCTTCAAGCTCGTGGAGAATATCTTCCACCCTGTTTAAGTTATCCTGCGTCTCAAACAGTTTGTTTTCCGCTTTTTTCTTTCGTGTTTTATATTTCAGCACACCGGCCGCTTCTTCAAAAATACTGCGGCGGTCTTCCGCTTTGCTGCTGAGAATCTCTTCGACTTTCCCCTGGCTGATAATAGAGAATGC
This sequence comes from Bacillus sp. GW821-FHT11D08, assembly GCF_058808515.1. Classification (NCBI taxonomy): domain Bacteria; kingdom Bacillati; phylum Bacillota; class Bacilli; order Caryophanales; family Bacillaceae; genus Bacillus; species Bacillus sp. GW821-FHT11D08. The sequence goes on from NZ_JBXARS010000004.1 coordinate 359,637, forward strand.
TTCTTTTCCGAGCCCGGAGTCCATAAATAAGTCAATGATGTCTTTCAGGCGGCACTGCTGATTGTTGATGAGAAATTCACTTTCTCCGGAACGGTACACCCGTCTCGTCACGCTGACTTCGTGGTAATCGATCGGGAGAAAATGATCTTCATTATCAAGCGTTAACGTGACTTCGGCAAGGTTCAGCCGCTTGCGCGAATCACTTCCCGCAAAAATGATATCTTCCATTTTTCCGCCCCGAAGCGAGCGGGCTGATTGTTCGCCGAGCACCCAGCGGATGGCTTCGGTAATGTTGCTCTTTCCGCTGCCGTTCGGACCGACAACGGCCGTGACGCCTTTTACAAAGTCAACGGATATCCGTTCTGCAAATGATTTAAATCCTATAACGTCTAAACGTTTGAGGAACATCCCAGATCCTCCTTATCGTATAAGTATCTCAATATTATCATAATCACCCGCTTATATCAGGCGCAGACATACTGAAATCCCCCTAGGGAAACAGGGGGATTTTATTGTTTCGTATGATGTTTTTGCATTTTTGCAAGAGCTTCCTGTGCCGCATGCTGCTCGGCTTCTTTTTTGGAACGTCCGTTCCCGATACCGAGCGCCTCACCTTTAAGAGAGACAAGCGCCTCGAATTCCCGGTTGTGGGCAGGCCCTTTTTCATTGAGAATTTTGTACTCAAGCGATCCTTTTCCGTCCCGCTGTACAAATTCTTGAAGCTGGCTTTTGAAATCCATCACATGAGAAAAAGCACCATCGTTTATTTTAGGGAACACGTACACTTTCAGGAATTGCTGAACCGGCTCAAGGCCCTGATCCAGATACAGTGCGCCGATAAACGCTTCAAACACATCCGCTAAAAGCGCAGGACGCTTTCTGCCGCCCGTCATTTCTTCTCCTTTTCCCAAGAGAACAAGATCGCCGAATGACAATTCATGGGCAAGTGAGACGAGTGACGGCTCGCATACGATAGCGGCTCTCAGCTTCGTCAAATCTCCTTCACTCATGGCCGGATATTTGGCAAATAAGAATTGGGAGATCGTCAGTTCCAAAACAGCGTCACCTAAAAATTCAAGCCTTTCATTGTCTTCATACGGCTTTTTCCGATGCTCATTCACATAAGATGAATGTGTAAATGCTTGATACAAAAGTTTCTCGTTTTGAAAATGAACCGAAATCCGTTCTTGGAACTCTTTAAATTGCTCTATTTTTTTATAGAACTTTTTTTTATCTTTAAAATGTGAGTGTTTTGACATAGTAACCTCCATAGGCACATCAGGTTCACCGCGCTCCCCGCCCGTAAACGGAATCGGCAGCGCGTACAGCGTCAGACGCCGGTAACCGAACGATTAAAGGGCTAAAGCCCCGCTGTCAGGCGGGACTTTTAGCATCAGCTTATTGCTGGTTTTGTATGTAGTTCACAGCGTCGCCGACTGTTGCAATCTTTTCAGCATCTTCGTCAGAAATCTCCATATCAAACTCGTCTTCAAGTTCCATAACAAGCTCAACTACATCTAGGGAATCAGCACCTAAGTCTTCCTTGAAAGAAGCTTCAAGTTTGACGTCAGCTTCATCAACGCCAAGGCGGTCTACGATGATTTTCGTTACACGCTCTAATGTATCTGCCATAGCAATTCACCTCCCCTCAAGTATTATAGAGGATTCGTTTTTAAAAAACTAGAGAAACTAGGATGAAATTTTAAAAACAAATCTTCACATCACCATTCCGCCGTCAATATGAAGGGTTTGGCCCGTCATATAACGCGATCCTTCAGAAGCAAGGAACGTAACAACGCTGCTGATATCGGAAGGATCACCGAAACGCGCGAGCGGAATCTGCTTCAGCATTTCATCTTGGACTTCTTTAGAAAGCTTGTCCGTCATATCTGTGGAAATAAAGCCCGGAGCAATGGCATTGACCGTAATATTTCGGCTCGCAAGCTCTTTGGCTGATGACTTCGTTAAGCCGATTACACCGGCTTTTGCCGCCACATAGTTCGCCTGGCCGGGGTTTCCGCTGACGCCGACGATTGATGATACGTTGATAATCCGGCCGGAGCGCTGTTTCATCATCTGTCTTGTCACGGCTTTCGTGCAGTTGAATACACCTTTTAAGTTAATGTTAATGACGTCATCCCATTCATTTTCTTTCATTCTCATCAGAAGATTGTCTTTTGTGATCCCCGCATTGTTCACGAGAATGTCGATTGAAGAAAATGCAGCGACAGCCTCTTTCATCATGTTTTGTACTTCTTCGGAATTTGATACATCGGCTTTTACCGCGATCGCGTTTCGGCCCAAAGATTTGATTTCATCTACGACTTCGTTCGCTTTCGCTTCATTCCCGGAGTAGTTGACTACTACGTTACAGCCGTTTTTCGCAAGATCAAGCGCGATCGCCCGCCCGATTCCGCGGGACGCTCCCGTTACTACTGCTGTTTTTTCATTAAGCATCCTGATTCTCCTCCTTCAGCGCTTGAATCGCCAGTTCGATGGTTTCATGGTCAGAAACCGCGATTGTTTTAAGGCGGCGGTTCACTTTTTTCACAAGGCCTGAAAGCACTTTTCCGGGCCCGATTTCAACAAACGTCGTGACGCCTTCGTCAATCAGTTTGTTAATGGTTTCTTCAAAGCGAACAGGTGAATACAGCTGTTCGATCAGTTTTTTCTTGATATCGTCTTTTTCTGTCATAACGTCAGCCGAAACGTTTGAAATCACGGGAACAGCCGCATTTTTTAACTCACAGGCGCTGAGCACCTCCTCGAGTTTTTGCGCTGCCGGCTTCATTAATTCAGAATGGAACGGTCCGCTTACTTCTAATGGGATTGCCCGTTTTGCTCCGTTGTTTTTCGCTTCTTCTGAAGCCAGCTCCACGCCTTTTGCCGTTCCGGAAATGACGATCTGGCCGGGGCAGTTCAGGTTTGCAAGCTGTACGAGATGTCCGTTTTCCGTCACTTGATCCGTTACCTTTTTCAAGGACTCCGCATCCATTCCGAGAATAGCGGCCATGGCGCCTTCTCCGGCCGGCACGGCTTCATTCATGAATTCTCCCCGTTTTCTTACCGTGTAAACGGCATCTTTAAATGTCATCGCTCCCGCCGCAACAAGCGCCGAATATTCTCCGAGGCTGTGGCCGACGGTGAAATCAGGCGTAATGCCGGATTCTTTAAACTTTTCCAATACGGCGATGCTTGTTGTCAACAGCGCGGGCTGCGCATTGTATGTAAGGGTCAATTCTTCGGCGTCACCTTCAAAAATGAGCGAGCTCAGCTTTGTTTCAAGCGTTTCATCCGCTTCATCAAAAATACGTTTTGACGCTTCTTCGCGTTCGTACAGGTCTTTTCCCATACCGATATATTGTGATCCCTGTCCGGGAAATAAAAATGCAATCTTACTCATGATGCGGTAACCTCCAGACTACTCATCTGTTTTTTCTTCTTTTACTTCTTCTTCTATAAATGCGGCCACGTTTTGGCTGACCATTTCTCTCGCCTGGCGCAGCGCATGGTAAACAGCGCGTGCGTCAGAAGAGCCGTGCGCTTTAACGACGGGCGCTTTCAAACCGAAAAGACTCGCCCCGCCGTACTCAGAATAGTCCATTTTCAGTTTCATTTCCATCAGCTTCGGCTTCAGCACTCCCGCTGCGAGCTTAGAAACAAAACTTGAAGTCAGTGTATCTTTCAGCATTTTGAAAATCGATAACGCTGAACCTTCCAATGTTTTCAACGTGACGTTGCCCGTAAAGCCGTCTGTGACGATGACGTCAGCAGCGCCTTCGAGCAAGTCTCTCGCCTCAACGTTTCCGACAAAATTCACGTTTGTTTCTTTTAATAGTTCAAACGTCTTTTTTGTCAGGTCGTTTCCTTTCTTTTCTTCCGTGCCGACATTTAACAATCCGACGCGGGGCGAGCTGATTCCGAGAACCTGCCGGGCATATACAGATCCCATAATTCCGTACTGGACGAGATGCTCCGGTTTGGCATCGACATTGGCTCCCACGTCCAAAAGAAGGAAACCGTCGCCTGAAACGGTCGGAAGCGTCGGCGCAAGCGCAGGCCGGTCGATTCCTTTAATTCTGCCGACGATAAACAGTCCCGCTGTCATGAGTGCGCCCGTATTCCCCGCTGAGATGCAGGCGTCCGCTCTGTTTTCAGCCACTTCCTGCGCCATCAGCACCATAGACGAGTTTTTCTTTCTGCGTACGGCGCGGACCGGTTCATCCGTCGGTTCAATCACTTCATCGGCGTGCAACACAGTGATGCGGTCTGATGTTGTTGGCAAGTGTGATTCTATCGTTGTCTTGTCACCGACCAGCGTAATATGAAGATCGTCAAATGCCTCAATACTCTTCATTACTCCGTCAATAACAGCTTTGGGTGCGTTGTCGCCCCCCATTGCATCTACAGCTATTCTCATGCATGCTCCACCTTTATGATTGTTTTGAACGGTACATGTCAAAGCTGCCGGAGAACACGACTTCTTCTCCCACATAGCTGTTGACTTCAACTACCGTTCTGCCTTTTTCTTTTTCGACTGCCGTCACTTTGGCTTTCGCAACGACGCGCTCGCCTTCTTTCACCTGTCTTGTAAAGCGGATATTTGCGCTTGCGGTCAGCGCCAGCTCATCATCAATGACGGCTACGGCGAGTGAGTTCGCCTGCGCAAACAAATGATGCCCCCGCGCAATTTGATTGCGGCTGAAGACATGTTCGCGTCTTACTTCTAATATGGAAATGGCCTGGCCGTCAAGCTCCAGATCAATAATTTCACCGATCACTTCGTCTAACGACAGTGATTTCACTTCATCATCAAGCGTTTGTTCTGCCACGTTTTTAATTCTTTCCCTCAGCTCCGGTATTGAGAGCTCTAAGCGGTCTAAACGGATCGTCTGAATGCTGACGCCGAATTTCCCCGCTAATTCTTCATCTGTGATGAAGGGTGTCGATTTGATCGTCTGCTGCAATAATTTTTGGCGTTCTTTCTTGCTTCTTCTCATCTGTAAACACCATCCGGACAATTAAGACTAGGTACTAATAGTAGTATATAATCTCATAGATTGGAATGCAATGATTGTTTTTTGAAAGCCGCCGAATTTTGCAGAATCAGCTTAATTTCTCCCCTTCCAGGACGCCGCTTGAAAGTAATTGACCGCGCAGCATGCGGTATTCGTCATCTTTCCAAAACGCCTCTGAAGACACCAGATTGGCCGCATCCTGGCGGGCCGTTTCCAAAGCTCTGTAGTCATGAACCATATCCGCCACCTTGAACTCGGGCATACCGCTCTGTTTTTTTCCGAAGAAATCACCGGGGCCGCGCAGTTCAAGGTCCTTTTCAGACAGCTCGAAGCCGTCGTTTGTCTCCGACATGATTCTCATCCGTTCCTTCCCGGTTTCGGATTTCGGATCTGCCATCAAGATGCAGAAAGATTGGTGGTCTCCCCGCCCGACCCGGCCGCGGAGCTGATGGAGCTGAGATAACCCGAAACGGTCGGCGTCATAGATGACCATAATCGTCGCATTCGGCACGTTCACGCCGACTTCTACGACGGTTGTTGATACAAGTACCTGACATTGATTGGCGCTGAATTCTCTCATCACCTGATCTTTTTCATCAGAATGGAGCTTCCCGTGCATCAGGCCGACATTCCATTTACCGCGGTAAACGTCAGACAGCATGTTATATACGTCAATCGCATTCTGTACATCCAGTTTATCCGACTCTTCAATGAGCGGGCAGATAATATAGGCTTGCCTTCCCTGCTTCAGCTCTTTTTCTATAAAAGCCAAAATCCGCTCCAGCATGTCGTGTTTAACCCAATACGTTTCGATTTGTTTTCGCCCCGCGGGCATTTCATCTATTACGGAAACATCCATTTCTCCGAAGACGGTAATGGCCAGCGTTCTCGGAATCGGGGTGGCTGTCATAAACAGCACATCCGGATCCTGACCTTTATTCTTGAGTTTTTTGCGCTGTTCGACCCCGAACCGGTGCTGCTCGTCCGTAATAACAAAGCTCAGCGCTTTAAATTCCACTTCATCCTGGATTAAAGCATGGGTCCCTACTAAAATATCAATCTCTCCGAGAGCAAGCCGCTCCAAAAGCTCCCTGCGCCGCTTTCCTTTGACAGAACTTGTCAAAAGCGCGATATTTACATCTTCATTTGCAAACAACGATACGAGAGAATCTGCATGCTGTTCGGCCAAAATTTCAGTCGGCACCATTAATGCCCCCTGATACCCCGACAAAATCGCAGCGTACAAAGCGATGGCGGCGACGGCCGTTTTCCCTGATCCGACATCACCTTGCAGCAGACGGTTCATTCGGTAAGGGGATGTCATATCAGCGGTAATTTCCCGAAGCACACGCGTCTGTGCGGTCGTGAGCGAAAACGGCAGGCTGTCTGTGAAAGCGGCGAGCTTTTCAGCAGGAAACACATGGCTGATGCCTTTTGACTGTTCCCTTTCCGCTTTACGGAACGCCTGCATTTTCAGCTGAAATAATAAGAATTCTTCGTAAACAAACCGGCGTCTTGCCTGCTGTAACGATTCCCTCGTTTCAGGCTGATGCATCGTCTGCAGGGCATGTTTATAATCAGGCAGCTTGTAGCGGATTCTCAATTTTTCAGGAAGCGGATCGGCCGCACTGTCCAAATGATGCTGCAGCGCTTCCTTAATAAACCGTCTCATCATTTTTACGGTGACGTTTTCTTTAACGGAATAAACAGGCTCAATGCTTTTATCTTCTTGATGAGGACCGTTATTTAATTCCTGCACGGAAACGGTCTGTCTGTGTTTGTCCCATTTCCCGGATATCGTGACGACAGAACCTAACGTCAGTTTCTTTTTTAAATAGGGACGGTTAAAGCAGACCGCGGTAATTAAATAATTGCCGACAAGCACCCTGAATGTCAGCCTGTTTCGTTTTTTGCCGTAATAGGTAAGAGAAGGTTCTGAATGAACCTTCCCTTCTACCGTCACTCTTTCTTCATGTTTTACTTCCTCTAAATCCCTCAGCTCATAGTCGTCATAACGGTAAGGGAAATAATTCAGAAGATCAGAAATGTCATAGATACCAAGTTCGTGCAATGTTTTTTCTGTTTCCGGCCCAATGCCCTTAATTTCCGCTATACTAGTTTGCTGATGGTGTGTCACTTGATTTCAGCGCTCCTCCGAAAATTTTTTTCTCTAATTCTCTTCCCGTCGGTGTCGCGGCTAAACCGCCTTGTCCCGTTTCTCGCAGTGCTGTCGGCATTGTCTGGCCGATTTTGTACATCGCGTCAATCACCTCATCGCAAGGAATGCGGCTTGTAATCCCGGCCAGCGCCATATCCGCCGCGATCATTGCGTTGGATGCTCCCATTGCGTTTCGTTTGACACACGGCACTTCTACCAATCCGGCGACCGGGTCACATACGAGACCGAGCATATTTTTCAGTGTAATCGCCATTGCTTCCGCTGATTGCTGAGGCGTTCCGCCCGCCATTTCCACAATCGCAGCCGCTGCCATGCCTGATGCTGACCCGACTTCCGCCTGACAGCCTCCTGCCGCTCCTGAAATACTCGCATTATTTGCTACGACAAAACCGAACGCGCCGGCTGTAAACAGAAAACGGATCATTTGTTCTGTCGTAGGGTGCAGCTTATGCTTTACGGCGAATAACGTTCCCGGCACGACCCCGGCAGAGCCGGCGGTCGGTGTAGCGCAGATCGTTCCCATCGCCGCATTGACTTCATTTGTCGCCACAGCTTTAGAAACGGCGTCTAAAATCAGATTGCCCGACAGGCTTCTTCCCGATTGGATATATGCCTGAAGTTTCACGGCATCTCCGCCTGTTAAACCGGTCTGACTCGTGACGCCCTTCAGCCCTTTTTCAACAGCTGCTTCCATGACGGAGAGATTGCGCTCCATTCCTTGAAAGATTTCTTCCCGCGTTTTTTGCGTCACTTCCATCTCTTGGGTGATCATCACTTCCGAAATCGGAATTTGTTTTTCTTGAGTGATTTCTATTAATTCTTTTACATTACGAAACATGTCATTTTCCTCCTGACTTTTTAGTCAGCTATCTTAGTAACCTGTATAATATTAGGAAGTGTTGAAAGCTCGTCAAGCACTTCTTCTTCAATATTCTGATCGACCTCAATCGTCATCAGCGCAAGCTGGCCGACGTCCTTACGCGCCACTTCCATATGTCCGACGTTGATGGAGAATTTCGCAAGCACATTGGCAACGCCTGCAATCGTGCCGAATTTATCATTGTGAACGACTAAAATAGCCGGATGGTTTCCGGAAAGACGCAGCTCAAAGCCGTTGAGCTCCGTGATTTCTATTTTTCCGCCGCCGATGGAAATACCGGTAAGGGCAAGCTCTCCCTCATCATCAGAAATGACGATACGCGCTGTATTCGGATGAACGGGCACGGCATCCTCTGTACGGAACTCTACATATATGCCCTTCTCTTCCGCAATTTGAATCGCTGTTTTAATCCGTTCATCAAATGTATCAAAATCAAGCAGGCCGCCGATAATCGCGACATCAGTGCCGTGACCCTTATACGTCTCCGCAAATGATCCGTAAAAAGACACAACGATCCGGCGGGGCTCCCGCCTGAATAAGCTTCTGGCCACTCTGCCGATCCGGGCGGCGCCTGCGGTATGTGAACTGGACGGACCGATCATTACCGGGCCGATAATATCAAAAACGCTTCTATACTTCATGCTGGTTTGTTCCTCCTTAACATCACTTCATTCAGCGCTTTTCTTTAGACTAATTGAACATTTCTCAATTGGCAAGCAGGCACACTGCCGCACTGCCGCAGGTAAATAAAGGCATAAGAATAGAAGGGCCTGATAAGCCCTTCTATTCTGCCGCAAATATATATGGATACAGAGGCTGTCTGCCGTTATGGATTTCAACCTCGATATCTTCACAGACGCTAGCAATATACTCAGCGAGTTTCTCAGCTTCTTCTTCCGGCGCGTCCTCTCCGTACAAGATGGTGACGATTTCATCTTCTTTCCCGATCATTTCATCCAGCAGCAATTTCGCCGCGCTTATCCGATCTTCGGCGCTGCCGATAATTGAACTGTTTAAAATGCCGATAAAATCACCTTTTTTAATATCCTTGCCGTCGATATGGGTGTCTCTGACTGAATATGTCACCTGTCCGCTTTTCACATTCCGGATGGCCTCAAGCATATTGGCTTCATTTACGTCAGCCGGCTGGTCAGGGTTAAACGCAAGCAGGGCGGTCATGCCTTGAGGGACCGTTTTTGCCGGAATGACAATGACATTTTCTTCAGCCACGCTCGCCGCCTGATTGGCAGCCATCACAATATTGGAATTGTTCGGAAGAATGAAAACCGTCTCCGCATTGACAGACTGAACGGCTTCAACAATATCTTCCGTGCTCGGATTCATTGTCTGGCCGCCTTCGATTACGTGTGAAGCGCCGATGCTCGTAAACAATTCAGAAATGCCCTCTCCCATTGCCACAGTCACGATGCCAAAAGGCTTGCGGGCTTCTTTCATAACGCCGGCCGGCTTTTTTTCATCATGTTCTTGGCTGATGATTGAAGTATGCTGTTCCCTCATGTTTTCAATTTTAATTTTAATCAAATCGCCGTAACGCTGTGCGAGATTGAGTACGTTCCCTGGTTCTTCGGCATGAATATGAACTTTCGCCAGCGTATCATCAGCCACGACCAGCAATGAATCGCCGAAACGGCTCAGTTCGTTTCTGAACGTCTCTTCCTTGAACGTCCGTTTATCTTGATCCAGCCTCACCATCACTTCCGTACAAAATCCGAATTCAATGTCTTCTGTACTCAGCATGCTCTGCGCGCTTTTATGATGCTCGGCATTCACCATATCATCGAGTGCCGGAAGAACCGCTTTTTTCGGTACGGCCTCTCCTTTTAAAGCAGCCAAAAAGCCTTCATATACACAAAGCAGACCTTTTCCGCCGCTGTCAACGACACCGACGTCCTTTAAAACAGGAAGCAGATCCGGCGTGCGGTTCAGCGACGCTTCCGCTTCTTCAATAACGGCCTCCATGAGAGCAATGATATCGGTTTCTTCTTTGGCCGAGGCGACCGCTTTTTTAGCCGCATCCTTGGCCACGGTTAAAATCGTTCCTTCAACCGGTTTCATGACCGCCTTATATGCCATATCCACTCCCGCTTGGAGTGCTGCGGCAAATTCTTGGGCGTCTATTTGGTTTTTGTTTTCAATGCTCTTTGTGAAACCTCTGAACAATTGGGACAAGATCACCCCTGAGTTTCCTCTCGCTCCCATAAGCAGGCCTTTTGACAAGGCGATGCCGACTTTGCCGATGTCGGGTGAGTCAATGTGCTCTACCTCTCTTGCACCGGATGACATCGATAAATTCATATTTGTTCCGGTGTCGCCGTCAGGCACGGGAAACACGTTCAGCGCATCCACCGCGGATGCGTTTTGAGACAATGTCTCAGCCCCCGCCAGAATCATTGCCGCAAAAGCTCTCCCATCTAAGTTTCGTCTAGACAATACTCATCCTCCTCACTACGGGTTCGTTACTCGTACGCCTTGGACATAAATATTTACAGAATCAACTGCAAGTCCGATTGTTTGATTTACTGTGTATTTTACCTTCGTCTGAACATTGTGGGCTACTTCGGATATTTTAGTGCCGTAGCTGACAATAATGTACATGTCGATATGTATTTGTTCGGCTTCCTGACGGACATGTACGCCTTTTGCGAAGTTCTCTCTCCGGAGGATTTCAGACAAACCGTCTTTAATCTGGTTTTTTGAGGCCATCCCCACTATTCCGTAACAGTCAATGGCAGCGCCTCCGGCAACCATTGCGATGACTTCGTTGGATATATCAATCTGTCCGTATTTTGTCTTCATTTCAATGGACACACAGGTTCCTCCTTCAGATGCATAGAGTTATCATTATTCTACTATATGTATCCCATTATGAAAAGAAAAGATACAGACAGCGGCCTTCAGCGCGGAAATGTGATTGGTTTTACATGTCAAGTGATTTTTCTTGAAAGTAAGGGAAACAATAGTTGCAAACGGTTTTTAGCTGTGGTAAATTATTTAAAGTATTGTATAACGAAAGCATCTGAGACACTATGTTTGAAAAGATGTTTCGCGCAGTTAGGAGGGAAACAAATGGCACGTAAATGTTTTATTACAGGTAAAAAAACAAAAGCCGGAAACAACCGTTCTCACGCAATGAACGCTTCTAAGCGTACTTGGGGCGCCAACCTTCAAAAGGTCCGCATCCTCGTTGACGGCAAACCTAAAAAAGTATATGTATCTGCCCGGGCTTTAAAATCCGGTAAAGTTGAGCGTGTATAAGCAAAAATGAACGCCTGCCCTTTTATGCGGCAGGCGTTTTTTATGCGTTCAAAGAGGGCAATTTCAGCTTCTTGGGCTTACTCTTTTCTAAATGAGCCCAGCATCGCCCGGACAATTCCTCCTAAAAACTTCGGCAATTTAATGGTATAAAATTTCATTTTGTCCCCTCCTATAAGTCCCGTATCCGCTGCGTTCATCACTTTAGGATTCATGGTTTTTTCCGCATATGGCAGAAGCCGCTTTTCTAATCCGCGCTCCTTACCATTATTAATATGCCTTTTGCAAACGAAAAAGTACCTCGTGAATGAATGAGTTCGTTACTAATACATAGTGTGGAACCCACAGGAATATGACAATTATCAAGGGGATATTTAAAACCGTCGAGTGTCAGGCCGTCTGCCGCTTCCGTAAACGGAATGAAAGAAATATAGCGTCTGCGCGCTTTTTCTTCAATTGTATAACGGCCGGGCCCGAACATCTGAATGTCATTCTGCCGGTCGATCAGCACGACATCGGTATTCTTATGTAAGGCTTTATACAGCAGCTGGATGTTCCCTAAAAAGTGATCGGCTCTTCCGCCCGTCACACCGAATATCCGAATGGTTTCCGGTTCTTTTTGTAAAGCCCAGTCAAGGGCGAGTTCAAGATCGGTATAATCTTTTTCCGCCTGATACACATGGAGGGCCGGCGCTGCTTTTTGAATCTGCATGAGCTCCTCTTCCGTAGTGCTGTCAAAATCACCGAAAGCTTCCTGCGGAATGATTCCGGCCTCCAAAAGAGCAACCGTCCCTTTATCGACTCCGACCCACATCGTATCTCCGTCTGTGTATTCGGATAGATCGGGAATAAGCTCCCGCGGGCCGCCCGCAACGATATTGATTGTCTTCATATGTTATCCTCTCTCTTAGACGCGAAAAGAGCCGGCGGCTTTCACCGGGCTCTTTTTCAGCATGTTTATGATGCGTTTCGGATGTCAGCGATGGCTTTTTTCCGATCCGGCTGATTATATACGGCAGACCCGGCAACAAGCAGATTGGCGCCCGCTTCAGCGCATAAAGGGGCTGTTTCTTTATTAACGCCTCCGTCCACCTCGATTAAAAGCTCAGACAGGCCTTTCTCCTCAGCCAGCTGTTTGACCTGACGGATTTTCGGCAGAACCGAATGAATGAAGCGCTGTCCGCCAAAACCGGGGTTAACCGTCATTAACAGCACAAGGTCAAGCTCCTCGATCACATGTTCAATCGTTTGGACGGGCGTATGCGGATTGAGCACAACTCCCGCTTTTACTCCCTGCTCTTTTATCAATTGAATGGTCCGGTGAAGATGCGGACACGCTTCAGCATGAACGGAAAGGATGTCCGCACCGGCTTTTGCGAATGCCGGGATGTAGCGGTCCGGGTTTTCAATCATAAGATGGACATCCAGCGGCAGATCAGTCACCGGACGGACGGCTTCAACGATAAGCGGCCCGATTGTAATGTTAGGGACGAAATGGCCATCCATGACATCAATATGGATATAGTCCGCCCCTCCTTTTTCCACGTCTTTAATTTCCTCGCCCAGTGAAGCAAAATCGGCGGAAAGAATTGATGGCGCAACCTTAATCATATTAATACCTCGGCTTTCTCTCTTTTATTTCCTGCATAAATTCTTTGTAATGCTCATAGCGGTACGGCTGAATCTCTCCTTCTTCCACCGCTTGCTTTACCGCGCATTTCGGCTCTTTAAGATGCAGACAGCCTCTGAATTTGCAAGAGGCGCTTATTTCTCTGATCTCAGGGAAAGTGCTGCCCAGCTCTTCTTCCTCAATGCCGGTAAATTCAAGCGAACTGAACCCCGGAGTATCCGCAACCAGACCGCCTGATGTATGAATGAGCTCCACATGGCGCGTCGTATGTTTTCCGCGTCCCAAATGCGCGGAAATCTCGTTTGTTTTCAGCTCAAGCTCCGGGCTGATCGCATTTAAAAGCGAAGATTTTCCGACTCCGGACTGACCGGCAAACACCGTCGTTTTGTTCTCGAAGTGTTTCACAATGCCTGTTAAGCCGCTGTTTTCTTTTGATGACGTCACATATACGTCATAACCGATCGCCTGATAGTCTTTCACGTAAGAAAGTATCGCCTCTTTCGATTCCCCGTCTGCAGCTAAGTCCATTTTGGTTATGCAGATGATCGGGTGAATGCCGTTGGCTTCCACAAGGACGAGAAAACGGTCCAATAAAGACGTGCTGAACGCCGGCTGAACGGCAGAAAAGACAAGAACGGCCTGATCGACATTTGAAATCGGCGGCCTGATCAGCTCGTTTGTTCGTTCTTTGATTTCCAGCAGGTAGCCTTCTTTATCATTTTCAGCCTGATAAACGGCATAATCGCCGACCAGGGGCGTTATTTTATTTTTTCTGAAAATGCCCCGGCCCCTGCATTGAATGATCTTGTCCTGTGATTCATCCAAGACATAATAGAATCCGCTTAACGCTTTTATAATTTTGCCCTCAGGCATAGGGTCCCTCCTTGTCAGTCATTATCTTTCGGGTATTCAATCGTTTTGTAGCTGACGACTTTATGATCGACCATCACTTGATAATACCCCTTCTGTCCCTGATCAATCTTCAGTTCAATTGTTTTTTCAGTCGGCTCTTTTATTTTAAATGAGTCATACGTATCAGAGATGCTGTGGTCCTTATCATCGATGGCGATTTGCACTTCAAGCTCGTCCCCTTCATGTTCGGGTTCGTAAGGAATGCTGATTTTTTCTTTTACCGTTTTCGCCGGTTTTTCTTCAGGTCCGAGCGAGAACGTCACTTCAACATTACTTCCCGGCTTAACCGCAGTGCCGGCTGCCGGCTCTTGCTTCATGACTTGTCCTTCCGGCACGTCATCTGAATGGGCTTGTTTTTCAACAAGCTGCAGGCCGTTATCTTCAAGATACCCTGAAGCCGCTTCTTTGCTGTAAGTCTTTAAGTCCCTCAGCGTAACGTCCGCCGGGCCGAGGCTGACCGTTAGATTGACTTCATCGTCGCTTGCAACCATGTCGGTGCCGGCTGACGGGTTCTGATCAATTACGGTGCCGGCCTCGCTGTCATCGTTCTCTTCTTTGACATTGACATGTTTGAAGCCTTTTTCCTTCAGCGCTTTTTTTGCGTCGCCGATCTGCCGCCCTTTCACGTCGATCAGCTGGGTTTTCGGTTTTCCGATGCTTTTGTACAGTTTTACAGAAGAGCTTTCTTTAACGGTAGACCCCGCTTTTGGGTCCGTTTTGACCATTAATTCCTCTTCTATTTTTTCATCTTCAATATCCGTTATATCAGGATCCGCCCGGAGCCCGTTCTTTTCAAGCAGGGCTTCCGCTTTTTCGTACTTCATGCCCCGTACATCGGGGACGCTTACATCTTTAGGCATAAATAAAGACGGAAACACGGTGACCGCAAGAACAGCTGCCATAATGAAAATGAAACAGACGGCCAGCAAAACCCACGGCCATTTCCGTTTTTTCTTTTTGGCGGGCTGCTGTTCCTTATCATCCGTCTCCCCCGGCGTCTCCGCCTGAGGCGCGGCTTTTGTGCCGTCAGTAATAACGGGAATGGCTTTTGTCATTTCCTCATCATCCTGCACGGAAAATTTTTGTTCATTCAGCCTGCCGGCGTCAAAAGCCGTTCTGATGTCCGCTTCCATGTCCTCGGCGCTTTCATAGCGGTGAAACGGGTCTTTAGCGGTTGCCTTTAAAATAATGTTTTCGACGCTCTGCGGAATGGAAGGGTTCCACTTTCTGGCGGAAGGCGTTTCTGTTTGCAGATGCTTTAGCGCTATACTGACGGCTGATTCTCCGTCAAAAGGAATTTTACCTGTTAAAAGCTCAAACAGCACGATGCCGAGCGCGTAAATATCTGATTTTTTCGTTGCCAGACCGCCTCTCGCCTGCTCCGGAGACAAATAATGAACCGAGCCCAGCACAGAATTCGTATGTGTGATTGTCGTAGACGTAAGCGCTGTGGCGATGCCGAAATCCGTCACCTTGATATGCCCTAAATGATCTATCAATATATTGTGCGGTTTAATATCCCGGTGCACGATATGGTTTTGATGGGCATGGGCGATGGCCGAGACGATCTGCTCCATAACGGACAGCGCTTCTTTCGGATGAAGCGGTCCGTGTGCTTTTATGTATTCCTTTAATGTCATGCCTTCCACATATTCCATGACAATGTAATAAATATCGCCTTCCTCCCCGATATCGTAAATACTGACGATATTCGGATGATCGAGGCTTGATGCCGACTGTGCTTCTCTTCTGAAACGCCTGATAAAATCAATGTCATTCACAAAGTCAAACCGCAGAATTTTAATTGCGACTTCACGTTCGAGAATGATGTCCTCAGCTAAAAAAACGTTTGCCATTCCGCCGCCGCCAATGGGCCGAAGGATATGATAACGCCCGCTGATCCGCTTGCCGGTTAGCACTTGTCTTCACCCTCTTTTGCATCTGCGGAAAACTCAATCAACACAGCCGTGATGTTATCTTCGCCGCCGTTTTGATTCGCTTTGCTGATGAGAAGGTCTACTTTTTCCTGAGGATCAGATTCGGCTTGAAGCATTTGTTTGATCTCGTGATCTTCTATTTTATTTGACAGTCCGTCAGAGCATAAAAGCAGCTGATCGCCGTCAGACAGTTCAAAAGAACGGGCGTCGGGACTGATGGTTTCATCTGTCCCCAGCGCTCTCGTCAATACATTTTTCCGCGGATGGTGCTCGGCGTCCTCTTTCGAAATTTCCCCCGTCTTGACCAGCTCATTCACAAGCGAATGGTCTTCAGTCAGCTGAGTGAATTCCCCCTCTTGAAGCAGGTAGCACCGGCTGTCACCGATATGAGCCACAGTGACAAACTTCCCGGTGAATAAGGCGCAAACAACAGTGGTGCCCATTCCCCGGCATTCTTCATTCGCTTTAGCGTGGTCATGTACTTTGACATTCGCCTCATGAATCCGGTCTTTCAGCCAATCCTCGCAAGCAGACGGCAGAGAAGGAACCGTTTCGGTCCGGTTCCACTGCTCTTCCATCGCCGCAACCGCCATCCTGCTCGCTACATCTCCGGCAAGATGACCGCCCATGCCGTCGGCGACAACCGCAAGCACCGCGTCTTCTTTTGTGAAAATGCCCGCCGCATCTTCATTATGCCGGCGGACTTTACCTGTATCTGTTTTCAAGGCTGTAATCAACCTCTTCACCTCGTCTCGTCTTGACGCTCCTTCGCGCGAAGCTGACCGCAGGCCGCGTCAATGTCATGGCCTTGCTCTCTTCTGATCGTGACATTTACACCGCGGGATTTTAACGTTTTTTCGAATGCGAAAATCTGATCTCTCGGTGTGCGGACGTAATCCCGTTCAGGCACATAGTTTACCGGAATTAAATTGACATGGCATTTCACGTCTTTTAACAGTTCTGCAAGCTCTTCTGCATGTTCGACCTGATCATTTACGCCACCGAACAGCCCGTATTCAAAGCTGATCCGTCTGCCTGTTTTCTCGATGTAATATTTGACGGCCTCCATAAGGTCAGGAAGCTTATAGGCTTTGTTAATCGGCATCAGACGGCTTCTGATTTCCGTATTCGGAGCATGCAGAGAAATCGCGAAATTGATCTGCATTTTTTGATCGGCGAAATCGTAAATCTTCGGAATGATTCCGCTGGTGGAAACTGTGATATGACGCGCTCCGATGTTCAGCCCTTTATCGTGGTTAATGATTTTTAAGAAAGCGAGCATTTCATTGAAATTATCAAACGGCTCTCCGATTCCCATGATGACGACTGAGCTGACGCGTTCATCCGTTTCATCAAGCGCCTTTTGCACTTTCACGACTTGAGCGACGATTTCTCCCGCTTCAAGATTCCGTTTCAGTCCGCCGAGCGTTGACGCGCAAAATGTGCAGCCGATCCGGCAGCCGACCTGTGTCGTTACACATACAGAATTACCATACTCGTGTCTCATTAAAACCGTTTCGATCGTATAACCGTCATGAAGCTCAAATAAAAATTTCATCGTGCCGTCTTGAGATGTCTGTTTTACAGCCGTTTTCAGCGTTGTCAGCACAAAATTGCTCTCGAGTTTTTCACGCAGGCTTTTTGAGAGGTTTGTCATTTCATCAAATGAAGAAACCCGCTTCTCATAAAGCCATTCAAAAATCTGTGCTGCGCGGAACGGCTTTTCGCCATTCTCGGTCAGCCATTGTTTGATTTCATCTAATTCAAAAGAGTAAATGGACGGCTGCTCAGTCCGCAGCTCTTTCCGTACGCTTGTCTTTTTTAATTGTGTCATTTTTTATCCCTTCTTTCTCATGCTGCTAATAAAGAAACCGTCTGTTCCGAAATAATGCGGAAGAATTTGAAGGCTTCCATCCTGAACAAAGGGTCTCGCCTTTTCAGGCAGCCGCTTTTCAAGAGACAAATCGGGTTCAAACTCAGGGTGTTCTTGTATAAACGCATGCATAACTTCTTCATTTTCTGTCCGGTCCATTGTACACGTACTGTATACGAGTGTGCCACCTTTTTTTACTAATGGGGCGATTTCCCTTAAAATGCCGAGCTGGATTTCTGACAGCCGTCTGCTGTCCTCCGGCGTCTTCGTATATTTCATATCGGGTTTTCTTCTGATGACGCCGAAACCTGAGCAAGGGGCATCAACGAGAACACGGTCAAACCGTTCTGCGCCAAAGGCCTCTCCCGCTTTTCGCGCATCCATCGTTTGCGCGTCGATGATCGTAAGCCCGAGCCGTTCTGCGCCCTCTTTAATCAGCTTCACTTTATGGCGGTGAAGATCAAGCGATGTGAGGCTCCCCTCGTTCTCCATCAGTTCCGCAATGTGAGCCGACTTTCCGCCCGGTGCGGCGCATGCGTCTAAAACGGTTTCGCCCGGCTTCGGGTCCAGCGCCCGCGCGACAAGCATTGAGCTTTCATCCTGTATGGATACCCGGCCGTTTTGGAAAAATGCCGTGTTCGCGATGCTTCCTTTTAAAAGCTTAATCGCATCAGGAGAAAGGTCTCCGGCTTCAGCTTCAAGACCGGCATTCTCCATCTCATTCAGCACCGTTTCCCTGTCGCTCTTTATGTGATTGACACGGAGCGTCTGCTTCGGCGGAATGAGATGAATCCGGCAGATCTGTTCAGCTGCCTCAAAGCCGTACGCCTCGACCCACTCTTTTACGAGCCACTCGGGATGGCTTGTCTCTGTGGAAAGACGGAGAACCGGGTCTTTAATTTCAGCGAATGACGGCGCCCCTTCACGCTGCAGGGAGCGGAGGATGCCGTTGACAAAGGACGCAATGCCCTTATGCCCGCGTTTTTTGGCGATCTCAACCGCTTCATGAATGGCGGCGCGATCCGGTATTTTTTCTAAATACTCCATTTGATACGCGGACAGACGAAGCAGCTGAATCACCCATGGCTTCACTTTATTCGGCTTGCGGATAAAAGGCTTCAGCATGTAGTCTAAGGCGATTTTATTTTGCAGCGTTCCGTAGACAAGCTCTGTCAGCAGTCCTCTGTCCTGATCGCTGAGCGTGTTCGTTTTGATAACCGATGTAAGAAGCAGGTTGCTGTATGCCTGATTTTGCTCAAGCTTCTCAAGCGCTTCAAGGGCGAGCTCCCGGACATTAATTTTCTTCATTTGCTTCTCCTAACACGTCACCGGGCTGCACATTTTTGCCTCTTACAAAATCTTCGCCCTTCATCCGTTTTTTTCCCGCCGGCTGCAGCTCTGTGATTAAAAGGGCGGTGCTGTTTCCTGATGCGACGACAATGCCGTTTTGCTCCGTGCGGATAACTGTTCCGGGCGCAGCTTCAGTTTTTGCCGCAACTTTTTCAGAAGCCCATACTTTCATATTTTGACCGTTCAAAGTTGTATAGGCGACAGGCCAAGGGTTTAAACCTCTGATCTGGTTGTAAATCTGTTCTCCGGGCTTTGCCCAATCAATCCGCTCCTGCTCACGCTTAATGTTAGGCGCGTAAGTCGCTTTTGATTCGTCCTGTTTGATCGGTTTAATATTTCCGGAAATGACGTTCGGGACGGTCTCTGACAAAAGCTTTGCCCCCGCTATGCTTAATTTGTCGTGAAGCGTGCCGACGTTATCCGTTTCATCAATTTCCACTTCGATTTTCGAAATCATATCGCCCGCATCAAGCTTTTCAACCATATACATGATTGTCACGCCCGTTTTCTTCTTGCCTTGGAGAATCGAATAATGTATCGGCGCTCCGCCTCTTAATTCAGGCAATAGTGACGCGTGTACGTTGATACAGCCGTATTTCGGGCCATCCAGCAGCTGCTTGGGCAGGATCTGTCCGAATGCCGCCGTAACAATCAGGTCCGGCTTCAGGCTGAGCACTTTTTCTATTTCTTCTTCGAGCCTTACTTTTTCGGGCTGAAGCACGGGAATTCCGTGACGTTCAGCTTCAGCCTTTACAGGAGGGGGCGTCATGATTTTTTTTCTGCCTTTCGGGCGGTCAGGCTGCGTAACGACACCAACCACTTCATACCCGTCTTCAATAAGCGTGCGCAGGACGGGAACTGAAAAATCGGGCGTTCCCATAAAAACGATCCTTGTCATCCAATCATCCTTCCATTTCTGCCAGTTCTTCTTCAGTGTAGTAAGCCGTAATTTTTGATGTGAATAAAATGCCGTCTAAATGATCCATTTCATGCTGAACGGCTCTGGCCAAAAAACCCTCCGCTTCTAAAATAAACGGTTTTCCTTTACGGTTATAGGCTTTTACCTTTACGTAATCCGGGCGGGTGACATCGCCGTAAACCCCGGGAAAGCTTAAGCAGCCCTCGACTCCGGTCTGTTCACCGCTCTTTTCAAGAATAACCGGATTTACAAGGTCGATCCGGCCGCTTTCTTCACCGATGTCCACGACGGCCGCTCTTTTTAAAATGCCGATTTGCGGCGCGGCGAGACCGACGCCATCCATTTCGAGCATCGTATCGTACATATCGTCAAGCAGTTTTTTTAATTTTTTATCAAACACTGTCACTTCATCGGCAGGTGTTTCCAGAACCTCCGCCGGGTGTGTGACGATTTTTTTTACAGCCAAAATTTTGCCCTCCAAAAACTAATGTTACATCAGCATGTACGGATTCATATCGATTGAAATCATGACATGCTTTTGCGCAATGTCGCGTTTATAGTGCTCCAGTATCTTTTTCAACTGAATCTGCAACTCGTTTTCCTGTCTGTATTTTATCACGCATTGATAGCGATATCTATCTTTGATCCTGGCGATCGGGGAAGCCGCCGGCCCGAGAATTTTCGTATCAGGCCCGCATCCCGCTCTTAAATAGTTTGTAATCTTTTCTGCGGTGACCGCGGCTTTTGCCGCTTCTTCATGAGAAACGGTCACCAGCGCCACGTAATAATAAGGCGGGTATGACTGGGCCCTTCTGTGCGCCATTTCCTGCTGAAAAAAAGTTTCATAGTCGTGCGTTTTCGTCAGCTGAATGCTGTAATGAGACGGTGTATACGTTTGAATGACCACCGTTCCCGGCTTTTCATGCCGCCCGGCCCGGCCGCTTACCTGCGTCAGCAGCTGGAATGTCTTCTCCGCAGCCCTGAAATCAGGGATGTGAAGCGTCGTATCTGCGCTTAATACTCCGACGAGCGTCACGTTCGGAAAATCAAGCCCTTTTGCGATCATTTGCGTACCGAGCAGGATATCCGCCTTCCCTTCACCGAACGCTGACAACAGTTTTTCATGGGCGCCTTTTCTTGAAGTGGTGTCCACATCCATCCTGATCACGCGCGCCTGAGGCAGCACTTTGGTAAGCTCCTCCTCCACACGCTGCGTGCCCGTGCCGAAAAAGCGGATATGTTCGCTGCCGCATTCCGGGCATGTTCCCGGGACAGGTTCCTCATGGCCGCAGTAATGGCATTTCAGCCTTTGTCCGTAGCGGTGATAAGTCATCGAAATGTCGCAATGCGGACATTGCGGCACATAACCGCAGTCCCGGCACATCACAAACGAGGAATACCCCCGTTTATTCAGAAAAAGGACGGCCTGCTCTTTTTTTGCAAGCTTCTCTTCCAGCTGTTCCATCAGTTCTCTTGAAAACATTGATCTGTTGCCGTTTCTCAGTTCTTCTCTCATATCAACGAGAGAAACGTCAGGCATGAGCTGGCGATTTACGCGATGTTTTAATGGAAGCAGCTCATAAACGCCTTTTTTCGCCCGTGCAAATGACTCCAATGTCGGCGTGGCGCTCCCGAGGACGACCGGACAGCTGTGATGCTCGGCCCGGCGGATGGCTACGTCCTTTGCATGATACCGCGGCATTTCCTCCTGCTTATAGGAAGATTCGTGCTCTTCATCAATAATGATCATGCCGAGATTTTCAAACGGGGCAAAGATGGCCGATCTGGCTCCGACGACAAGCCGGACTTCCTTGCGCTGAATCTTCCGCCATTCATCGTATTTTTCACCTGTGGATAATCCGCTGTGCATGACCGCAACCTGTGAGCCGAAGCGGCCTTTAAAACGGTTGACCATTTGCGGTGTCAACGAGATTTCCGGAACGAGCACGATGGCTTCTTGTCCTTTTGCCAGCACTTTTTCAATGGATTGCAGGTAAATTTCCGTTTTGCCGCTTCCCGTGACGCCGTGAAGCAGAAAGACGTGATGGACATGATCGGCTACAGCTTGTTTAATCGGCTCAAAAGCGGCCTGCTGCTCTTCTGTAAGAGAGAGCGGCTCTGTTTTTTTGAACATTCTGTCCTGATAAGGATCGCGGTAAACCTCCTCAAAGCTTTCCGTAAGAAGACCCTTTTTAAGAAGTGTTTTCAGCGTCGCGGAACTGGAATCGGTCTTTTTGCAAAGCTCGGCCGCGGAAATCTTTGCTCCCCCGCCGATAAAATAAGTAAGCACGGCGAGCTGTTTAGAAGCCTGCTTTGTCAATGAATCTGCGTGCCGGGCGAGTTCTTCTTTGTCCGCCCCCGCTTCGATCATGCGGATCATTTTTTTATTCGTTTTTTGGGCGACTTTATATGTGACATCAATGCTTCCTTTGCGCACGAATTTTTGAAGTGACGAAAGAATGCTTTCATCGGTAATATCCGAGTACAGAAGACTTTTTTGATTCCTGAAAAGCTGTTTGATGTCCGGTGTCAGCGCTTCTTCGTCAACGACTTTCAGCTCTTTCTCGTACTTCGCCTTCAGTGCGGCGGGCAGCATTGCCTGAAGCGCCGTGATTTTAAACGACAGCGTTTTGTCAGAAAGCCATGAAGACAGCTGCATCAGTTCCTCAGTCAGAACGGGCGTCAAATCAAGAAGCTTCTCGACTTCCTTCATTGAGCCGCCGTTTAATTCAGACGAATCTTTCAAACCGGTCACAAATCCTTGAAGCTTGCGCGGGCCAAACGGGACAATCACCCGCATGCCGACTTCGATCATCCCTTTTAAATGATCGGGAATTTTGTAATCAAAGGGTCTGTCAATGTTTTTGGAGCTGACATCGACAATGACTTCTGCTACATTCATACGGGTTTTCGGTCCTCGGCTTTCAAAGCGGTCATTTCCTTCAGCATTTCAAAGGAAACGTCAAGTTTAGACATAAGCGCAAGCTCCCGTTTTCTTCCGTCCCGGAAATAGAAGGTGACGACATTCGTATCCGTGCCAAATCCGGCCCCTTCTGCTTTCACATCATTCGCAACGATCATATCAAGGTTTTTCTGTTCGAGTTTTCTGCGCGCATAGCGTTCGACGTCTTGCGTTTCAGCCGCAAATCCGACCAGCAGCTGGTGTGTTTTCCGTTCGCCGAGTTCTTTCAGTATGTCTGCCGTACGGTTGAATTCGATCACGAGCGAACCGTCTTTCTTCTTCATTTTGTGATCAGAAACAGCCGCCGGCGTAAAATCGGCCACGGCCGCCGTCTTAATCACCATGTCGCATGAATCAAACACAGAAAGCACGGCTTCTCTCATATCAGCTGCCGATTGCACAGGAAGAAACTGATACAGCCCGACTGGCGGCTCTATTGACACCGGGCCTGAAATCAGCGTCACCCGCGCCCCGAGACGGACGGCGGCTTCAGCAGCGGCGTAGCCCATTTTGCCGGTGGATTTATTTGTGAAGAAGCGGACAGGGTCCACGGCTTCGCGCGTCGGACCGGCCGTAATGACAATATGTTTTCCTTTCAGCGGCGCATCGTCTTCAGGCTCCTTAAAATGCTCTCTGACACGCTCAACAATAAGCTCCGGCTCCTCCAGCCTTCCTTTGCCGACATATCCGCATGCCAAATAGCCTTCACTCGGCTCGATAAAGCGGACCCCGTCCTGATAAAGCACAGAGATGTTCCGTTTCACCGCCGGATGATCATACATATGGACATTCATCGCAGGCGCCACCCAGACCGGGGCCTCAGCCGCCAGCACCGTCGTTGTGAGCATATCGTCAGCAATTCCGTTGGCAAGCTTGCCGATGATATTTGCCGTAGCGGGCGCGACAATAATTAAATCCGCCCAGTCAGCGACATCAATATGAGAAATCACCTTCGGATTTTGTTCATTAAATGTATCTGTATATACTTCATTCCGGCTCAGCGCCTGAAATGTCAGCGGAGAAACAAACTCACGCGCGGACTCAGTCATAATCACTTTGACGTTTGCGCCGGCCTGAACCAGCTTGCTCGTGAGTGCGGAAGCTTTATAAACGGCAATTCCTCCGCTTACGCATAGCAAAATGTTTCGGTTTTTCATGAAGTCTTCTCCCCTTTATGAAAGCATTGGACAAATCCCAAACGGAAAAAAATAACAACCTATGTAGAGATAGGTTGCTACGTGTGCTTGTTATTCGCTGTCTTCTCTTTCAAACGAAAGCAGGCCCGCGTCTATTTCTTCTAAAGCTTTGCCTACATATTTGTGAGAAATGGTATGTTCAATCTGCTGGTCTTTTTTAATCTGCATTTCACGCGCGCGTCTTGCAGACACGGTCACCAGCGTATATTTAGAATCTAATTTATTCATTAAAGAGTCAATTGACGGATCTAACATAAGTTATTCTACCTCCAGCATTTTCTTATATCTCGGAGCGACGCGTTCACGTTTTAAGTGCTCGGCGAGAACGATTGCGTTAATCTTATCACAAGCCGTTTGGATATCGTCGTTTTCAACGACATAATCATACGCGTCCATCATTTCGATTTCAGCTTTTGCGGCATTCATTCTGTTTTCGATTAAATCGTCGGTTTCAGTCCCTCTTGTCACGATTCTGTTTTTCAGCTCAGAAAGACTCGGCGGCGCTAAGAAGATAAACAGGCCTTCCGGAAATGCATTCCGCACTTGGAGCGCGCCCTGCACTTCAATCTCTAAGAAGACGTCTTTTCCTTCTTGAAGCGTCTGTTCGACATAATCAACGGGCGTTCCGTAATAGTTGCCGACATATTCTGCCCACTCAAGCAGTTTGTTGTTTTCAATCATGCGTTCGAATTCATCTCTAGATTTAAAGAAATAATCGACGCCATCGACTTCGCCCTCTCTCGGGTTTCTCGTCGTGACTGAAATTGAGTATTCAAATTTCGTGTCCTGTTGTGAAAATATTGCTTGCCGAACCGTTCCTTTTCCAACTCCGGAGGGACCTGAGAGAACGATTAATAACCCTCTTTCTTTCATGCGGCAATTACCCCTGCCCTTCATCCATAATTTCTTCTTTCACAGAAAGTCTGTGTGCAACTGTCTCAGGCTGGACGGCAGATAAGATAATGTGATCACTATCCATGACGACAACTGCACGGGTTCTTCGTCCGTATGTAGCGTCTATTAGCATTCCGCGGTCTCTTGCATCCTGGATCATTCGCTTTATTGGCGCAGACTCCGGGCTGACAATCGAAATCATCCGATTGGCGGAGATGATATTGCCAAATCCGATATTAATCAGTTTAATCGTCATCTTCTACGTTCCCCCTGTAAAATAGACGTCTCTAGTGTAACCTGAAGAGGCCGTCTGTAAACAATACGCACAGTCGCTATTCTATATTTTGCACTTGTTCCTTCAATTTTTCAATAGAACTTTTCATTTCAACGACAAGCTTTGTGATTTGATGATCATTGGCTTTTGAGCCGATCGTGTTCGCTTCTCGGTTAAGCTCCTGAACAAGGAAATCAAGTTTGCGGCCGACTGCCCCGCCTTCTTTTAATATATCACGGAACTGAACAAAATGGCTCTTCAATCTGGTAATTTCTTCCGTTATATCAGAACGATCGGCGAAAATGGCGCATTCCGTGATCAGCCTGCTTTCGTCGAGCGCATCCTCCGTCCATTCCTTCATTCGGGCGTAAAGACGCTCGCGGTATTGAATAACAACGGCCGAAGCGCGCTCTTTCACCTGTTCGGACAGCGTCTCAAGCCGCTCAATGTGCAGAAAGCAGTCTTCCGCCAAAAGCCGTCCTTCTTTTTCCCTCATGTCACAAAGTTCCTTTACAGCCAGCTCAGCGGCTTCCCTGATGACTTCTTCAAGCTTGTCATCACGCATCTGTTCTTCGTGTATCTGCGCAATATGTTCAAATTTAAAGAACTCCATTGCATCGGGTTCTGCGGCCAGGCTGTAGCGCTCTTTCATGACGCGTGCGGCGCTCACATATTCATCAAGGAGCTCCCAATCGATGTTCAGGCTTCTTTTTATGAGCGCGTCACTGTTTACAGTGAGAAACAGCTCTACTCTTCCGCGCTGTATATGCTGCAATATCGTTTGTTTCAGCTTATCCTCTACATATAGCAAAGGCCGTGGCAGGCGGGCGTTCACTTCTTTGAACCGGTAATTGACGGATTTCAATTCAACGGTTGCCGAGAGATCGCCTTTTGTGCTGCTTGCGCTGCCGAAGCCTGTCATACTCCGTATCATATGAAACACCCAATTCTTTCCCGTTATCAAAATAAAAGGGCAATAGACATGCTATTACCCCTAAGATTATATCATATGGAATTATTTTTTTCTTGTCAAAAGTGAACCCGCCAGCAAAAAAGTAGGTATGCCCGACATACCGATAATCAGCATCCAATCGCCCGGCGTAATCGGCACTGTTTTGAAAATCGGCTGCAGCGGCGGATAATAGATGACGATGACCATCAGGAAGATAGAAGAAATGATGGCCCCGAGCAGATAGATATTTTCAAACGGATTCCGGGAGAAAACAGACGTTTCGCTCCGGCAGTCAAACACGTGTATAAGCTGAGCCAGGACAAGAGTCGCGAATGCAACGGTCTGTGCGTAGGGCAGATTTTCAGGATTGCGGTGATAGACGATGATAAACGCTAAAATGGTTGCAGCTCCGATTAAAAACCCTCTTGATACGACTTTCCAGCCCAGTTTTCTCGCAAACACTCCTTCTTTCGGATGCCGCGGCTTCCGCCTCATCAGGTCTCCTTCCGGCTGATCCATACCGAGGGCCATCGCCGGCAGCCCGTCAGTGACTAAGTTCACCCACAATATCTGAATCGGAACGAGCGGCAGCGGCAGAGCGAGAAGCATCGCAAACAGCATCACTAAAATTTCACCGACGTTGGAGGCGAGCAAATACCGGACGAATTTTCTTATATTTTCATAGATGTTCCGTCCCTCTTTTATGGCTGATTTAATCGTAGCAAAGTTATCATCTACCAGAATGAGAGAAGAGGCTTCCTTTGCCACATCCGTTCCCGTCATGGCGACGACGTGTCCGTTTTCCTGGAACGCTTTGACGATTTTCAATTTATGTTCAGGCGACACGCGTGCGAAGACGTAGACATCATCGACCGTTTCGATAAGTTCTTTCTCCGTAAGCTCATTCAGCGTCTTCCCGTCCATCACACGCCCCTTTTTCGGAAGAAGACGCAAATCTTTCGCAATGGCCTTTGCCGTTTCGACGTGATCCCCTGTGATCATAACCGTTTTAATGCCGGCTTCACGGCATTCTTTAATCGCCTGTCTGACCTCCGGACGGGGCGGATCAATTATGCCTGACAAGCCGAGCATCGTCAGATTTTTTTCCGCCTGCTTCATTGTCGGCTTTTCTCCGGGCTTAAGCGGTTTATAAGCAATCGCGATCGTACGCAAAGCTTGCGACGCCAGCTCTTTCAGAACCGCTTCCGTTTCTGCTTTCTTTTCTCCAGAAAATGGCGCGCTTCTTGCGTCGTACATCAGATGTGACGAGCGGTCAATCAGCACATCGGGCGCTCCTTTAGTGATGACGAACTGCTTTTTTTCCTGATCCTCTACAATGACGGTCATCATTTTGCGGACGGAGTCAAACGGAAACTCGGCAACCACGCGGTAGTGCCCGCTGAGCCAATCGTTTGAATAGCCGCCCTTTCTTGCAGCCGTCAGCAGCGCTCCTTCTGTCGGATCGCCGTCGAGTACATAATGGCCGTCTTTCAGTGCGATTTCGGATGTGTTGCACAACGCGCCGAAAACCAGCATCTGTTCAAGAATCTTCTCATCTTTCGGCTTGATTTCCCGCTCATCTCGGGTGAAAACGCCCTCCGGCTCATAGCCGATGCCTGACACTTTAAATGTTTTTCCCCCTGACCACATATGGGTGACGGTCATTTTGTTTTGTGTCAGCGTGCCGGTTTTATCAGAACAAATGACAGAGGCGCAGCCCAATGTTTCAACCGCCGGGAGCTTTCTGACAATTGATTTTTGTTTGATCATGCGCTGGACGCCGATTGATAATGCCACCGTAACAATGGCGGGAAGCCCTTCCGGAATCGCGGCGACGGCCAATGACACCCCGGCCAAAAACATGCTGTAAAGCTCATGTCCCTGTAAGACGCCGACTGCAACGACCAATACCGTTAAAAGGAGCGCGACGATAATTAAAATTTTGCCGAGCTCTTCAAGTCTTCGCTGCAGCGGTGTTGAAAGGCTGCCGGCGGATTCCAGCATATCGGCGATTTTCCCCATTGCCGTATTCATTCCTGTACCGACGACGACGCCGACACCGCTGCCGCGCGTTACGATCGTACCCATAAACGCCATATTGCTGATGTCGCCTAACGAAACATCCGGCTTTCTCAGTTTATCAGCTTGTTTAACCACCGGAATTGATTCCCCGGTCAGCGCCGATTCCTCAATTTCAAGGCTTTTCGCTTCAACGATCCGCACATCCGCGCCAATCCGGTCGCCGCTTGAAAATTTCATGATATCGCCGGGAACAAGCTCCTTGGACTGAATTTTCTTCCAGCTCCCGTCCCGCAACGCTGACACATACGGCGTTGACAGCTCTTTTAATGCATGTAAAGACTTTTCCGCCCGCCGCTCTTGAAAAAAACCGAGAACCCCATTGACAAATACAATCGCCATAATCGCTACGGCATCTACATATTCGCCTAAAAACCCGGATATTAAGGTTGCCGCCAGCAGCACGAGCACCATAAAATCTTTAAATTGGGCGAAAAACACGGCGATCGCCGGTGTCCTCTTGCCCTCCTGAAGCTCGTTCGGTCCGTGCTTTTCAAGGCGTTTTTTCACCTCTTTTTCGGTCAACCCCTGTTTAATGGACGTATTTGTTGCTTTCAGCAAATCGGTTTGTCCCATTTCATGAAACTTCATTCTTCTCGTCCACTCCCCTGCCTCGCTTTAGAGATGTCACTCTGTAAACAAGCTTATTCTGACTCGTCCCTTTTCATGCTATAATTATCGAATGCAGGAAGAAGGAAAGGGTGTTTTATATGTCTTTTGATGGCATGTTTACATACGGAATGACACATGAATTAAACAGCCGGATCGCCGGAGGCCGGATTACGAGAGTCCATCAGCCTTTTAAGCACGATGTGATATTTCATATCCGCGCTAACGGAAAAAACCATAAATTATTATTATCGGCGCATCCGAGCTATTCACGGGTGCACATGACAAACCAGGCCTATGAAAATCCGAGCGAGCCGCCGATGTTTTGTATGCTGCTCAGAAAGCATATAGAAGGCGGATTTATTGAGAAAATAGAACAGGCCGGATTAGACCGGATTATGATATTCCGCATAAAAAGCAGAAATGAAATCGGCGACGAAACCGTCAGAACGCTGTATGTTGAAATTATGGGACGGCACAGCAATATTATTCTGACTGACGGAGAAGGAGCCATCATCGACGGGCTGAAACATCTATCTCCGTCGATGAACAGCTACCGGACCGTTCTGCCGGGCTATGATTACAAGCTTCCTCCCGCTCAGGAAAAAATTTCGCCGCTTGCCGCGGATGAAGAGGACGTTTTGCGTTATCTCAGTTTTCAGGAAGGACGGCTTGACCAGCAGATCGTCAGACATTTCTCCGGTGTTTCTCCGCTGTTTGCAAAAGAAGCCGTGCACAGAGCGGGCCTCGCTAACAAAATAACGCTGCCGAAGACGCTGATTGAAATGTTCCATGCCGTGAAAGATTGCAGGTTTACACCGAACATTACGACAGCCGGCGGAAAGGAATACTTTTATCTCCTGTCTCTCACACATGTAAACGGAGAGGAGCGCACCTTTCACTCACTGAGTGAGCTGTTGGACCGGTTTTATTTCGGCAAGGCGGAACGCGACCGCGTCAAACAGCAGGCTCAGGATCTCGAGCGGTTTGTCGCAAATGAACGGAAAAAGAACGCCAATAAGATAAAAAAGCTGGAAAAGACGCTCGACTACTCAGAGAATGCGAAGGAATTCCAGCTATACGGCGAACTGCTGACGGCAAATTTGTATATGCTGAAAAAAGGTGACAAGGAAGCGGAAGTCATCAATTATTATGATGAAGAAAGTAAGACGGTGACCATCCCTTTAAATCCGAACAAAACACCGTCAGAAAACGCGCAGATGTATTTTACAAAGTACCAAAAGGCGAAGAATTCCGTCGAGGTGGTAAAAGAACAGATCCGTCTGGCCGAGGAGGAAATCGCTTATTTCGATCAGCTGATCCAGCAGCTCTCCTCCGCCTCCACAAAGGATATTCACGAAATAAGGGAAGAGCTTGTGGAAGGCAAATATCTGCGACCGAAACAGCAGCGAGGACAGAAAAAACAGAAGCAGCACGTTCCTGTTTTGGAGCAATATGAATCTTCACGGGGATTGACGATTCTTGTCGGCAAAAACAATAAACAAAATGAATACTTAACGACAAAAGCTGCCGCAAGGGATGATTTATGGTTCCACACGAAAGACATTCCGGGTTCCCACGTTGTGATTAAAAGCAGCGATCCGGATGAACAATCCATACTGGAGGCGGCTGCGATCGCCGCTTATTTTTCCAAAGCGAAAGATTCCGGCTCCGTTCCCGTTGATTATACAAAAATCAGACACGTGAAAAAGCCAAACGGCGCAAAGCCCGGATTTGTCACCTATGACAGCCAGCACACCGTATTTGTCACACCTGATGCCGACCTTGTCATACGGCTGAAAAAATAAACGCACCTCCAAGCTGAAACCCGCACTCAGCTTGGAGGTGTTTTTTATTACTTATAAACGGAGACGACACTCTCCCAGCCGTCAGAACCATCTATACAGTATCTGATCAGTTTCCCGTCATGTCTGCCTGATCCGCCAGGGGCCGTCTCTGATTAAAGCGGTCACACCTGATTTGGCGGCGGATACTGTCACCTTCCCTCGCCAAACCTGAACACATCCGGGCAGTCAATATAATCATGCCGGGTCTCTGACCTTTCCTTTGTATGCGGGCGGAATCCAGGCGGCATTGGGATCAGATAGATATTCCGCATCACTTCGCAATCCTGACCGCTTGTCGGCATATACCGTTCAAACTGCCCGCTTTCGTTTTGAATTGTTCACATTCGGGGACTGTGAGGACAGTATAAAAAACACCCTGCCTGAGGGACTGCCCCCCGTTTTTGAGACAGGGGTCAAAACACCTTTTAAACAGCCAATTGCCGATAGTTTATCGGTGATTG